>NZ_JIAD01000001.1:986465-1315286 GCF_000688015.1 Eubacterium sp. AB3007
GATAACGATCCTTGCTGAGGTATTTCACCTTTCCGGCCTTATAGATCATCTCATATCTGAGGGTGCCGTACCTGTCTCCACCCTCTCCGAATTCACCGCCGGTGACGATACGGACGGTCTTTTTCTTCTTCAGCTTAAGCTTGTACCAGTACACCTTGTTCTCGCCGATGAATACCATGCCACGCTTGGTCTGGCCTTGCTTGATCTTCTTGGCTTTCTTCTTGCTGGCGCCGGCAGCATCGATAGGACGTTTGGTGAACTTGGCGGCCACGTCGTACACGGAACTATGGGAAGAGCCATACGGGATGATCCCTACATAATAGGTCCCCTTCCTGACACCGTACACCGTTGAGTAATTGTCACTCCGATACAATGTCTCCCATCCTCTGCTGAGAGGCTTCTTGGCGGCATTGAAGAGCTTCACCTTGTACATGGAGTAATCACTCAACTCGCCCCGTGTGCTTACTCGGATGGTCCCATTGGCAGAAGCCTGAACACGGTAGAACAGAGTCTGTCCATCATTGTAACTCCCTGCAATGTACGCCTTGTTGTTCGCCAGGGTCGCCCCTGTAGCAGGCGCATACTGGAAGCCCATGACCCCATTTCCATAAGAACGTTTCGCCGTATAGGAGCCCTTGCTCACCTGGTAGGTGCGAATGTACACCTTGGTGCCGCTCACTGTCTGTGATGCGTAATCCCGTACCGTAAGCGCGGCATCTCCGCGCTTCACCTCCGGCGTTCCTCCGGTATAATACATGATCAGGACCGCCTGAGTCGGCACGATCACGGTGGCGGTGTTATCACTGGTCATGACCGGATTCTTCACCCTGTTGATATCCGGTGCCTGCAATGTGGATCCCCCGCTTGCGATCTCCCCCTGCAGCAATGCTTCTGTTCCGCTCTCAAGCGCATCGGATGGAACTTCAACGGACTGGACGTTACCTGTCAGTTCCTCCCCCGCCGGAGTCTCCGATTCTGCAAACGCCGCCCCCGTGGACAGCACAGTGAAGACCATGGCGACGGACACTGCCAGAGCGACAAACTTTCTCTTTAACATCATACTTTCCTCCTTCGCATGATAGATGAATATATTACTAGTATACCACTATCTGTCTGTTCTGAAAATAACCGTTTTCTCACAATTTCTATCTTTCTTATCTCTGGCTCTTCGCCCACATATAGCAATAGGCCTGGGATCTTGCGGAGAAGTCCTCCCGTCGCAGAAGAGCTCGGACCTCTTCTCTGGTATACCAACCCGCCCAGATCTCCTCTTCTGACGAGGTGCTGCGGGTGAACTCCCCTGCCGCACGCCCGATCAGGCAGACACTCTTCTCGTTGGAGAAACCGATAGCAGAGAAACTGTCGCGCAGAACGTCATCGATGGAGATGATCTCCAGGCCGGTCTCCTCCCTGAGCTCCCTGCGCCCGGCTTCTTCCACCCCCTCACCAGGATCGATCAGACCTGCAGGGAAATTCATGATGTTCCGTCCAATCGGCATACGAAACTCGCGATTTAGAAGGATCCGCTCACCGCTCTCATCTGTCATGATCAGCACCACAGAGTCCGTTGGAGACCCAGCCAGGTCCTTCAGACCAACAAGATCACTGCGCCGGCTGATCATTTCATAGGTCTTGGGTTTCCCATCCACGGTCTCGTAGTCCAGATCGTAACGAGTGATGAAGCGACCTTCGTTCACCTTCTTCAGTCCTTTGAATTCCATGTCGTCCTCTCCTTGCCTTTAAAACAGGCGGCCGAAACAGGCCGCCTCCATTCCGTCTATTTCTTCTGCATCTCCCGTGATCTCTCTGCCGCTGCATGGGCTCCTTCGATCACAGCGCTACGGAAGTTCTTCTCCTCCAGTACACGCACCGCCTCGATGGTAGTGCCTGCCGGAGAACAAACCATGTCCTTCAGCGCCCCGGGGTGCAGGCCGGTCTCCAACACCATCTTGGCCGAGCCCAACACCGTCTGGGCGGCAAATTCGTAGGCCTGCGCTCTCGGCATTCCTTCCATTACCGCTGCATCTGCCAAAGCCTCGATAAACATGTACACATAGGCCGGTCCGCTGCCGCTGGTACTGATCACAGCGTCAAAAAGAGACTCCGGCACCTGCTGTGCCTTTCCGAACCCGGACAGCAGTGCCATCACCTGCTCCATCTCTTCTTCCGCTACACCTTCCCCTGCACATGCAGCAGACATGCCCTCGCCTACCATGGCCGGGGTGTTAGGCATCACTCGCACAAGCTTCACCGGGCGTCCGAAAGCTTCACCGAGCTTATCAAGACTCCATCCCGCAGCGATACTGATGATCACCTGCTCCTCCCGGACATCTTCGGCGATCTCCTCGATCAATCCTGCCAGAAACTGCGGCTTCACTGCCAGAAACACATAGTCCGCCCAGTCAAACACGGCTTTGTTCGACTCCGTAACCATGATCCCATGACGTGCGCCGGCCCTCTCCCGGGTCTCCGCATTCACATCCGCGCCCATGATCTCCTCCGGGCCACAGATTCCGCCTGCGACAATACCACCTATGATCGCGCTTCCCATGGCGCCGCATCCGATAAATCCAATACGCATAGTTTTCTCCTTACTCCTCAGCAACTCCCTCTGCGATGGCCCTGTCGTAGATATCCGTGACCTCCTTGGACGGCTCCGGTGTGAGCAGCGTCACAATGATCGCGACGATCCCACCTGCCACAAAGCCCGGCAGGATCTCATAGACTCCTGTCCCGCTAAGCAACATCAGCCAAAGAATGTCCACAGCCGCCCCGCAGATCACTCCCGCACAGGCACCGGCGTAGTTGAAACGCCTCCAGAACAAAGACAGCAGGATGGCCGGTCCGAAAGCCGCACCAAATACGCCCCAGGCATTCTCCACCAGATTCATGATAGCCTGCGCTCCTGCCCCTTTGGAAGAAGCGATGACAAAAGCGATGACAGCGATAATGATGACTGCCATACGTCCTACCCAAAGGACCTCCTTTTCTGTGGCATCCTTACGAAAGATGGGCTTGTACATGTCAGAGGTAAAGGAGCTAGAGGCCACCAGGAGCTGGGAATCCGCTGTGGAAACGGACGCCGCCATGATCGCGGCCAGCAGGAATCCGGAAATCACCGGCGGGAAGAAACGCCGTGCCATAACGATGAACACGGTCTTCTGCGCACCTGTGGTCAGCAGGTCTTCTGCCACGATCATTCTGGCCTGGTAAGCCATGAGGCAGGCCGCGCCGATGGACAGCACCACCCAAACGATGGCGATGACGGCAGATTTCTTAACCATCGAGGGTTTCTCGATGGACATGAAACGAACGATGATATGGGGCATGCCAAAATACCCCAATCCCCAGGCAAGTCCGGAGACGATATCCTGCCAGCTGGCGCTGAACAGTCCCGTGCCGAAGCTGCAGCTCACCACCTCACCAGAAGCGGCATCGGTGTACTCATAAACCTTCTCCAGCATAGAGTGATCCAGATCAAACGTAGTCGCCACGATGATGGGGATCGCCAGCAATGCGATCAGCATCAGAATCCCCTGGAAAAAGTCTGTCCAGCAGACCGCCTTGAACCCTCCCAGGAAGGTGTATCCTACGATGATCAGCGCAAACAGAATCATGGCTGAACGCTCGTTGATGCCGGGGAAAAGCATGGTGAACACGCTGGTGCCGGCCACAAAAGCAGAGGATACGTAGATGGTGAAGGCCAGCAGGAAGATGCAGGCGCAGACCACCTGCAGGGTCTTCTTCTCACTGGCGAACCGATTGGTCAGGTACTGCGGTACTGTGATGGAATCCCCTGCCGCCTTGGAGAACTCACGGAGTCTCTTGGCGCAGAAGATCCAGTTGGCCGCAGTGCCCAGAGCCAGTCCGATGCCGATCCAGATCTGGCCGAAACCAAAGGCCAGGATGGAACCCGGCAGCCCCATCAACAGCCAGGCGGACATATCCGAAGCCTGTGCCGACATGGCTGTGACCCAGGGGCCCATGCTGCGGCCGCCCAGGAAGAAATCCTTCTGATTCTTGTTGCTTCCGTTCACAAAGAAAGCGATCGCGACGAAGAACAGGATTACAAAATACAGAATAAAGACAATAATTTCTAGGTTCATATAACAACTTCCTTTCCTGTGCATAATAGCACTCATCCATTGTACCACCCTTTTCAACAGATATAAATATCGACTAAATTATAGACTAAAATTAAATTATATTCCATATTATCGTGTAATTCTATTGAATTTTCAATATTTATGTAGTAGACTGAATTATATATAATATTATGTACCAGAATATAAACAGGAGGCTCTATGAAAAAACCTGCCCGAAAGCAAACAAAAAGCCGCATCGTTTCTGCAGCTTGGAATCTTTTCTATCAATACGGCTATGACAACACCACCATCGATGACATCGTGGAAGCCTCCCACACTTCCAAGGGCTCCTTTTACCATTACTTTGAGTCCAAGGATGCTCTGCTGGGATCTCTCTCCTATCTATTCGATGAGAAATACGATGAGTTGCAGGAGACTCTGGATCCTTCCCTGAGCCCTCTGGACAAACTCCTGACCATGAACCAGGAACTCTTTCTGATGATCGAGAATACAGTGTCCGTAACCATGCTCTCCCAGCTCTTCGCTGCGCAGCTCATCACCAAGGGAGAAAAGCACCTGCTCGAGCCGGATCGCACCTATTACCGACTCCTGCGTCGTATCGCCATCGAAGGACAACAACAGGCCGTCTTTCGGGACGACCTGAGTGTCAATGATATCATGCGGGCTTACGCTATGTTCGAACGCGGTATGATGTACGAGTGGTGCCTCTCCGGCGGCAACTACTCTCTCTACCAGTACTCCAACCAACTGCTGCCCCTATTCCTGAAGGGCCTGTGTGTCAAAGGGGACGGTTCTTTTTGACACATCAAATTAGAATCCCTCATAGGACTTTCCTGCCATAAGCCTGGTTCCCTTGATGGCGGCTAGCTCAGTCACCGTCACAGCCTCGAACCCCTGTTCCTTCAGGTCCTTGCAGATGGCATCGACGGCATCCGCCGTGGAATCATAGATCTCGTGCAACAACACGATCTGTCCATCCTTCACTTTCTTACGGACTACCTTAATAAGTTTTTTTGTGTTACGCTGCTCCCAGTCCCTGGTATCCAGCGTCCACATTATGTTGGGCCGTCCAATGACAGCCAGTACCTTGTCATTGTAATCTCCGTAGGGTACGCGAACCAGAGTGGTCTTGTGGCCAGTGTATTTCCTCACCTTACGGTCAGTACCGGCCAGCTGCTTGCGGATCTTCTTCTCGGAGAGTTTGGTGAGGTCCTTGTGGTTGTTGGTATGGTTGCCGTACTCAAACCCTAGTTTACTCCCTTTCCTCAGGAGTTTTCCGTTCTTCTCGTTTATGTTCTTCCCGATCTGGAAAAAGGTAGCGCGGCAACCGTTTTCCTGCAGCGCCTTCTGGATCTTCCTGGTGGTGTCGGCCTTGGGTCCATCATCAAAAGTCAGGGCAACGTGCTTCATCTTCTGGTCAAACTGCACAACATCCGCCTTGCGCACAAAGGCCTTTCCATCCTCAAGATCGATCCTGTACCATCCCTTGTAGTAGCCTTCCGGAGATAGTTTGTCACCGAACTGCACTTTCTTCAACGCCTTGCTCCCGGTATCATCCTTCTCGTAGAGATCGGCCGATGCCTTCACCACCGCCAGCTGCGCATGCTCCGGTACTGCCTCATAGTTATCGTGGGTCACTATGAGCCCTATAGCAAAAAACAGAACGAGCAACACGACAGGTCCCGCGATCTTCAGGATCCTCCTGTGCTTCTGCTTCTTCTCTCTGCGCTCTCTGCGCCTCTCTATCGAATCGTATTCAGCCATATTCATTTCCCCCTGTTAATATTGTACCACACAACAACAGAAGAACGCCACACAAAAACCGCGCCCAGGCAAGCAAATTGCTAGGCGCGGTTATCTGATCCTATCAAGCAGTCATATCCGGTCTCATGCCTTGCCGGCACAGCCCAGAACATCGATCAACTTGTGACGTACAGTCTCCTTGATGTTGGCGCGAGCCGGCTTCAGGTACTGTCTCGGGTCAAAGTGATCCGGATGCTCCGCAAAGTACTTGCGGATAGTACCTGTCATGGTCAGGCGCAGGTCAGAGTCAATATTGATCTTGCAGACAGCGGAACGGGCAGCTTCTCTCAGCTGATCCTCCGGAACGCCGATGGCTCCCGGCATGTTTCCGCCGTAAGTGTTAATCATCTGCACATACTCCTGCGGAACAGAGGATGCGCCGTGCAGAACGATGGGGAATCCCGGCAGTCTCTTCTCGCACTCGTGGAGCACGTCGAAACGCAGCTGCGGTTTGGTTCCCGGCTTGAACTTGTATGCGCCGTGGCTGGTTCCGATCGCGATGGCCAGGGAGTCACATCCGGACTTGGTCACGAACTCTTCTACTTCCTCAGGCTTTGTGTAGGAGGAATCCTCCTCAGACACGTTTACATCGTCCTCGATGCCAGCCAGAGTGCCCAACTCAGCCTCTACGACTACACCGTACTTATGCGCATACTCGACCACCTCGCGGGTGATCTCGATGTTCTCCTCGAAAGGTTTGGAGGAAGCGTCGATCATGACAGAAGTAAATCCACCGTCGATGCAGGCCTTGCAGGTCTCAAAATCCGGACCGTGATCCAGGTGCAGTGCGATCGGAATATCCGGGCACTCCTGCACCGCTGCCTCTACCAGCTTGACCAGGTAGGTGTGGTTGGCATAGGCACGGGCACCCTTGGATACCTGCAGGATCAGCGGTGCGCGCTCCTCCTGTGCTGCCTCGGTGATACCCTGTACGATCTCCATATTGTTGACGTTGAATGCTCCGATCGCATAACCGCCATTATACGCTTTCTCGAACATTTCGGTTGTGGTTACTAAAGCCATAGTTATCTACCTTCCTTCCGTATGATCCTCTCTATGCGGCCGATGCCGCCAGACTGTTTTCTGACTTTATTATACACAAATCCCGTATAATACGCAAGAGAACTAGGAGAACAGCTCCTTTACTTTCTGTGCAAAACCGGATTTCTTCTTGTAGCAGTCTGCTCCCACCTTCTCGCCCATCTCCCGGATGGCCTTCTTCTGGGAAGCGTTCAGTTTGGTAGGCACCTCCAGCTGCACCTTCACGTACAAGTCACCCATACGTCCGGTCCGTACGTTCTTAACGCCCTTTCCTTTCAGGCGGAACACTGTTCCCGGCTGTGTACCGGCCGGCACCTTGTAGCTGACCTTGCCGTCCAGGGTCGGCACGGTGATCTCATCCCCCAAGGCTGCCTGGTGGAAGCCGATGGGGATATCGATATAGAGGTTGTCCCTGTCACGCCGGAACAGTTCGTGCGGTTTGACGGAGATGACCACGTAGAAATCGCCGTTGGGTCCGCCGTTCTCTCCCGGATCTCCTTGCCCCCGAATGGGGATCACGCTGTCGTTGTCCACACCGGCCGGAATGTCCACGTTGATGGTGATGGTCTTCCTGACCTTACCGCTTCCATGGCAGTCTGGGCAAGGTGTCTCAATGATCGTGCCTTTCCCACCGCAATCCGGACACGGTGTGGTACTCTGAAACCGGCCCAACGGTGTGTTTTGGACCGTACGCACCTGGCCTGAACCACCGCACTTGGGGCAGGTCTTCTTTCTGGTGCCTTCTGCTGTCCCCTCCCCGTTGCATGTCTCGCATTTCACGTACTTGGTGATACGGATAGATTTCTTTGTTCCGAACGCTGCTTCCTCAAAACTGATGGTCAGATCCTTCTGCAGATCTCTCCCCTTCATCGGAGCATTTCGTCTGGCCGCTCCACCACCAAAGCCGCCGAAGCCGCCGAAGCCGCCTCCACCGCCAAACAGGTCGCTAAAGATATCCTCAAACCCACCGAAACCGCCAAAGCCGCCACCGAAACCGCCAGCACCGCCAAAGCCTGCGTTTGGATCTACTCCAGCGTGGCCGAACCGATCGTACTTATCTTTCTTCTCCGGATCGGACAGGATGCTGTAGGCCTCATTGACTTCCTTGAATTTCTCTTCTGCGTCCTTATCCCCCGGGTTCCGGTCAGGATGATACTTCAGCGCCATCTTGCGGAAGGCTTTCTTGATCTCTTCCTCACTGGCCCCCTTGTTCAGACCAAGGACCTCATAGTAATCTCTTTTCTCAGCCATTCCATCTTCTCCTTCTAATCACGAACAGGGCGGCCGAGGCCGCCCGTCCGTGAATCGTTGATTCTACGCTATTATTTATTATCATCATCGACGACAGTGAAGTCAGCATCTACGACATTGTCATCGTTGCCTGCAGGACCTGCCTGTCCTCCCATGTTCGGACCAGCTGCCCCTCCCATGTTCGGGCCGGCTCCTCCGGCAAATCCGCTCATGTCCGGACCTGCTCCGGCGGCTCCCTGCTGCTGATAGATCTTGGATGCCAGCGCGTGGAATTTCTCCTCCAATGCATCGGTCTTGGCCTTGATGTCATCCGGATTGTTGGCTTCCAGTGCTGCCTTCAGATCCTCCTTGGCACTCTCCAGACCGCTGCGCTCGCTCTCGTCCAGCTTACCTTCCAGGTCCTTCAGGTTCTTCTCGGTCTCATAGACCAGGGTCTCTGCCTTGTTCCGATCCTCGACCTGCTGCTTTCTCTTGGCATCCTCAGCGGCGTACTGCTCCGCTTCCTTAACCTTCTGGTTGATCTCCTCATCGGTGAGGTTGGTAGAGGAGGTGATGGTGATCGCCTGCTCCTTGCCGGTACCCAGATCCTTGGCGCTTACGTTTACGATGCCGTTCGCGTCGATGTCGAAGGTTACCTCGATCTGAGGGATCCCACGCGGAGCCGGTGCGATACCGGTGAGCTGGAAACGTCCCAGAGTGATGTTCCCTGCTGCCATCTCTCTCTCACCCTGCATGACATGAATGTCTACAGCGGTCTGATTATCAGCCGCGGTGGAGAAGATCTGGCTCTTCTTGGTAGGAATGGTGGTGTTTCTCTCGATGAGTTTGGTAGCCACACCGCCCAGTGTCTCGATGGACAGGGACAGCGGAGTAACGTCCAGCAGCAGCACGTCGTTGACCTCACCGGTCAGCACGCCGGCCTGGATCGCAGCACCGACAGCCACACACTCATCCGGGTTGATCCCCTTGAACGGATCCTTGCCGGTCACTCTCTTGACAGCATCCTGTACCGCCGGGATTCTGGTGGATCCACCAACCAGGATGACCTTGGCGATATCACTGTTGGACACACCTGCATCTGCCATAGCCTTCTGCATCGGCTCGATGGTGCGGTTCACCAGATCTGCTGTCAGCTGATCAAACTTGGCTCTTGTCAAATCCATGTTCAGGTGCAGCGGGCCGGCATCCGTCACGGTGATGAAAGGCAGATTGATGTTGGTGGTCTGTGCACTGGACAGTTCCTTCTTGGCCTTCTCAGCGCCTTCCTTCAGTCTCTGCAGTGCCATATTGTCATTTCTAAGGTCAACGCCGTTCTCCTTGGCAAAACTGTCCGCCATGAAGTTCATGATGGCGTTGTCGAAATCGTCTCCTCCCAGATGGGTATCTCCGTTGGTAGCCAGTACCTCGAACACACCGTCACCCAGTTCCAGGATGGATACATCGAAAGTGCCGCCGCCCAAGTCATAGACCAGGATCTTCTGGCTGCCCTCTTCCTTATCCAGGCCATAGGCCAGAGAAGCCGCTGTCGGCTCGTTGATGATTCTCTTCACATCAAGACCGGCGATCTTTCCGGCATCCTTCGTAGCCTGCTTCTGGGAGTCAGAGAAGTAAGCCGGTACAGTGATGACTGCCTCGGTGACCTTTTCTCCCAGATAACTCTCTGCATCTGCTTTCAGCTTGCTCAGGATCATTGCGGAGATATCCTGCGGGGTGTATTTCTTCCCATCGATCTCAACAGTGTAATCCTCTCCCATGTGGCGCTTGATAGAAGCGATGGTTCTCTGCGGATTGGTGACAGCCTGCCTCTTGGCAGTCTCTCCCACCAGCCTCTCACCACTTTTGGCGAATCCCACCACTGACGGAGTGGTTCTGTTTCCTTCTGCGTTGTTGATAACGGTCGGCTCTCCGCCTTCCAGTACTGCGACGCAGCTGTTGGTTGTTCCTAAGTCTATTCCGATTACTTTAGCCATAATTTGCTCTCCTTTCGTCGTCTGTCCTAATTATTGACCATGACCATAGATGGTCTGATTACTTTACCATTTAGTGTGTATCCCTTTTGCATGACGTTCGTGACCTTTCCACTCTCGTAGTTCGAATCGTCTGTCGTCATTACTGCGTTGTGGAAGTTGGGATCAAAATCCTCTCCCAGCGCCTTTATTTCCTCCAGCCCGGACTTGCTCAGCACATCCGTTAGCTGCTTGAAGATCATATTCATTCCTTCTGCATAGCCTGCATCTTCACCCTCGTGCTCCAGCGCTCTCTCAAAATTGTCAAGCACCTCCAGAAGCTGTGTCACCAGTTTCTCGTTGGCATACGCATAGATATCGCTTTTCTCGTTCTCTACTCTTCTCTTGTAGTTCTGGAAATCAGCCATGAGACGCATGTATCGCTCGCTCTCTTCCTCCTGGGAAGTCTCCTGCTGTTCCGTTGCCTCATCTTCAGGTTCCGGTTCTGCGCCTGCGTTGATATCTTCCTCAGCCTGTGCGCTTTCTGAATCCTGCGCTTCCTGATCAGTCTGCGGGTCTTCGATTTCGATCTCCACGCCCTGCTCTTGATCCATTACTCTTTCTTCGTTAGCCATCGTCGTTTTCTTCACCACCTCTTAGCATAAATGTGTTACTCAGATTCTCGGTAAGATATTCCACTATGGAAGTGATCTCTCCGTACTTCATTCTCGTCGGCCCGATCACTCCGATCTTACCAACCATCTGCCCGTCAACATGATACGTTGCCGTGATCAGCGAGCAGTCTTTCATATCGTCATCAGCATTCTCTGCGCCGATGGTCACGATCATTCCATCACCCCGGTTCATGAGCTTTTGCATGAGTTTCTCCCGCTTGTCGAACAGCGAGATAAAACTCCGCGCTCTATCCAGATCCATATACTCCGGGATATCAAATATATTGGAAAGGCCATCCATATACAGGTTCACGTTCAGCATGTCGGAAAGTGTCCGCATAAAGTTCGGCATGATGCTGTCCGCCAGTGCGTTCATGGCCTCGATGTCTGTGTTGAAATCATCGATGATGTTGCCCGTCAGCACATCGGAGATCGTTCTCCCCTTGTAGTTATAGGTGATGTTCTTGGCCAGGATCTGCAACTGTTCCTCCGTATACGGCACGTTCATGTGAAGCACCGTGTTGGAGATCTTGCCACTCTCTGCCACGATCATCAGCACTACGCTGTCCTGATCCACCGGGAGCAGGTTGACATACTTCAGCTTGTCCTCCTGCTTGCTGGGCGTCACCGCAAAGGATGCCAGATTGGTGATCTCCGACAGAAGCGCTGCCGCATGCTGCATGGTCTTGTCGAACTCAGCGATGTCTGCCTTCAGGGTCTCTGCAATGATCTGCTTCGCCTCCGGAGTGGGCTCTACCCGCCCCATCATGCTGTTGACATAGAGCCTGTAAGCCTTGTCGGAAGGGACTCTACCCGCCGAGGTATGGGGATGCGTCAAGTACCCCATTTCCTCCAGGTCGCTCATCTCATTTCGAATGGTCGCGGGACTTATGCTCATATCCAGTCTCTTGGACAAAGTCCTGGACCCCACCGGTTCTGCCGATCTCACATAATCCTGAATGATGGCCTGTAGAATCTTCAGTTTTCTTTCTGTTAATTCCATTGCCTTCTCCTTGTTAGCACTCACCTATACGGAGTGCTAATTACTATATATAATGTACTACTCTCTCGGCAGGATGTCAACACTATTTTCATAGTTTTTCTTGTAAATTTGGTGAGCGAATGTGGTGATCTTGTGACAAAGCAAACAGCCGGCGTTTCCGCCGGCTGCATGCTAGATGAACTATTGAAATTGAATGGACATTTATATCTATGTCACAAAAGAGGAATCGGTCAGAGATACTGCACCATGTGGTTGGAGTGGTCTTTCGACCGCGAACTCAGTTAAATTTATCTAACAAAACATTATTGATTCAGGCCGCTTCCGCGGCCTTGGTTAAGTACCTCTAACCACCATTATAATGCCATAAGTTGAGTCTCCTGTCAACCCCTATTCTAAAAAAAATCTACTCTCTCCTACTTGTTCCAGAGCTGTCTCCCCGACCCGATCTCAAAATGACAGATGACGATTCCCTTGTCCACTTTACAGAAGGGACCGAATCCGGCCTTTACCTTCACGGTCTCCCCTTCCAGGTAAAACCGGAACTTCTGCTGATTGATGGCAGTGGGAGCCATCAGTGCCGCCTGTACGCCCCGACGGAACCAGTCAGGCGCCGGGCGATCTGTCTGGCTCACATCCTCAAATTTTTTGGAACGGCGCCGGCTACCCTGATCTGCCCCGTGTCCCACGGTGATCACGGCCACCAGTTTCTCTCCTGGCCCGATGTCATACGCCCTGTCCACCTTGGTGTAGGTCCCTCCTACCCAGCAGGTGTTCAGTTCCAGTTGTTGCGCCAGCAGTACCAGCTTCTCTCCGTAATACCCGCAGCGCTCGTCCAGATCCCGAGACTTGGGACCGATCATCGTAATGTAATCCTGCACCCCCTGGAATCTTCCGTATTTCGCCTTAAACGTGCTGAACGCCTTGGGCTCGTTGGTGATAAGCTGCATGTGCAGCCCGCCCTCCTCGTTGTAGCGGGTGATGGCCTCCTGCAGTTCCTGAAATTGAGAACGGCTCAGAGGCTCCTCTGTATACTTACGAACAGAATGCCGATATTCGATGGCCTCCATCAGTGACATACGTTCAGGCATCCCTTCCACTTCACCGGTCTGTCTCTGGAGCAGAGCGGCATCCTTGCTTTTTCTACCGAACATTGTCACACTCCTCTCTTATCTTGGTGATGACGTCCGACACCAGATCGGAAACCGGCTGGCGGTCTACCCCAGCCACCAGGTTATCGCACATATTCATCGGGATGAGGATGCGCTTCGCAGGGCTTTGTGCCACCGCAAGCGCCATGGCCGGCGTCACCTCGCCCATGAGAGAGTCTGCGATGACGATCCCAAGAGGACCGATGATATAATCCGCACGACGACAAGCCACGATTGCCGGGTTCTCCCCGGTGGCCCCCTCGCTGGCACCTGCCTTCAGCATGGTCGCGGTGGCCACGCTGTTGGTCCCAACGACCTTGATCTCCGCGGCGGGGAACGCATCGCGTACTGCACCCACCACTTCTCTTCCAAGTCTTCCGCCCTGTCCGTCTATCACTACGATCTGCATCCGCTATCCCTCCATATGGTTGATCATGCTGGCCAGATAGCCAGCTCCAAAGCCGTTGTCGATATTCACCACGCTGACCCCGCTGGCGCAGGAGTTCAGCATGGCAAGCAGCGCTGTCACTCCGCCAAAGGCCGTCCCGTACCCCACACTGGTGGGCACAGCGATCACCGGACAATCCGCCAGACCGCCAACCACACTGGCAAGGGCGCCTTCCATGCCGGCGATGGCGATGATGACCCTGGCGTTCATGATGTCATCTGTATGATTAAGCAGACGATGGATCCCCGCTACTCCTGCATCGTAGACCCGATGCACTTCGTTTCCGAGCGTCTCCGCAGTGATCGCCGCCTCTTCCGCCACCGGAATATCGCTGGTCCCCGCTGTCATCACCAGTATATATCCCGGAGCATCCACCGGGATCATCTTCCCGATAACGGCTGCCCGGGCATCCTCAAAATACTGAAAAGGGATGTCTTTGCGAAAGTACTCCGCCGCCTCCTGGCTCATGCGTGTCACCAGGATGGTTTCCTGTCCATCCTCCCAGAGCGCATGGGCGATCCGATCGATCTGCTCCGGTGTCTTTCCGGCCCCATAGATGATCTCTCCGATCCCCTGGCGCAGTCCCCGATGAGTATCCAGCTTGGCGATGTCGATGTCCCGGATGGGATCCATCCGCAAGTCGTTGATGGCTTCGTTCACCGAGAGCTTTCCGGATGCTACCTTCTCCAGAAGCTCCCTGGTCTCATTTCTCGTCATAGGCTACCCTTCCTTTCAGGTCCAGGACCACCTCTCCAAAGTAGGGGGTGATCCCTTCGATGATCTCCTGTCTGATTGCAAGCACCTTCTCCATCTCCGCCTCCGGCACCTGGATCAGCCCCGTCTCTCCCCGCTTGCGCACGCGGAAATCCCGCAGCCCGTGCTCCCGGAGCACGTCCTCGGCACGCTCCACTCTGGCCAGCGCATCCTCTGTGATGGTCTCCCCGGTGGGGATCCTGGTCGCCAGACAGGCGTAACTCGGCTTGTTCCAGGTGAACAGGCCAGCTGCTTTCGATCGTTCTCTCACTTCTCGCTTGGTGATGCCACAGAGAGCGAGTGGCGAAAGCACCTTCATTTCGGACAAAGCCTTCATCCCCGGCCTGTCCTCCGCAGGATCGGAGGCATTGGTGCCATCCAGGATGGTGGTATAGCCATCCTCCCGAGCCGCCCGGCAGATGGCGCCAAAGATCTGCCGCTTACAATGGTAGCATCGATCCTGTGGATTGGAGGCCACCTCCGGATGAGACAGGATGTCGTGCTCCAGCACCGTGACCTCTGCTCCGATCTGTGCCGCCAGTTCCATGGCATCCTCATACTCGAACTGAGGCTGAAAGGCGGTCTTCATGTAGTACGCGCGAACATCGGAGCCATACTGGATCGCCGCCCACAGCAGGTAGGACGAGTCCACGCCGCCGGAAAACCCAAGCGCAACCTTGTTGTTCTGCTGAAAAAAATCCTGCAGTGTCATTCAGATTTCTCCTTGCATTTGAAAATACAATATAAGTATACCCGAAAATCACCAAAATGCCAACATAGAAAAACCGGCTTCGGCGTTGTGCCGAAGCCGGACAATTCCAAGCGTATATTATGCTTTTGTGGAGGTTTTCCGGGAAACCAGTCTCGACATGACGCCTTTTGGATCATTTGCCAGCAGTACCACCAGCCATCCCATCAGGCCGATCATGACGATCACGATCCCCAGAAGTGCATCATCTACAGACAGATCGAAGAATCCTTCGCCCTCTGCAACACAGAAAATGGCATCTCCCAACCACATCAGGGACGCGCCCCAGAACATCAGCGCCAGTGTCCCCAGCTTATAAGTGAAATCCGGTGCCTTCGCATACCACACGATAGTGGAGATGATGGCCGCGAAAGTAGTGATGATGAGACACATAACTACCTCCTTTCTTCGGCCAGGGCATTGCTCCGCTTGCACAAAGCATCCGCCACCAGAGTCATAACGAACCAGACAGCTGTTACGATGATCGCCATGGTCACACCCACGGTACTCATCTCATGAAGCATCTCCGCTGTGTCTGCCGCGTTATTCATCGCCGTCAGGAACGGTGGCCAGGGAACCACCTCCCCATGCCAGACGTGTTCAAACAGAAGCAGGAAAGCCCCGCCCCACAGCAGGTTGGTCAGCCAGCCGATCTTGCGGCTCCATGGGATCCTGTTCTCCCCCTGTTCCGCCACTTCTGCGGCATCCCCCTCGTAGACCTTTCCCGGGTCTGCGGGTCCTGCAGCCTGAAGTCCTAACTGCTCTTTCTTCTTGATCTGGCGGTTCACCACTGTCAGAACAACTGCCTCAACGGTAGGCACTAAAAAACAAGCCATAATCATCCTCCTTAACCTTGCACGTATTACAATATACCAACCAATCACCTTCTGGTGACAAATATCACGTGCAATGACACGATATAACGAATGGTATCTTCTAATACCTGCAAGCCTTCCTGGCTTGTTTACTCAACTATTATACAATGGATCGGGGGATGTTGTCAATAAATGCATCCTGCAGCATCCCCGTCTCCTGCGATCCTTACTTCGACTTCCTCCAGGCCTTGCGATATGCCTCCAGGTGCTTCGGATCGGAGTCACGGCGCTTCATCTGATCCATGTACATCTTCTCTGTCATACCCATCTTCTTGTAGAAGCTGAGAAGCTCGTTCTGCTTATGCCGGAAATAGAAAAATACACCGACAACTACCGCAACCCCTACGAGCAGACAGGGGATCAGCCCCGCCCATTTGAAATTGATAAACAGCAGGACGCAGGCGATGACCCAGAGGATGCCGGCACAGATGGCGATGATCCTGAACTTCTTCGGATCCATGGTCTTCGGCTGCTTGATCCCCTCCTGGTTCATGTAGTGCTTCTGCATGTTTCTCTGATATCCGCCAGACTGACGGTTGTAACCCATGTTTCTGTTTTTTCCTTTGCTCATTATCGTTTCCTCCCAATATACTATACTACATATTTTATACCCGGATTGTCAATACAGAAAAACGAGACCTTGCAACTAACCCGTTTCCTATGATATAATAGCGAAAGCCACGAAGGCGTTTTGTGCTCAGAAGAGCGCATACCATCTTCCGTGGTTTTTATTTTTTGCAAAAGGAAAGATATGAACCAAACACAGAAGAAAACCGAATATATTCTCCGAAAGACCGGGCAGATGCTCCTGGTGCTGTTCCTTCTTTCTGTGATCGTGTTCACGCTGGCAAGGCTTTGTCCCGGCGACCCTCTGCGGGCCTACTACGGTGACGGACTGGACCGGATGAACGAACAACAGAAGGAACTGGCCAGGGACAAGCTGGGACTGAACGACTCCTTCCCTGTGCAGTACGCCCGTTGGGCGGGAGAACTGGTCCACGGGGATCTGGGAATCTCCTACAAGTACAAGCGTCCGGTGACCGAAGTCATCGGGAATGTGTGGAGAAACACACTGACGCTTGGCGGGCTGTCCTTCCTCCTGACCTTCCTGCTGGCCATCTGGCTGGGCAGGCTTTGTGCTCTGCGAGAGAACACCTGGACGGACCGGATCCTGTGCAGGCTGGGGGTGGTGTCGGGGAGCATCCCGGCGTTCTTCCTGGCGCTGCTGCTGATCCTGCTCTTTGCCGTCAACCTGAGGATCTTCCCCACGGGGGGCGCTTACAGCCTGGGACATGCAGAGGATCTGGCGGACCGACTCTGGCATCTGGTGCTCCCAGTGACCGTGATGGTGCTGGGCCACCTGTGGTACTATGCCTACATGATCCGCAACAAGCTGCTGGAGGAGACCCGGAAGGACTACGTGATGCTGTGCAAGGCACAGGGGATCCCGCGGGGGCGGATTCTTCGACACTACTGCTTCCGGAACATCCTGCCTTCGCTTCTGGTGATCATGGCCATCGCCGTCCCCCACATCCTTGGAGGCACCTACGTGGTGGAGATGGTGTTCGCCTACCCGGGGCTGGGAACGCTGAGTTTTGAGAGCGCCCTCTACAAGGACTACAACATGCTGATGGCACTTTGCATGCTCACCGGGGCGGTGGTGCTGGTCTGCAACCTGTTGGCCCAGATCATCAGCGAATTCATCGATCCGCGGATGCAGTACGAAACCATAGAGGAGGTGAGCGCATGAACAGAAACAAGCCCATCTTCTCTCTGGCGCTTCTGGCGCTGATCGTGCTGTGCTGCGCCTTCGCCGGCCTGTTGGCCCCCTACCCGCCCGCTGCCATGGACAGTGCAGCGGTGAACCTGGCCCCCTGCCGTGCCCATCCCTTTGGCACGGACAACATGGGAAGAGACCTCTTCACCATGGTACTCTATGGGGGAAGGGCCTCGTTGATCATCGGTCTGGCCAGCGCCGCGCTCTCCACGTTCATCGCGGTGGTCTACGGGACCGCCAGCGGCCTTGCCGGGGAGCGAACGGACGACCTGCTGATGAGGACGGTGGAGCTTTTGATGAGTCTCCCCTCCATCCTGGTGATCCTGTTCCTTCAGGCCTGGTGGGGGCAGCCGACGTACCTGTCTCTCTCGGTGATCATCGGAATCACCAGCTGGATGAACATCGCCAAGATCGTCCGCAGCGAGGTGCGGCAGATCGGCGAAAGCGACTACATCCTGGCCGCACGCACCATGGGTGGCGGCTTCTGGTACATCCTGCGGCGGCATCTGCTTCCCAATTTCGTACCAGCCATCATGTTCATGGTGGTGTCCAACATCAGCTCTGCCATCATCACCGAGTCCACCCTGAGTTTCCTCGGACTTGGCCTGCCCCTGACGGAAGTCTCCTGGGGAAGCCTGCTGTCTATGTCGCAGGAAGCTCTTCTATCCAACTACTGGTGGATCATCGTGATCCCGGGCACCGTGCTGATCCTCACGCTGGTGTGCATCACCAATCTGGGAGAATATATTCGGCGATCGAACACACGACTATTCAGTAACCTGTAACAGAAAGGATAATGACATGTTGAAAAGCAAGAAACTAATAAGCATCGCGGCCGCTCTGGCACTTGTCATGGCCCTGGTCCTCACCGGCTGCAGCGGCGACAAAGCCGCCAGCTCGGATGCCAAGGATGGCAAGACCCTGATCTACGGCAGCCAGGACTACACCGCCATCAACCCGGCTTTGTTCGAGCACGGCGAGATCAACCTGCTGCTGTTCGCCGGCCTCACCACCCATGACGAGAACAACAAGGTGGTGCCCGGTCTGGCAGAAGACTGGGACTACGACGCGGACTCCCACACCTATACCTTCCATCTCCGTGACGGCCTCACCTTCCACGACGGTGAGCCGCTGACCTCAGAGGACGTGAAGTTCACCCTGGAGTCCATTCTGGATGAGAAGAACGCTTCGGAGATCGTCTCCAACTACACCGATATCAAGGACATCCAGTGCCCGGATGAGAAGACCGTCAAGATCCAGCTGGACAAGACCAACGTGGCCTTCCCGGATTACATGACCATCGGCATCCTGCCCAAGCATCTGCTCGAGGGCAAGGACATGACCAGCGACGAGTTCAACCAGAACCCGGTCGGAGCCGGCCCCTATAAGTTGGTGAACTGGGATATGGGACAGAGCATCACCATGGAGAAGTTCGACGGCTACTATGCCGGTGCTCCCAAGATCGATACCGTGATCTTCAAGATCGTACCGGATACGGATGCCAAGGCCATGCAGCTGGCCTCCGGAGACATCGACATGGCACAGATCACCGCCAAGACCACCGACGATGTGGAGAAGACCGGCAACTTCAACATTTACAACATGAAGACCGCCGACTACCGCGCTGTAGCGTACAACTTTGCCGGGTCCAAGTTCTTCAAGGCTCATCCTGAGCTTGCCAACATCCTGAGTTACGGGATCGACCGGGATGCCATCATCAAGAGCGTCCTGCTGGGTGAGGGCCAGAGCGCCTACTCCCCGATCCAGAAGAATGAGTTCAATAAGGAAGATATCGAGCACTTCGACTATGACCCCTCCAAGATGGAGAAACTCCTGGAGGAGGATGGCTGGACCAAGAATGCCCAGGGCATCTATGAGAAGGATGGCGATACGCTGAAGTTCAATCTGGATGCCATGGCAGACGACCAGGTGCGTGTGGATATGGCCAAGATGGTAGCCGCACAGCTGCAGGAACATGGTGTGGACGTCACCGCCAGAGCTGAGAAAGAGATCGACTGGGCCGGATTTGACGCAGTCATCATCGGTTGGGGATCCCCCTTTGACGCAGATGATCACACCTACAAGATCTTCACCACCGACGCTGGTGACAACTACACCGGCTACTCCAACAAGAAAATCGACAAGATCCTTGCCGAGGCTCGCTCCACAGACAAAGCCAAAGACCGCAAGGCCCTCTACGGTGACTTCCTGGAGGAGATGACAAAACAAATGCCCTACAGCTTCATCGCATACGTAGACGCGGACTACGCTGTCCGCAAAGACATCACCGGGATCACCCCGGACACCCTCCTGGGACACCACGGTGTGGGCATCTTCTGGAACATTGCAGACTGGGATATCGAATCCTAGAAAGGATCCTTTGCCGGCCCCTTCGTTCAGGGGCCGGCAGTCAATTATGAACATGAATGAACTTCTTCGGGTAGAAAATTTCAGATTAGCCTTTCACGGCCCGAACGGCCGTGTCCCGGCCGTCCGAGGCGTAGATCTGACGATCCGCCGCGGCGAAACAGTGGCCATCGTAGGGGAATCCGGCAGCGGCAAGACCGCTCTCTGCCGCTGTATCCTCATGCTTCACGCGGCCCACGCCAAGATCGAAAGCGGACGTATCCTTCTCTGTGGCAAGGAGGTCACCGCCATGGACGAGGCCGCGCTGAATCAGGTGAGAGGTACGGATGCCGCCATCGTTTTTCAGGATCCCATGTCCTCTCTGAATCCGGTGTTCTCCATCGGCACCCAGATCATGGACCCTCTGCGCTTCCATCAGGGGATGTCCAAGGGAGAGGCCCATGTCCGCGCACTGGAACTTCTCACCCAGGTAGGGATCGATCATCCGGAACTTCGGATGAAGCAGTATCCCCACCATCTTTCCGGCGGACAACGTCAGCGGGTGGCCATCGCCATCGCCCTGGCCTGCGATCCCGCCTTGCTCATCGCAGATGAACCCACCACCGCTTTGGACGCGGACACCCAGTCTAGGATCATGGAACTCCTGGGAGCGATCTGTCGCCGAAGGGATCGGGGCGTGCTCTTCATCACCCACGACCTGGGCCTGGCCAGAGATCTGGCTGACCGGATCCTGGTCATGAAGGAGGGCCAGATCGTCGAGGAAGGCACCGCAGAATCTGTGTTCCGCGCGCCGCAGCATCCCTATACCCAGGCCCTTCTTAGGTACGCCACCTATGGAAAAGGCAGCAGCCACTACCACGGCCATATCCGGGAGGAGATGGACTCGTTTGCGGAGCAGCCGGTGCTGGTCCGGGTGGAGAATCTCACCAAGACCTTCCGCCTCGGCCGCGCCCAGTCCCGCGCAGTGCTCCGGGACTTTTCTCTAGACATCCGCAAGGGAGAGATCGTGGGACTGGTGGGACCTTCCGGCTGCGGCAAATCCACCTTGGCCCGCTGCATGATGGGGATCCACACGCCCACCGCCGGGAGCATCTGGTATGCGCCCGGATGCAATAACAGCATGATCTTCCAGGATTCTGCCTCGGCGTTTGACCCACGGATGACTATAGAAGAGATCATTGCGGAACCCCTGGTGATCGCCGGTGGCTATCCCCGCCAGGAACGGCACCGCCGGGTACTGGAAGTGATGAAACAGGTGGAGCTTCCTGCTTCCCTGATGGACCGGCATCCTTACGATGTCTCCGGCGGCGAGCGGCAGCGAGCCGCCATCGCCCGAGCGCTGATCACCGATCCGGACTTCCTCATAGCTGATGAACCTATCTCCTCTCTGGATGTCTCCATTCAGGCGCAGATCATCCATCTGCTGAAACGGCTGCGGGAGGAACGGGATCTGACCATCCTCCTCATCGCCCACGATCTGCCCATGGTGTTGCACATCAGCGACCGGGTGTTGCAGATGTGAATTTTTCCGGCACAAAGCCTTTATGGCAAAACCCCCGTTTTCTTATGGCAATGCCATAAACATATCGACTTTTGCCATAAGAAAACTACCCAATCGCCGCCATTCTTATGGCAGAGCCCGGGGAATCTTATGGCAATGCCATAAGATTCCCCGGGCTCTGCCATAAAGGCTTTGTGCGATCGTAGTGGCACAATTCTTGCATAGGATATCTGTACATTGATGTAAGTAACAGGAGGTACCCTATGAAAATTGCTTTTGTGGGAACCGGCATGATCGGTTCCGGACTGGCCGTTAACGCTGCGCTGAAGGGACTGGACGTAGTCTTGTACGATGTGGTGGACACCGAGGTGGTGAAAGACACTGTCGGAAAGGTCCTGGACATTCTGGTAGAGGCGGGCGCCATCGACGCCGCCCGTGCAGACGAGACCATCGCAGCCATGGGCTTCACCCAGGACATAGCTGAGGCCGTCAGCGGCGCAGACTTTGTGCAGGAGTGCGTGCCCGAGAAGATCGAGCTGAAGCACAGCACCTATCGCCAGATCCAGGAGATTTGCGGTGAGGACGTGATCATCGCCAGCTCCACCAGCGGCATGTTCCCATCCAAGCTTTCCGAGGGCGCTCTCTATCCTGAGAAGATCGTAGTAGGACATCCCTACAATCCTTCCTACCTGCTTCCCCTCATCGAGGTATGTGGCCCCCACGCGCCGCAGGAGGTCCTGGACAAGGCCTGCGCGATCTACAAGGCCATGGGCAAAGAGCCTGTCATCTGCAAGAAGGAAGTCACCGGCTTCATCGTGAACAGCCTCTCCTGGGGCGTGATGGACGACGGCATCCAGAAGGTGCTGGACGGTGTCTGCGAAGTAGAAGATGTGGACAAGGCCATCATGTACGGCCCTGGCATGCGTATGGCTATCACAGGTCAGCTTCTGACCATGTCCATGGGCGTCAAGGGCGGTTTCCGCGTCATGGCGGAGAAGTACGGTGCTACCGCAGCACGCCGGCCGGAGCAGATCCCCCACTATCCTGAGATCGAGGACGGTGTGGAGGCCGAGATCGCAGGCCGCAGCCAGACACAGGGGCAGAATCTGGACGACATCGTCAAGTTCCGTGACAAAGCCTTCGTCGAGATCCTGAAGCTGCAGGGCAAAGAATTTTAGCGAAATACTCCATACCCTGGACCCAAGATCCCATCTCAAACGGTGGGATCTTTTTTTGCCCTCTTTTCATTTTTCGTTGACCCTCTGAATAAGATACGTTACAATCAAACCATAAGAACGACGAAACACAGAAGAGGAAGGAAGTATTTCATGGGCTATCTACTATCAAAGGACGGATTCGACAGGATTCTGGCGGAGCTGTCCCGGTATTACAGACTTTACGGGCCAGTTCGAAAACAAGGAGAAGGACGGTTTACGGACACCGATGTGATACGGTACGATCTCCTGAAGTCGTCCGAGGATCTGGAGTTGGAGCACAAGTCAGATTACTCGTTCAAAGAAACGTTGCTGCCGCTTTCGGAAACACTGTTCTACTTTACTGAGGAACAGGCGAAAGAGGCAGATCATACGGAACGGGGCACAATTGTATTTCTCCGGAGTTGCGACCTCCATGCGGTGAAACGATTGGATCAGATGTACCTTGCCAACGGGTCTTCTCAGGATCCGTTTTACAGAAGGATGCGGGAGCACATGTGGTTTGTTTTGATTGGGTGCCAGGAAAGCGATGAGGACTGCTTCTGCGTGGACATGGGGAGCAACGTGTCTGAGAACGGCTACATCTTCTCCGTGGACCGGACACAGGATGGATATCGCTGCGATGTACAGGCGGAAGCGCTGCAGGCATTGTTCCGGAGCACAGCGAAACGAGAGGAAGAGGTTGTCCCCGCCCATGTGACCGAGAATCCGACCAGCGTGGATCTCCCGGAAGACATCTCTCTGGATCTCTATCAGGACAGCCTGTGGGAAGAGTACAGCACCAGATGCATCGGCTGCGGACGCTGCAATTTTGTGTGTCCCACCTGCACCTGCTACACCATGCAGGACATCTATTACACCGACAACGGCCAGGCGGGCGAGCGCCGCAGAGTGACCGCCTCCTGTATGATTGACGGGTACACGGACGTAGCTGGCGGCGGTTCCTACCGAAAGACCAAGGGGGAGCGCATGCGGTTCAAGGTACTCCATAAGATCCACGATTTCAGAAAGCGCTTCGGCTATGATATGTGTGTAGGATGTGGGAGATGCGACGCGATATGCCCGGAGTACATATCCTTCCCACTTCTCATCAACAAGATCAGCGCTGCAGCAGGAAAGGAGGCCTCCCATGAGTGATCGCAATCCCTATGTCCCCTTCCCATCGGAGATCCTTCAGGTGATCCAACATACGGACATCGAGTACACCTTCCGCATGGCCTTCCTGGGGGAGGTGAAGCCAGGGCAGTTTTTTGAGGTTTCCATCCCGAAGTACGGAGAGGCGCCTATCTCCGTCAGCGGCATTGGAGATGGCTTTGTGGATCTGACCATCCGACGGGTGGGACGGGTCACAAACGAAGTTTTCGAGAGATACCAGGGACAGAAACTCCTTCTGCGGGGCCCCTACGGCAACGGGTTCGACCCTTCCATGTACACTGGGGGTGAGGTGCTGGTCGTTGCCGGCGGCACAGGTGTCTCTCCCGTGCGCGGCGTGATCCAGGAACTGGCGGATCGGAACGACCCGGAAAACAACCACGTGATCGTGGGCTTCAAGAACCCAGACAACATTCTTTTCCGGGATGATCTGACCCGTTGGGAGGAGCAACTCGATCTGACACTGACTGTGGATGCCGCAGAGGAAGGCTACACAGGCAATATCGGCCTGGTGACCGCCTTTCTTGATGGCGTTCCTCTCCGTGACATCGCAACTTCGCGGGCTATTGTGGTGGGCCCGCCCATGATGATGAAATTCACAGTACAAGGTCTGCTGGACAGGGGGTTCCAGGAAGAGAACATCTGGGTCTCCCAGGAACGCAAGATGTGCTGCGGTCTTGGAAAGTGCGGACACTGCAGGATCGGCGAAAAATACGTCTGTATCGACGGCCCTGTATTCAATTATACGGTCAGCAAGACCATGCTGGATTAGGAGGTGTGAGATGGGACGTGATGTGAATATCAAGAAACTTAAGAAAAACGCCTTCCGCTACTCCAAACACCGGGGTGAAACAGCCTCCCGGGTGCGCATTCCCGGAGGCGTGATCGATGCGGAGAGCATGGCGGAGGTGGCTTCCATCGCCGAAGAGTTCGGAGACGGCACCATCTTTCTCACCAACCGTCAGGGCATCGAGCTGCCCGGCATCGACATGGCAGACATGCCGGCGGTAAACGAGAGGCTCCAATCCATCATCGAAGCCTCTGGAGTCAACCAGGAGGAACCGGGACAGGGGTACCCTGCCTCCGGCACCAGAAACGTCGTGGCCTGCCCGGGCTCGCGACTCTGTCCCTTCGGTTGCTACGACACCACAGCCTTTGCCCGCAAGATGGACAAAGCCATATTCCCCGATGACCTCCACGTAAAGATCGCCTTCACTGGGTGCTCCAACGACTGCGCCAAGGTACGCATGGACGACATTGGAGTCATCGGCATGACGGAGCCACAGTACGATCCCCAGCGATGTGTGGGCTGCGAGCAGTGCGTCAAATATTGCCGGATCCGTTCTGTGAATGCGCTGGAGATGGTCAACGGAAAGATCCGGCGGGATCCCAAGCTCTGCATAGGCTGCGGGGTATGTGTCTACTACTGTCCCACCAGAGCCTGGACCAGAAGCAGCGACCACTACTTCCGGGTGGTCATCATGGGACGTACCGGCAAGAAGAATCCGCGTCTGGCGCAGGACTTCATCAAGTGGGCCGACGAGGACAGCATCATGAAGATCACAGAGAATATGTACGCCTATGTCCGGGAGTACATCGACAAAGGAGCTCTGGAAGGCAAGGAACACATCGGCTATATCGTGGATCGGACCGGATTCGCTGAGTTTGCCAAGTGGGCCATGGAAGGGGTCACACTGCCAGAAATGGCCGAGGTCTCCAGCACAGTCTACTGGGATGGCAAGCGCTACGACAGAAGCAACGATCTGAAATAAAGCGAAGGAGGATCTGCAGAGGTGATCTGCGGTCCTCTTTCTTTTCCTTGACAATTCCTTTCTCTCTGTGTATAATGTTAGATGTAATTAACTTCAATTCGATTAATTCGGCTGACTGCCGAATTAATTCTTCTCCAATAGTTAGATATATCTAACCTTTAAAAGGACAGAAAGGATTATTATATGAGCGTAGTGATCATCGGTGGCAACGAATGCATGGTCAGCCGCTACAAGAACATGTGCAAACAGTATAACTGCAAGGCGAAGGTATTCGCCAAGTTTTCGCAGGCCATGAGCGGAAACATCGGCAGCCCGGACCTGATGGTCCTATTCACCAACACCGTTTCTCACAAAATGGTGAAGACCGCCCTTAGCAAGGCACCTGAGGATACCCTGGTCGTACGTTCCCACTCCAGTTCCATGGCAGCGTTGAAAAAGGTTCTGGAGGTGCACGCATGACCATGCTCTCCGAAGAAATATTGACACGTCACTGTGCCCCTACCCTGGCCGGACTGAAGACCGGTAATATATTCTCCTGTGAACTGGAAGACCGGGATGCCCTCCGTGATGATCTGCGGGAACTGAATCGCACATTGGCAGGCAAGGGCCTTCGGGTCATTCCTCTTCACTATTCCGACAGAAAGGTCATGATCTACCTGTACCGCCCCGCCCGCCTTGCTGCAGACTTGCAGGATCGGTGCGCCATCAGGCTTCTCGCAGAGCGCGGTTACGATCTCTGCAGCGGTACCAAAGCCGTTCTTCACCTGATCAGCCGCATGCGGCAATGCAGCGCCTTTCCCCACGAGATTGGCCTCTTCCTCGGATATCCACCTCAGGATGTGGAGGGGTTCATCAATCAGGGATCTCGGAGCTGCAAGTGCGCCGGGCACTGGAAGGTCTATCACGATGAGAAGACCGCCCGGAAAACATTCGCCAGGTATGAGAAGTGCACCCGCATCTACCAGGAGAAGATCGCAAGCGGTTCAACTCTCTGCCGGTTAGCAGTTGGCTAAAAACAAACAGGAGCAGCCATGTGGCTGCTCCTGAATCTTTTCTGTCAGGATTGCTTACTCCTTGATCCCGGCGATATCCTTGGCCAGCTGCTTCTTGCCCTGGATGTTGCCCTGTCTGGAGATCATGATGCGCTGTGCCTGCGGGGAGCCAGCACCGTGCATGGACTCGGTCCGGTATCCGACGGCGGCGGTACCCAGGCAGAGGTTCTCCAGTAGACGGAGCACCTTGTTCCGGTCCTCGGTAGGAACATCGTCTCTGGTCTTGAAGTACTTCTCGCAGACCTCACCGATGCTCTCTCCGTTCTTCCCAACGACGACAGGAGAATCGAAGTCCTTCTGGGAAGGCAGGGTCACCATCAGGCCACCTGCGATGTCCTCGGCCAGACGAACGATCTCATAAGGGAAGCGGGTGATGTTCTGCTTGCACACGTTGGCCAGCAGCAGGTCGATCTGGTAGTTGCCTGCCTTGGTCTGGCAACCCTCGCAGGAGCAAGCGATGCCGCAGGAGAACAGTGTCTCGTTCAGGTGAGTCATCTCGATCAGTTTGTCCTTAATATGAGAGGCCTTATCGGCACCGTTGTACTCCGCTGCCAGTGCTGCCGCACCGATGACCACATCGCCCACGCCGACCTTGCAGCCGCCGTAACTCTGTCTGTGGTAGCCGGCAAAACGCTCGACCATCATGCCGGCGAACTCGTACTCACCAGCCATGAACACGTACTCGTTGGGAATAAACACGTCGTCGAAGACCACCAGAGCCTCCTGGCCGCCGTACTTCTGGTTGCCGGTGTCGATGGCACAGCCCTCTTCCATCTTTCTGGTGTCGCAGGACTGACGGCCATAGATCATGAACAGACCTTCTGCGTCGCTGGGACATGCGAAGGATACTGCGTAATCAGCATCCGCTTCTCTCATGGCGACGGTGGGCATGATGATGTGCCAGTGAGAGTTGATGGATCCGGTCTGATGCGCCTTGGCACCGCGGACCACGATCCCGTCCTCTCTGCGCTCCACGATGCGGACATACATATCCTTGTCGGTCTGGGCGTGGGGAGCCTTGCTGCGGTCTCCCTTGGGGTCGGTCATGGCACCGTCCACCACCAGGTCTTCTTTCTGGACCATCTTCAGGAACTCAGTGAAACGTTTGTGGTACTCTGTGCCGCACTTCTCATCGATCTCGAAGGTGGTGGAGTATACCGCGTTGAAAGCATCCATACCTACGCAGCGCTGAAAGCAGCTTCCTGTCTTCTGTCCCAGCAGACGCTGCATCTTGACCTTCTTTACCAGATCCTCTGTGCTCTGGTGCAGATGGGTGAAGCGGTTGACGGTCTCACCGGTCAGGTTGGACTTGGCGGTCATCAGATCTGCGTACTCGGGATCCTGAGCCAGGTCGTAGGTCATTGCCACGCTATTGATGGAAGGGCGAATGATGGGATGATCCACCCAGTTCTCTACCTGCTCTCCAAACATGTATACTCTTGTTTTTAACTTGCGCAGACTCTCGATGTACTGCGCGCCTGTCATCAATGCCATAGGTTTCTCCTTTTCTATCAATATGTATTTCCTGTCATTATAACACAGAAACGAAAAGAATGAAAGTAAAACGTGCTGCCGCACGCAAGCGGCAGCACGTCAGTGAAGTCGATCGATTAATATACGCCGTACGGATACTCCTTGTCCGGAACGCTTCTGTCGATTCTGTCAGAAGGAACGAACGCAACGGCACGAACGATGGTTCCGTCGCCCATGTACCATCTCAGTGGGAATGCGCAGAACAGGAATCTCTGGTTTTTGACCTTATCCAGGTCGCCACCCAGGTTCTCGATTCCCATTACGTTATGTGCCAGCAGGATGTCGTGGCAGGGCTCCCACTCAGGGAAATCTTCCTCAACCGGATGACCGACCATCTCTTCGTACTCTTCAACGATTCTGGGAACGTAGGGGCCAGGACCGTGCTTTCCACCGTAGGTATACAGGAAGTGGTCGATGGCCTGCATATCGAAGCCAACACCCTTCACATGATGCTCTACGAACCATTTCGCACCTTCGATGGACAGTCCTGGGCTGTAACCAAAGTAATCTTCGTTCTCACCCCAGCGTCTGTGTGTGCCGGTGTTCAGCAGGACCCAGTCACCTTCCTTGATGCCTCCGGGTACCTTCTTAGCAGCTTCTTCGATCTCCTCGACAGTGATCAGTTCCCACTTCCCCTTAGGGATATCCAGGCATACAGCCTCGCCGAAGTAGTTCTCGATCGGCAGTTCATGAGTGAACGGGCTCTCCGGGATAACATGCGACGGGGAGTCAGCATGCGTGGAGTTATGCATATGGAAAGAGTTGAAGGTCTGCAGCAGTCTGTAGTGCATCGGCATGTGCTGTACTCTGTCGATATGGAAGTCACCGTTGGACGGCCACAGCGGATTTCCTCTTCCAAACGGGTTGGAGAGGTCCAGAAGCTCGAACTTTCCATCCTTGAACATGTCGAAGATGCTAGCGTCATACGGCTTTTTCCAGTCATTGGTATGCGCGTAGTTCTCTTCACGAGTATGTCTTTCATAAATTTCAGACATGGTTTTTCCTCCTTTAACATTGTGTATATTTCAGTGTTATTGAAAACGATTTTAGTGAGCCTATTTCCGCAGGCCCAGGATCTCTCTGGCATCGTCCGGAGTGGCGACTTCCTTGCCGACCTCTCTGGCCAGCCGGCTGACTCTGGCGATGAACTGCTCGTTGGACTCGGCCAACACACCTGCGTTGTAGTATACGTTGTCCTCCAGCCCAACACGGATGTTGCCGCCCATAGCCAGGGCTGCCATCATGATCTCGTTGGCGCCTCTTCCGATGCCGAATGTACTCCAGGTGCAGTCCTCAGGCAGATGGTTCACCAGGTATACCAGGTTCTCGGTGGTAGCTTCCATGCCTCCCGGCGCTCCCAGGCAGAGCTGGAAGTGGGCCGGCGCCTGCAAGATGCCCTTCTTCAGGTAGTACTTGGCGGTGTTCAGCATACCCATGTCAAAGACCTCGATCTCCGGCTTGACCCCCGCAGCGATCATTTCCTTTCCGCAGAGCTCCAGGAATCCAGGCTCGTTCATGAACACTACAGTGTTCAGCCAGTTCATGGTACCCGCATCAAAGGATGCCATCTCCGGCTTCAGTTCCTTGAAAGGCTTGATCCTCTCTTCCCAGGAGAATCCCTGTCCGCCGGAAGAGGTCAGGTTGATGACCACCGGACATCCGGACTCGCGGATCAGGGTCACCGCCTCCTCAAATTTATCGTAACGCATGCTTGCCTTGTCATCGTCGTCACGTACGTGGATATGGACCACAGCAGCCCCTGCCTCATAGCAGGCCAGTGCAGACTCGCAGATCTCCTTCGGCTGCGTTGGCAGGTTCGGGTTGTTATCCTTGGTGGTGACCGCACCGGTCAGCGCCGCGGTGATGATGACTTTCTTCTTATCGTTCAATCTTCGTGTTTCAAGCATTTCTCTGATCTCCTTCTTGTTAACTGAGTATGGCCTCCATGGGCGGAAGGCCTGTCTCCCTGGTGCCGGTCCCATGCCCTCTGCGGCCGTTTCTGGCATCCTCAGGAACACTGTCCACAAATTCGTCTACGATCCCAGCCAGGATCGATGCCCCCGTAGGTGTCAGCACTTCCTGCGGAATGTCCGATCTGTAATGAGGAAGTCCGGTCTGATGAATGATCTCCCTCACCGCTGGCACCGGAACATTCAATGTCCCGCATGCGCAATGCACCTGACCATACCCTGTCGGGGGAAAGGTAGAAACGACTTTTGCCGGCTTGAGGTGCACCAGACAGATGGCCGCGCCGACGATGTCCACCACCGAATCGACTGCACCCGCCTCGTGAAACTTCACCTCGTCGAGAGGAACTCCGTGTACCACCGATTCCGCACCAGACTTGATGCGGAAGATCCTGTGGGCGATCGCCTTCTCTTCCTCGCACAAAGCACTGTCGTCGATCATCCTTCGGATCTGTCCGTAATTCCGGTAATTTCCGGAATAGGGATCGGTCTTCTCCGCCTCCCTGTCCGCTAGAACCACGTCCACCGAAGCTGCAGGAATCCCCTGCCTTTCCACGGTGCCGAACCTGAGATGATAGCCGTCCAGATCCAGAAGAGAAAGTCTGTCCCGCAGGTAGTCGCCGGGTACTCCCAGATCCACCATTGTGGAAAGGAAGATGTCCCCGCTCATCCCGCTGTCACAATCCAGATAAAGAACTCGGCTCATTCGCGTTTCCTCCTATTTTAGTTAAAAGCAAATTCCGTGCCAACTTTACGAACAACCGGACCGTAGAGATACAGGGCTTTGTGCAAAAAAGCAGGAGCAAGTTGTTGCAATTGTCAAACAAATCGCTATGCAATCCTGCAACGATGTGGTATAATTTCTCAAGAACACAGGAGAAGACAATGAATCAGACACTAGCAATTCAGGAAGTCATCAACAAGATCAATCGAGCCATCGATGAAATGACCTATAAGAACGAAGGGTCTGCCCTTGCCCTATTACGAGAGATCAAGCAGGATCTCCACTATTTTCACCAGACTGGCATCGATTATAAGATCGTAGTGGACAGTCTGGATGACAGCATCTACATTACCGACAAGGAGGGAACGGTCCTCTACGTCAACCCGGCCCATCAGAAGAATACCGGCATCTTACCAGAGGAAGTGCTGGGGCGCAAGACGGAGGATATCGTCGCAGAAGGCAACCTGTTTACCGGCGGCTCTGCTTTGGATGTCCTGAAGGAGAAGAAGAAGATCTTTCGGCTGGCCACCGTCACCAAGAGAAACCCACCGGAGGTGGGATACACCGTAGGTGTGCCCATTTTTGATGAAGCCGGGCAATTGCATCAGGTGGTGGTCAGCAGCCGGCCGATCCTGTCCCTGCAGGCGCTTCACGAGGACTATGACCGTTTCCTGCGGGAGGTAAAGGATGTGGATCCACAGCATGTACAGATCCGTGAGAGCTCTAGCGAGCAAACCACCTCCAGCGAACGGCTGGTGGGTTCCTCCCTTTCTCTGAAGGAGATCTCTAACCTGATCCAGATGGCAGCCCCCACCGATGCTACCATCCTCATCACCGGAGAATCTGGCGTAGGAAAGGAAGTTGTCGCCGATGAGATCTATCGCACGAGCAAGCGTGCCGACAAGACCTTCGTGAAGATCAACTGCGCTTCCATCCCGGCAAACCTGCTGGAGTCGGAACTCTTTGGATATGAGAAGGGGGCCTTTACGGGGGCAAACGCCACAGGCAAGAAGGGCCTGTTCGAGACGGCCAATGGCGGCACCCTGTTCCTGGACGAGATCGGAGAGATGTCCATGGACCTGCAGGTCAAGTTGCTCCGCGCCATCCAAGACAAGGTGATTACAAGGGTGGGAAGCACCAAGCCTATCCCCCTTGACATCCGGTTCATTGCCGCGACCAACAGCGATCTCAAACAGAAGATCGCCGAGGGAACCTTCCGTCAGGATCTGTTCTACCGCCTGAATGTGATCCCCATCTCCATCCCACCGCTCCGCAAGCGGCCCAAGGACATCGAGGATCTGATCGAGCATTTCCGGGTGCTGTTCTCCAAGAAGCATGGCCGGAATCTTGTATTCTCTGAGAGCAACCTTGCCCTGTTCCGAAGTTACCACTGGCCCGGCAACGTTCGGGAACTGGAAAACGTGGTGGAATACCTGACCATCTGCGCCTCCGGCGGAGACCATGTGGACGAGAAGACCATCCGGGGAATCCTGGACATCTCCCAGGAATCTGTATCTCCCATCGAGATCGGCAGTCTCAGCCAGCAGGTGGAGAACTACGAGAAGAGCCTGCTGGAGTCCGTGCTACGCAACTCCACCAGTCTCCGGGACGCTGGGTCCAAACTGGGGGTCAACGCCTCCACCATCTCCCGAAAGATCAAGCAATATGGGATCGATTATCCAGGAAAGAAATAAAATACAGCCAGGGACCTCATCCCTGGCTGTTTTCATTTCTATGACTTCTTCTCTCCCAGTCCCAGAACGATCAGGATCCCCGCGAACAGGATCACCATGCCCAGCGCAATGGACATCGTCATGGGTTCTCCCAGGAAGATGATACCGCAGAGAACACCAACCGCCGGTACCGCCATCACGGCGATGGAGGCCTGTCCTGCTTCCATCTTCACCAGCAGATAGTTCCACAGGAACCAGGCCAGTGCGGAGGCGATCAGACCGGTGTAGATCATGCAGACGATCCCCATGGGTGCCCACACCACCTGTCCGCCCGGAGAAGCAAAAGCGTATACCCACATCACCAGAGCCCCGCAGCCCATCTGCCAGCCGGTGTACTGTACCATGTCGCAGCCCTGCAGTTTTGTCTTCACGAAAATGTTGGAGACTGCCCAGGCTACCGCTGCTCCGATCCCTAGGCCGATAGCCCAGGTGTTTCCGGTCTGCTCCACATTGGTTAGGATCAGAAGACCCGCGATGCTGAGGATGATCCCCACCACCTTCCGGATCGTAAGCTTCTCTCCCAGAAACACGGCTGCCAGGATGCACACGAACACGGACTGTGTGTAGTCCAGCACTGCTGGCAGCCCTGCGCCGAGATACTTGGTGGCGAGCTGCACAAGCAGCATATTCAGTGCCATCCCCAGGACCCCCGTCAGAATGATCCAGGGCCAATAATTCTTTGGTGGCAACAGCTTGCCCCGTGCAATGCAGACAACCAGAAGCGCCGCGGCCCCTATGGTGAACCTGCAAGCCACGAAGAATGCTGCCGGATAATAGTCGTTGGCGATCTTCATGACCACCCAGTTGAATCCCCACACCGCATAGAGCAGCAGTAGAAGAGGAATCAGGTTCTTTTGCTTTGTCATATCGTACCTTCCGTTAATATTTACTGTATTCTCGATTATACCCAAAAGCACGAAAATAATCAACACAAATAGAAAAGACTGCTCGCAGGCAGTCTTTTCATATCACTGTTATTTTTAAAGATTATACCATCTCGACGAGAACTGCGACACCCATACCGCCACCGGCACAGAGTGTTGCAACACCGTACTTCTGGTCGCGTTTCTTCAGTTCGTGAACCAGAGTGACCACCAGCCTTGCACCGGTAGCCCCTACCGGATGACCGATGGAGATGCCTCCGCCGTTGACATTCAGCTTATCCCCGTCGATCCCAAGTTCTCTTTGGCAAGCCAGGCACTGTGCAGCAAAGGCCTCGTTCATTTCCCACAGATCGATATCCTCGACGGTGAGATTGGCCTTCTTCAGAACCTTCTGAGAGGCCCCGATCGGTCCAAGACCCATGTAATCAGGATCCAGTCCCACAGCACCAACGGAGAGGACACGTGCGATGATGGGTACTCCCAGTTCTTTTGCTTTGTCCTCGTCCATCAGGATCACGCCAGAGGCTGCATCGTTCATGCCAGAGGAGTTACCTGCAGTGACCTTACCATCTTCCTTGAAGGTGGCCTTCAGCTTGGCAAGCTTCTCCAGAGATGTATCCCTTCTCGGAAATTCGTCGGTATCGCAGACGGTGTCACCCTTCCTTCCGTGGACTGTGACAGGAACGATCTCGTCCTTGAATTTGCCGGCGTCGATGGCCGCCACTGCACGCTGATGGCTCTGCAGCGCATACGCATCCATTTCCTCTCTGGTGATGCCGTATTTCTCGGCCACGTTCTCTGCGGTGATTCCCATCGCCGGGCCTACGCCCAGGTTGGTGAAGGAATCCCACATGGAATCACGCATCTCCATATGTCCATATTTCTTTCCATATCTGGCGTCGAAGACCATGTGCGGAGCGGTGCTCATGCTGTCCGCGCCGCCTGCCATGATGCAGTCCGCCTCGCCTGCCTTGATCTGGTAGAATCCAAACTGGATCGAGGACAGAGAAGATGTGCAGTTTCTGTGGATGGTGATCCCGGGAACACTTTCCGGGAGTCCAGCCTTCACTGCGGCAACACGGGCCAGATTGTTTTCCTTATATGTTCTCTGATAGTTGCAGCCCCAGATCACGTCTTCGATGATCGTGGGATCGATCCCGGATCTCTTGATGAGTTCCTGCATGACGGGAATCGACAGATCCAGCGATGTGATCGTTTTGTACATGCCTCCCAGTGAACCAACTGCAGTTCTGCACGCTGCAACGATGACTACATTTCCCATATCAGTATATCCTTTCCGGCCTTTAAGGCGGAGCGAAGTTCCTGACGAGCTCACACGTCTAGGACGAAGCGACCGCCTGCAACGAACGCCAGGAGCTTCAGCTTCTCCGGTTTCAGCGGGGGATTACGATCCCCCGCTGAAACCGGAGGTGGAACCCGCCGCCTATAGAGACGGGGGCTATCTGGCGCTCGTTATTAGCCTCTGTTAGCGATGGTAGTGATTTCGATTAGTTGTTTCCAGTGATAGCATCTTCCTTGGCGTAGTCTAGGTTGTACTTTCTGACGTTGATCACGGAGATCAGTACGATGTTGATCGCCAGCAGGACGATGAATACCAGGTAGGCCCCTCTCAGGCCGCCGGTCAGCTGCAGTGCCAGGGAGTTGACCTTGTAGTTCAGCATCAGGACCACTTCCATGATGGGGAAGTAGATGGAGTACACCAGGTCAAAGTTATGACGTCCGAACACGGATGCCGGCAGGGAGGTCATGAAGTTGGCAGCCGCGCCGATGGCGATACCGACCATGGCCACGCAGATGTATCCACCGGTCATGTTGTTCAGAGTGTAATTGATCAGCAGCGCTACGATGTACCAGCACAGGAACGCGCGGATAGCAAACTTGACGCCGAACTTCTGGTCGATCCATCCGAAACCATAGGATCCACAGACACCGATCAGAGCGCAGAAAGTCATGAGACCGATGGCCTTCGGCTCAGAGAATCCCAGTTCTACGTTTCTGGGAACCATCTGGGACATGACACCGGTGGTGACCATCTGGTTGATACCGATGATGATGGAGACGATCCACATCTCAGGGGTCTTCAGCAGGGTGCCCACGGTCCATCTGGACTTGGTCTCCTCGCCCATCTCCGCGTACTCAGCCTCATAGACTTCCTTGGTGACGTTATCCGGATACATGCCTCTCTCCTGCGGATAGTTTCTGACCAGGATGTAACCGACGATAGCGACGACGATGCCCAGGACACCGGTGACGGTCATGCCGTTGGCCATGCCCAGTCCGCCGATCAGCGCAGCGATCAGAGGCACGTACAGGGCAGAACCCAGGTTATGGCCCATGGTGGTGTATCCGTTGGCCAGGCCCTTCTTCTTCGGGAACCACTGGGTGACCAGGTTGCCGCCGCCCAGGTAAGCAGCGCCGTTGATGAAGATAGTGACCAGGGTCAGTCCGATGAAGTAAGAGGTGGTGGTGGTAGCGTGTCCGTAGTAGATGTAGGCCAGGCCAGCCAGTGCCAGGAAGACGGCGGAGAACAGTCTGCCTCCCATCTTGACGCAGAGTCTTCCCAGGATGAAGTACGCAACCACGCCGATCAGTCCGGCATAAAAGGCCAGATTAAGCAGTTCAGCATGCAGTGCTGTCACATCTGCAAATCCTAATTCTTGCCAATGACCCTTTGCAAACGCAGTGATAACGATGTTCTGTCCGTCGATGGAGTATCCGATCAGGAACCAGAACATGAACATGCAGAAAAAGATGATGATCCAGCCCTTACCAAAGTTGGATTTGGTATTTTCTGACTGGAGCTTGACGTTCTTGTTGTCAGACATTTCTATAATTCCTCCATAAGGCAGGTTGCCCCGGGCCCGCCGGGGCACCCTATACACAACTTCTGTTATTCTTTCTTTCCAAATCTTTCATCGCTTGCGGTCTTGACCATTTCATCCCACGAGTCGAACTCCGAGCTCTCCCGGACGAACCCGTCTAGCAGGGTCTTGGAGAACACCAGACGTGGGGAATCCCAGGTGACCATCACCGCGCTGGAATAGCGAAATGCTTCAAAGTTCTCCAGCTTGGTGTGCTTTTGCATGAACTCGTCCGTAAAGATATCCGCGAGGATTTTCTTCATTTTCTCGTCGTTGTTGTAGGATACATAGTCGTTCAGCATAGATTACCTGCTTTCCGGATGCTCTTTGTAATACTCTTCCGCAGCCTTGAACACGTACTCTCTCCAGACCGGCTCGTCTCTCTTCATGCACGGACGGATGATCTCGTCTTCCTGATCTCCCATGCCGTTGATGGTTTCTTTTCTCTGGATGGTCAGGTACAGAGCAGGCTCATTCGGCGGGCATCCCAGGATCCAATAAGCGTTCGGATGGTTCTTGAGATACTTCTTGGTGCAGTTGCCGTGGAGAACGATCTTCTCGTCTGGAATATCGTCAGGTACTTCGTTCTTGGGGCCGGCCACGATGGTCATTCCCGCGTTCTTGTCGTACTCATTGACGGCCTTCAGCTCTTCCATGTTGATAGCCAGCAGCGCCTGGCAGCTGGAGCATGCACCCTCGCATCTCACGTCGTACTCCGGCCATCTCTTGCTCATGTCGCCGATGTACGGAATCCACATAGGATAGAAGCAATCCTCGATGGTGTCGCCTACGACCTCGATCTGATCCATGCTGTAGGAGCCCAGTCCGGCTTCCTCAGCAACGGTGAAGTAGCTGACGCCGGAGGTGTCGATACCGGTGACCTCGCAGGCAACTCTGTCGATAGCGACAGGGTCCTTGGATCCCAGGATCATGTCGGACTCGATTGGAACCGGCATATGCGGGGAATATCCGGAAGCTGCTCTGTAAGCGTCCATGATGTTGATGTCCGCTCTGCAGACAGACCATACGTCCATCATGGACATGGTCAGGTTCTGCTGATGCATCTGCATGTGGACCTTATCCTGTACAACACCCTTGATGTTCTTCAGTGCGCCAGAGAATACCATGGAAGCGTGTGCCTTCAGGATCGGCAGGTTGACCAGATGATCAGCCTCCATCAGTCTTCTCGGCAGCTTGATGTGATCCAGATTGGACTTGTAGTCACGGACAGCTACGTTGACCAGATCCTTGTCTCTCTTGATATCGTAGCACTCCACGCCTTCCTCATCAGCCATGGCCTTGATGCCGCTGACCTCAAAACACTCTACGGTGTCGCATCCGATGGCAGCTGCCTCGGCGATGACGATCTCCTTCGGCTCAGCTTTCTTGATCTCACGAATGACCGCACGGATCACTTCCGGATTGGTACATACGGAAGTCTCAGGCGGCTCCGCATGACCTGCGTTCGGCTTGAGCATGACCACAGAACCCTTGTGGATCAGGTTCTGCACGCCACCGAGCAGATCGAACACCTTGGTGACATTCTCCTGAATGTCTTTGCCCTTTACCAGGGCGACCTTTGATTTGTTACTCATGTTGTCTCTCCTTTCATGAGTCGCTCGTGATGGTGATAACCTAAGAAAAATAACTTATTTATTCCACTGTCTTATTACAAAGCAATAATCGTGCCAACTCCCGAACTCACTCCCTTCGCCATTTTTTTAACAATTCGGGAGACTGCCGTTGCATAATACCGTTGCAGCATTGCAATCCTGCAACAGCCTACCGCAACGCCTCGTACACAGCCTCGATCTCTGCCGGCTCCATAACCCGAAATCCGCTGCCGATGGAACGTCCTGCCTCCAGCGTAAGCTTTGTCATAGACGCCGCATCCATCGTCTCTCCCACCTTTCGCGGCAACCCGATCGCCTGCACAAAACCTTCCAGCCTGCGCTGCCCTTCCTCCAGATCTTCTACGCCGAACACGCCACGATAGAATGTACGAAAGCGCTCTTCATCATGGTGTCGCATGACCTGACACCAGGCCGGGATCAGCATGGCCAGGCCCCCTCCATGGGTGATGCCGTGCACCTCCGTAAGGAAATGAGACAATCCGTGGCAGCCGAAATCTCCGCCAGGGCCCAGCATATCGCTGTGTGCCACTGTAGCGGCAAACATGATCTCAGAACGCAACTCCAGATTTTCCGGATCCTTCACCAACGCCGGCAAACACTCTACCACCGTCCGCATCAGCGCCAGGGTCAACTCATCCAGCAGAACGCTCCCACGCCTCAGGTCAAAGTACCTCTCAAAGGCATGGGAAAAAATATCGAACCCGCCGATGGCCGTCTGCTGCGGCGGCACGGACAGAGTCAGCTCCGGATCCAGTATGGCGAATCTCGGTTTCGCCTGGGGAAACCTGCCGGTATACTTGCGGTGCGTTTCGTGATCCGTGATCACCGCCACCGCGTTGGCCTCGCTGCCGGTAGCCGGAATGGTCACCACAGCTCCAAGCGGAAGCACAAAATCTCCCGTCTCTCCACTCCGGAAGACCTCCAGGATCCCCGTGTTGGAACAGGCTCCCACCGCGATGGCTTTGGCAGAGTCGATCACACTGCCACCTCCCACGGCCAGGATCCCGTTGAGCCCTTCCGAACGAACAAGCTGGATGGCCTGATCGATAAACTGACTGTCCGTATTGGCCGGCACTCCGCCCAGACGCACCACACGGCAGCCAGCCTCTTCCAGATCCGCAACGATCCCTGCCCCTGTGCCACATCGAAAGATCCGCTCGCTGCCGTAGAGCAGCAGCACGTTATCTGCGCATTCTTTCATTGCAATCCCAACGTTTCTGACTTCACCAGGACCGAACCGGATCACTGTTGGGATGCTCATACTGAAGGTATACAACCTCTTCACCTCCTCGCTCTTTCTCACAATAAACCGCAAAAACCATGCCACAAAAAAACAGCCTGCCATGAAAGCAAGCTGTCATATTCAAGTTGTGCGGAATCAGTTCTCTAGTTCTTCAGGCTCTGCATGGGTGCGGGGATGCGTCCTCCCCTGCGGATCATCTTCGCCGGGGACTGGGTGCGGACCTTCATCACCGGGCCGCTTCCCAGCAGTCCCCCGAAGTCCAGTTCTTCTCCTGCAGGAACATCGATGGCGGGGATGACCCGAACGGCCGTGGTCTTGCTGTTCACCATGCCAATGGCCGCTTCGTCTGCGATGATCCCTGCGATCACCTCCTGACTGGTATCCCCGGGGATGACGATCATATCCAGACCCACTGAGCAGACCGCAGTCATGGCCTCCAGTTTCTCGATGGACAAAGCCTCCTTCCGGGCCGCGTCGATCATACCAGCATCCTCTGTCACCGGAATAAAAGCTCCGGACAGACCTCCCACACTGGAACTTGCCATCAGGCCGCCCTTCTTCACCGCATCGTTGAGCATCGCCAGCGCCGCGGTGGTCCCGTGGGCCCCCACCTGTTCCAGCCCGATCTCTTCCAGAATGTATGCCACAGAATCGCCGATGGCCGGGGTGGGCGCCAGGGAAAGATCGATGATCCCAAAACGGACCCCCAGCATCTCTGCCGCTTCTGTCCCCACCAGCTGGCCCACACGGGTGATCTTGAAGGCAGTCTTCTTGATCGTTTCCGCTACCTCATCCATGGTTGCCTCCGCTGGCATCTTCGACAGCACTGCCCGCACAACCCCCGGACCAGAGACGCCTACACTGAGCACGCAGTCCGCTTCGGTGATCCCGTGGAAGGCGCCTGCCATGAAGGGATTGTCCTCCACAGCGTTGCAGAACACCACAAGCTTGGCGCAGCCGATGCACTTGTTATGCTTTGTGCGCTCCGCAGCCTCCCGGACCTTCTCTCCCATGAGCGCCACCGCATCCATGTTGATGCCTGCCTTGGTGGAACCCACATTGACAGAGGAGCACACCAGCTCTGTCTCCGCCAGTGCCCGGGGAATGGAGTCGATCAACTCCCGATCTCCAGGGCCGAATCCCTTCTGTACCAGCGCCGAATAGCCGCCGATGAAGTTCACGCCCACGTCATGGGCAACCTTGTCCAAGGTGCAGGCGTATTCAACCGGATCCCCGCCGCTGACGCCAGCCAGCAGGGAGATCGGTGTCACAGAGATCCGCTTGTTGACAATGGGAATGCCGTATTTCTTCTCCAGGTATTCCCCGGTAGCCACCAGATCCTTCGCGTGGGTGTAGATCTTGTCGTAGACCTTCTGGCAGGACCGGTGGATGTCCGCGTCTGCGCAGTCTATGAGGGAAATGCCCATGGTGATGGTTCGGATATCAAGATTCTCTTCCTGTATCATGGTGATGGTTTCCATGATGTCGCTCATATTCAACATAGCCATCCCTCCATCCTAGATCCTGTGCATAGAATTGAAGATATTCTCGTGCATGACGTGGACCTGCATACCAGGAACCGCTTCCTCGATCCCGTGTCGGATCTCGTCGATTCCCTTGGTGGCGTCCGTAATGTTCAAAATCATAATCATGCAGAAATAGCCTTCCAGCACAGACTGGGTCACCTCCATGACGCTGGCACCTGCGGCAGCCACCGCCCCGGATACCTGGGTCAGCACACCGATGTCATCTTTCCCCACAACAGTGGCAACGGCTTTGATCGTTTCGTTCATCGTCTTCTCCTATGCGCCTGTGGCGCTGTCCAAAGTTGTAACTCTTATCGAGCGGTGGGTTATGGCAGATTCGATTATGCTTATGGCAGTGCCATAAGCATAGATTGCTTTGCCATAAGAATTATCCCAAAAACCCGTTTTTGTTATGGCAAAACCGCTCATGCTTATGGCACTGCCATAAGCATGTGCAAACTTGCCATAACCTCCCACGTAAAAGGGCTGACGCACCTAAACGTCAGCCTCAAACATCCTATGCGTTCAAGAATCCCTGAATGATCTTTTCCTCGGCTTCTTCCTCGGTGAGACCAAGAGTACGCAGTTTCAGGAGCTGATCACCAGCCACCTTGCCGATGGCCGCCTCGTGGATCAGGTTAGCGTCCAGATCTGCCGCCAGAAGCTCTGGCTCAGCGTTGACTCTGCCCTTGTCCACCAGGATGGCGTCACACTCGGAATGCCCCATGCAACGGTTGTTACCAGCGATCTTGGAGTGGTACTCCTGATAGGAATTCCCCTTGGCGACAGAACGGGAGATCAGATTGACCCCGCTGTCCTCCCCATCCAGGTCTACCGCAAAGTCCGTAGAGGCGTACTGCTCCCCTTCCGTCAGAAGACTCTCGTGGATCACAAGCTTGGCTCGAGGGCCGATGGAACCTCTGGTCTTACGGACGGTGTGATCTACCCCGCCGATCTGAGAGGTGTTCATCTCCAGATAGGAATCCTCACCCAGCTGGACCTCCGTCTGCGGATCGATGAAACGCAGACCTTCCCCGCTGCCGGTGCCCACATGCTTTTCCTCATAGACGACCCGGGAACCCTTGTCCAGCAGGAAGCGGTGGATTCCGTTATGTCTGGCCTCTCCCTCTCCATCGGTATGTACACCGCAGCCGGCTACGATCAACACATCTGCATCTGCACCGATATGGAAATCGTTGTAGACCAGATCATCCACGTTACCGTGAGAGATGCAGGCCGGAATGAATACCTTCTCTCCCTTGGTGCCTGGATCTACATATATATCCAATCCGCTGCCGCCCTCCTTGGGCTCGATCCGAACGTGCTCTGTGGATTCGCGCCCCATACAGGTGCCATTTCCTCTGATATTATATGCACCGTCAAAACCATCCTCTGGAGAATAATCCGCCACCAGATTCAGCAGTTCTTCCATTACCTTATCTGTCATTTCAGCATCTCCTTTCCGAGGTTCGCACAGTCGTCCTTGCCTGCAGGACACACGGTCTTCTCATCCGCCATTAACTGGGGCAGGATCTCCTCTCTGGGCCCTGCCACACGGACACGGCCATCAGCGATGACGATGATATCGTCAGCGATCTCCAGCAATCTTTCCTGATGGGAGATCACCATCAGCATCTTGTCTTTCTGCTGCTTCAGTTTCTCAAAGGTGTTCACCAGTCCGTGGAAGCTCCACAGGTCAATGCCTGCCTCCGGTTCATCAAAGATCATCAGCTTGGCATCCTTCCGTGCCAGGACAGTGGCGATCTCGATCCGCTTGATCTCTCCGCCAGACAAAGACGAATCCACCTCTCTGTCAATATAGTCCGCGGTACATACGCCCACCGCGTCCATGACCCGGTAGATCTCCTGCTCGCTGATCTGGCCTCCCGCCGCCAGCTGCAACATATCCCGCACGGTGATTCCCTTGAACCGCACCGGCTGCTGAAAAGCATAGGCTACGCCGCACTTGGCTCTATCTGTGATATCCATACCGGTCAGATTCAGTCCATCCATGAGAAGCTGTCCTCCGGTCATCTTCACCACACCTGAGATCGCCTTGGCCAGGCTGGTCTTGCCGCCCCCGTTGGGGCCTGTCACGATGGTCAGCTTGCCTGTGCTGACCTGCATATCGATTCCCTTCAGTATCTCCGCGCCGTCCTCGGCGGTCCATCTGAGGTCGTTAACTCTAAGCATTGTTTCCTCCAATTATAATGAATATGTCGTACCTATATAGTTTATCTCATCTTTCGTCTGCTGTATACCCCCAAAATTCTGGAATCAATCGGATGTTTGCAATAAAATGCAAAAGACAGGATGCTTCGTCCTGTCCCTTTCTCTGAACGCTCTCCCATGAATTCATCCTCCATGTGAAGATGCGCCGGACCCGAAACCTTTTGTGCAATCCTTCCCTGACCATCCACGAGATAACTGAAACTAATAATGTCGATATTCGTTAATAAAGAGGTCGCAGACATGGCAAGAGAGAAATTCAAGACCCTGACAGAGCAGATGTACTACATACTGCTTTGTCTGAGAAAAGAACGGCACGGCACAGATATCATGGCCGCAGTGTCAGAACTAACAGAAGACCGAGTGCACATCGGTCCGGGAACACTCTACCATCTTTTGGAGCAGTTTCAGGCGGCGGAGATGATCCGAGAAACCAAAGTAGAGGGGAGAAAACGCAGTTACCTTCTCACAGAGATCGGAAAGGATGCCCTCCGCCGGGAAAACCAGCGCCTGCGAATACAACTCTCCGATTATGAGAGAGAATTTGGAAAGGAATAGGTATTGACAATGAGAAATCAGAAAGAATACCGGAGAAGGCTGTTGAATTTCCTCCCCTTTGATCATGATGGAATTGAGAACTATTTGGAGAAGCAGGCACAGGAAGGGTGGCAGTTGGATCACATCGGCGGGTATTTCTGGTACTTTCGAAGAGAGAAACCCACACAGGTGCACTATCATGTGGTCCATCTGCCGGAAGTATCCGCCTATGACCCGGAAGATACCCCGGAGCGTCAGCGTTTTGATGACTACTGCCGGGAAGCCGGCTTGATCCGTGTGGACGGAGGCGCAGGTGGCAAGATGATGATCTACGCCTCCCAGGAAGCCGATCCCGTCCCCATTGACACCGATGAGCACATCCGGCTGGAATCCATCCGACGGAGCATGCGGACATCCCTGCTGCCCCTATGGATCCTCCTGATCATTTGCTTGGGTCTGAACGTAAGAAACGTGTTCTCAGAAGGATCCTACTATTTCGGTATTCCCGGGCTGCTGTCGAAGATCGTGATCGTTTCCGGTTTGCTTTTGATGGTAACCAGTCTGCTCTTCTATTTCCTGTGGCTCGCCCGTTCCCGAAAGTCGGTGGCCGAGGGTGGTGCCTGCGCCTCCACTGGGTTATACGGACGGCTATTCAGCCTGTTCACCTGGTTTGTTGTCACGGTAACCGTGCTCTGCGTCCTGGCTTCTATCTGCAAACCCGGTGGACTGTCCTTGGTAGGACTCCTGGTTGCTATTGCCGTTTTGCTGCTCAACTGGCTGGTCAGACGCAACTCTGTCAGGATGCGAAGGAAGGGAATTTCCCGACAGAAGAACATGTTGGTCACTGCAGGCTTCCTCCTGCTTGACATGGTGATTATCTTCGGTACAGCCATGGCTTGGATATTCTTCTGCATCATGTACCTTTAGATCAATCTCAGCCCTTCCATCCCCTCGCTCCCGGATCAATGAGACCCGCCGCCGTGTATAGCATGGCATTGCAGATAGAGGCGGCAACGTTGCTTCCTCCTTTGCGGCCCAGCGCCACGATGGCCGGCACGTCATACCTCCTGCAGGTCTCCAGGATCAGTTCCTTACTCTCCACCACATTCACAAAGCCCACCGGCACGCCGATGATCATGGCCGGCCGCAGGCCCTCCTCCATCAGTTCCGCCAGTTTGATCAACGCCGTGGGCGCGTTCCCCACCGCAAAGACCGCATGGGGATGCTCCGATGCTCCGTATGTCATAGATGCCACCGCCCGGGTGGTCCCATCTGCCTTGGCCTTCTCCGCGATGGCTTTCTCTGCCATGTAGCAGAAGGCCTCTCCTCCCAGCTTACCCAACGTCGGTTTGGTGATGCCGGAGAGGGCCATATTGGTGTCCGTGATGATCACCGGTGCCTCCTTCATGACCTCCACGCCTCGTTCCACAGCGTGCTCCGTGAAGGCAAGGTTCTCCGCATAGTCAAAATCCGCGGTGGTGTGGATCACCCGGCGCACCACCGCCAGATTCTCTTCCGGGATCACGATGCCTTTCTCGTCCAGTTCCTTCTGTATGATACCCATGCTGGTCCGCTCGATGTCCGCGGGCAAAACGTGTTTGAATTCCATATTATTCCTCCCCGTGTCTCTGGTATTCCCTCATGATCTCGTAGATCTTCTCGATATCCAGGGCTGCCCGAACTCCATCGGCCAGCTTGTCATACTCTCTCTGGGCATAAGCCCGGTGATCCATGGGCTTCAGATCATCGATATCGATACCCTTGCACTCGGCCAGCCAAATGGCCAGTTTCTCCGTCAGTGCGCCCGTATCGAAAAGCCCGTGGAGATAGGTCCCGTAGCAATTGCCGCTGAAGCAGCCGTCCAGGCTTCCGTCTGTCAGCCTGCAGAAGTCCTCGCCCCGGACGATGGTCTCGCCCATATGGATCTCGTAGGCATCCAACGCCGCCCCGGCCAAGGGGCCTGACACCACCTCTCCCTGCACCCGTGTACGGGTCTTTTCGGGCGTGAACGTGGTCGTTACCGGCAGCAGTCCCAGTCCGTGGAGGTACTCCCGATCCCCTTCCGTATGCTCCGGATTGTAGAGTTCCTCTCCCAGCATCTGATAGCCACCACATACACCCAGCACCGGCGTTCCCCGGTCTGCCGCCTGCAGGATCTTCGCCTCCATGCCGCTCTCTCGCAGCCACACCAGATCATCCATGGTATTCTTTGTGCCAGGGAGCACGACAAGATCCGGTTCCTTCAGTTCCTCCGGACGGCGGGCGTACCGTACGCCGATGGCCGGATGCTCCTCCAGCACGGAGAAGTCCGTGAAATTCGACAGCCGTGGGACCCGAACCACGCAGACATCCAGTGGGCGGTCGACGGCTTCTTTCGTGAGCCGTGGCGCCAGGGAATCCTCATCGTCCAGATCCACCTTCAGCATGGGGATCACACCCAGTACCGGAATGCCGGTCTTTTCCTCCAGCATGGACAGCCCCGGCCGCAGGATCTCAGGATCTCCACGGAACTTGTTGATCACCAGCCCTTCGATCCTGGCCTTTTCCTCCGGGAGCATCAGTTCCGCTGTTCCATAGAGCTGGGCGAACACACCGCCCCGGTCGATATCCCCCACCAGAAGCACGGGAGCATCCACCATCTGCGCCATTCCCATGTTGGCGATGTCGTCCTCTCTCAGGTTTATCTCCGCCGGACTGCCGGCGCCTTCGATGACGATGATGTCATTCTCCTCCGCCAGTTCATCAAATGCCTTCTTCACCTCCGGGAACAGTTTGTGCTTGAATCTGAAATAGTCCACAGCGGACATCTCATCCCGGATCTCCCCCAACACGATGATCTGACTACCGGTATCGCTGGAGGGTTTCAGCAGGATAGGGTTCATCCGCACGTCTGGCTCGATCATGGCCGCTTCCGCCTGCATCACCTGCGCTCGTCCCATCTCCTTGCCGTCCCGAGTGACATAACTGTTCAGCGCCATGTTCTGACTCTTAAAGGGCGCCACCTTGTACCCATCCTGCCGGAATACCCGGCAAAGCCCGGCTGCCACCACGCTCTTTCCGGCATCGGACATGGTTCCCTGAATCATCACACACATCGCTTTTTTCATCTTCATCCTCCTTCGCTGTTTGCCTTTCTTCAACACAGCTATCCCCTTGTGAAATGACTCTTTTCCGTCAAACAGTAATTACGAATCATCTGACGGAAAAACACCGGCCGAAATCACGTAGTACCTGCTATTTTTCCACAAAAAGTCACTCCCACTGCACAAACAGCGTCTATTATATCTTTCCTCAGGCGATAGTAAACCCAAATATTTACATTTATAGGTATGATTATTCAACAAATCGCCCACTGAATTCCGTCAAGTTGAATCTAACTACGCTTCAACGGAATTCGACACGTCTGACCACCGCACTCTGCCCCAGATCTCATCTCATCAACACAATTTCCATGGTTCGTAGCAGCCGCTCGTTCTCTGCATGCGTCCGTACTGCCGTCCGAAACCATCCCGGGCCCAGCCCGCAGTAGTTGTCGCACCGCCGGAGCAGGATCCCATGCGCTTCCATCCGGTCCGCCAGATCCGCAGGCCCCCGAAACAGAAAATAATTGGCCTCTCCCGGAATCACGGCAAGTCCCAGGTTTTCCAAACCCCTCTGCACAAAGCCTCGTTCCTCCAGGACCAAGGCCCTCACTCTTTCCACGTATTCCGTTTCCTTAAGTGCCGCCAGCCCTGCCTCCTGCGCTAACTCAGACACGGCCCAGGGTTGCCCCGCGGCCCGCATCTTCTCCATGGCCGCGGGGCTTGCCGTCAGCAGATACCCAAGCCGCGCCCCCGCCATGGCATATAACTTGGTAAAGGCGCGCAGGATCAGCATGTTTGGAAACTCTTCCAGCCGACACATCATACTATGCCCTTCCGGATCCTCCAAAAACTCATTGAAGGATTCGTCCAGGAACAGGATGATCTCTCGTTCCCTGCAAACCTTCGCGATCTTTGCAAGGAGTTCCGGATCCGTGGTCACACCGGTGGGGTTGTTGGGCTCGCACAGGAAGACCATGTCGATGTCCTCCCGCAAAGCATCCAAAATTTCCGGTCCTACCCGGAAGTTCTCTCCTTCCTTCAGCGGAAAACGAAGCACTTCACAACCGGCATTCTGCAGCGCATCCTCATATTCTGCGAATGCGGGCGCCGTCACCAGTGCCCTGCGCGGCGCCAGGCCCAGGGCGGCGCGATAGATCAGGTCTGCGCCGCCACCACCACACAGCACCTGCGCCGGTTTCACGCCGCAGTGCCGGGCGATAGCCACACTCAGTTCCCGGGCAAGCGGATCCGGGTAAAGCTCTAGCTTATCTGCCGCCTTCCGGATCGCCTCTGTCACCCCTGCCGGAACCCCCAGTGGACTGACGTTGGCCGAAAAATCCAGCGGCATCTCTCCATACTTATCCAGGTAGCTCTGCCAGTCTCCTCCATGGGTCAGTCGTTTTTCCATACTCATGTCTCCTATCGCTAAAGCAGCCCGTCCAGCGCCATCATGATCAGTAGTCGGATACTGGCAAACAGCAGACACGCCAGCACGGAGGCCACGTACATCATCCGGTTGGTCCTCCGAATATCTTCTGGCTCAATCGGCCGATCCGGGTCCCCGATGGTGGGTTTCTCGTAGAGCTCCCCGAAATAATAGGCATTCCCTGCCAGCTGGATCCCCAGAGATCCGGCACAGGCAGATTCCGTCTGTGCCGAATTGGGACTGGCATGATTCCTCCGGTCCCTCTTCCAGATGCGCCAGGAACCTTTGGCATCGTGTCCTGTCAACGCCGCCGCACAGATCCACAGCAAAGCTGCCAAACGCGCCGGCAGATAATTGGCCACATCATCCAGCCTGGCTGCCGCACGTCCGAAATTGATATACTTCTCGTTCTTATAGCCCACCATGCTGTCCATGGTGTTGATGGCTTTGTACATGAGTGCCAGAGGGGCACCGCCAATCGCCATGTAGAAAAGCGGCGCTGCCACGCCATCGCTGTAGTTCTCTGCCACCGTCTCAACCGCCGCCTTGGTGACCCCTTCCGCGGAAAGATCTCCGGTATCGCGTCCCACGATCCGACCAACCGCCTCCCGTGCGGCAGGCAGATCCACCTCCGGCACCAGCTTGCGATAGACGTTCATGCTCTCCTTTCGGAGCCCCTTTGCTGCCAGGCACTGCCAGCACCAGAGAAGTTCCAGCGCCACCCAGATCCACGTGTGTATGAAGTACCCCATCAAGAGCACGACCCCTGTTACCACCAGGGTCATCAGTGGGATCGCCACAGCCATCGCGGTGCCCGCTGTCCGTTCTCCTCTCTCGTCCTTTGGGAAGAGGCGCCGCAGATCCCGCTCCATCATAGATATACCCTTCCCGATGATCACCACCGGATGGGTCAGCCAGGAGGGGTCTCCCAGCAAAAAATCCAGCAAAAGCGCCGCCAGGCAGATCCCACTGACCAGCAGTTCCGGATGTTCTGTAAGATAATGTATCGTCACTTTGTCATTTGCTCCTTCTATGGTGTCTGTCATACTCCTGTCGACTCAGAGAATGTAGTAGCTGATCTTTGATTCTATAGTGGCCGAGACACCATGTTTTCTTATTTTGGCCACTACAGCACGCCGCCTTTCCTGGCTGCCTCTACGAACCTTGCAGCAAGCTCCGGCTTCCCTGCCAGATATAGATGCGGGAATCCGGCATACAGCGTGTCCGTGGCATAGGCCTCATCCCAGCTGCGGCCGCTTACAGGTTTAACAGCGTGGATAGCCTGGCCATTGGCATCGGAATCCCAGTAGTGAAACTCATGCACCCTGTAGGATTCCCCCTGTCGGAATAGCATACTGTTCCCGCCATTGATCTCGCTGTACCCAAACCGCACAAGGCGATTTTGGCGGGTAGCGGTTCCATGAATCACGCCGCCCATTGGCCAAAGCCTTCCATCCGCATCCCCCAGTTCATCGTGGAGGTACAGGAATCCGCCACACTCCGCGATGGTGGGCAGACCATTCAGAACGGCCGTCCGAACGGACTTGAGCATGGAACGATTCGCGGACAACTGCTCGGCGTATAACTCTGGGTAACCTCCCGGAATATAAAGCCCTCCAATGTCCTCCGGCAGTGCGCCTTCCGTAAGCGGACTGAAGAACACCAGCTCCGCACCGGCATCACGTAACGTGTCCAGCGTTTCCTCGTATAGAAAGCAAAACGCATCATCACGGGCCACGGCGATCCGCACCGGCACAAAGTCTTCCTTCTGCCGGGCCGATTCCATCACATCGCCTCTGAACGCCTCGTCATCGCATTCTGCGATCGTCAGAAGCCGATCCAGATCTACGGTTTGGTCTATCTGGTCTGCGATGGCATCCAGCCGAGACCGCAGATCTTTGATCTCTCCCGCGGTATAGAGCCCCAAATGACGACTCTCAAACATCGCCTCTTCCATGTGGGGCAGATAACCGACCACTGGGATGCCGCACTCTTTCTCGATCATGGGCCCCAGTGTCTGGAAAAGCATAGTAGAACAATCATTCAGCAGCACCCCGCAGATGTGGCTGTTCTGCCGAAAATCCTGCAGTCCTCTGATCTGGGCCGCAATGGTAAGACTGGCACCCTTGGGACGCACCACAAGGATCACGGGCAGATCCAGGGTATCCGCCAGATGCCAGGCGCCGGCTTCGGTGGTGGTACCACCCACTCCATCATAGAATCCCATCACGCCTTCGCATACGGAGATACCGTAGCCTTTAGAATATCTGTGAAACATCTCCCTGACCCGATCCGGGCTAGCCAGAAAGAGGTCCAGGTTGTGGCTCTCCATATCCAATACTGAACGATGGAACATGGGATCGATGTAATCCGGACCACACTTGAAGGCGCAGGGTGAGAACCCTTTTCTGGCCAGAATGGTGAGCATTCCGCAGGTGACAGCGGTCTTTCCGGTACCGGAGGCAGGCGCGGCGAACATGATTTTACGCATGGCATTCTCCTTCCGGTTCCTCCCATCTCCCACTGATGACAAACACCGGGTTGTTGGCCAGCATCATGTGTTTACCAGCCACCGGCTTCCCTTCTGTGACCTGGATCTGGGTCACCTCCACAGCCAGTCCCTTCTTCTGGAGAATATCAATCGCTTCCATAGCTGTCTCCAGCAGGATGGCGGTGACACAAAACCTCGCCTTCGGATTCTTTGACAGGGCACACTCAATGCTTGGGAGCATGCTCCCTTTGGTGCCTCCCAGGAACACTGCATCCGGCGCCGGCAGGTCAGAGAGTGCTGCCGGCGCCATCCCGGCGGTAACATGGATATTCCAGGCGCCAAACCGGCGTCGATTCTGTTCGATCAGTTCCACCCCTTCCGGGTTGGTTTCCACCGCATAGACCTGTCCCATCTGTGTGGCAAGGGCCATCTCTACCGATACGCTTCCCGTGCCGGCCCCCACGTCCCACAGGGTCTCCCCTGCAGCGGGCTGCAGGCGTGCAAGGATGGCAGCCCGCACGTCCCGTTTTGTCATGGGCACCTTGCCTCGGAGAAACTTCTCATCCGGGATCCCCGGGCCGAATGTCACCACTTCTGCAGCCGATGCCTTTTCTATCAGCATCACTGACAGGGAATCAAAGGTCTGGTCAGCCAGCTCCGCCGCTGACCCCCGTATGATTCTTTGATACCCGGTTCCCAGCTGTTCACCCACCGCCACCGGCAGATCGCCCAGACCGGCCTCCGTAAGCTGCCTGCAGAGAACCTCTGGCGTCAGCTCCCCTCCCGTCAGAAAGAAAGCGGGTTTCCCCTGCATCACCGCTCCCACAGGATCCAGCTGGCGTCCATGGGCGGAGAACAGATTCCAGTCCTGCCAGGACTCGCCCAAGGCGGCCGCCAACAGCTGGATGCTGGAGAGGCCTGGACGCACCTCAAATGAATAGCCCTTCTCCCGCAGCAGGGGGATCAGCTGCTTGCTCCCAGAGTAAAACCCTGTATCCCCGCTGTACACCACGGTGATGTTCTTCTCCGGTGCTGCTTCGATGGCTGCCATCACATCTCTGGCGATGACCGCCTTCTGTGTTCTTCCCTGAATGATCTCTTCCAGATCCTCTAGAAGCCGCGCTGCTCCGATCACCAGATCAGCACTTAATATGGCTTTGTTCACTCCCAGGGTGGTCATGTCCTCCCGGCCGCTGCCCATCCCTGCCAGTATTATTTCTTTCATATTCTTCTCCTGCAATACGCAACGATCTCTTCCATGGATTCGCCGCTGTCCTGAGGCCGGGCGATCACGATGGTGAACACCCCTTCCTCCTCTGCGGCCCGGACTTTGTCCATGAACCCGCCGGCCTTGCCGCTCTCCTTGGTGACCATAAGATCGATGCAGAACTGGTCCATCAGCGCCCGGTTCAGGCGATCCGAAAAGGGACCTTGCATGGCGATGATGTTGCGGTGCGGGATCCCCGCGGCCTCGCAGGAAGCCAGACTGGATGCTGTCGGAAGCACCCGGGGATATAACCGCTCTCCTCCCAGCACTCCGTAAGCCGGCAGATCCTTGGAACCAGTGGTCAGGAGCACACGCCCTGGATGCTGCGTCAGGTAAGCTACCGCCGCCTCTACCGAGGGCACGATTGTCATGGCGCACCTGTCCGAAGTCTTTTCTGCAGGACGCACCAGCCTTTTCAAAAGCACGCCTGCCTCCTGACAGGCCGCCCGGATGTTCTCCGACACCTCTACCGCATAGGGATGGGTGGCATCCACACACAGATCTATACCACGGAGCATGGACACCATATCTTCCCGGTCTCTTCGTCCTGTTACCACAGATACTCCCACAACCGAGGCCTGTTCTTCTTCGCCATATTCGGTGGCCACAGAAACGATTACCTGGTGACCCTCCTCTACCAGGATCTCCGATAGTTCCCGACCGTCCGAAGTCCCGCTGAATATCAATACCTTCATCTCTTCTTCTCGTATCCTCTGGGGGTCACCATTCTCCCGCCACAATCAATGGTATTGGAAGACCCAATGAACACAGTGGTGAACATGTCGATGGGCTCTTTCGGCAGATCTTCCAGAGTAGAGAGCCCCTTCTCCTGTCCCTCTCTGCCAATGTTCTTCACCCAACCACAAAGCGTTTCCGGCTCCTTCCATTCCATCAGAATCTCGCAGGCCCGCTTCAGATGCTCTGTTCTCTTGTGCGATCTTGGGTTATAGAGGCAGATGGCAAAATCCCCTTTTGCCGCCAGCCGCAGACGCTGCTCGATCACTTCCCAGTCTGTCAACAGATCCGACAAAGAGATCACACAGAAATCATGCCCAAGGGGTGCTCCCAGTACTGCCGCGCCGGAAGAGGCCGCAGTCACACCAGGCACTACCTCGATCTCTACATCCGGATAATCCGGAAGAAGCTGGAGCAGCAACCCCGCCATCCCATACACGCCGGCATCGCCGCTGCAGACCATGGCCACGGTCTTCCCCTCCTGGGCTTTCTCCAGCGCCATCTCACAGCGCTTCTGTTCCTGCATCATGGGAGTGGTAAAAAACTCTTTTCCAGGATACAGATCTTTCACAAGATCCACATACACCGTATACCCGCAGATCACGTCAGAGACCTCCATGGCCTTCCTTGCCTGCTGTGTCATATACTCCTCGCCGCCGGGGCCCAGCCCCACCGCATACAATCTAGTCATCCTTGTCTCTCCAATCCGGTGTGAACGCCCTTGCCGCAGCGGCAATGGTCACACCATCCTTAGCAAACTTCCTGAGCAGTAACTGCCCTCCGGCCTCCGCCAGAGCGCTCCGCTCACACACATTGTCCACACCGGTCACCTTCTTTACCAGCTCCGAAGCGGTGAATTCTCCGGGGACTTCCTTCAGTTCCCCGGCACTATACGTCCGGAAAGGCCACCCATGCTCCCGGCAAAACGCCTGCAGTCCCTTCTCGTCCTTTTTCAGGTCGATGCTGGCAACGCCGACGACTGCCTCTTCTGCGAGCCCTGTCTCCGTACACATTGCCCTCCAGGCGGCTTCGATCTTCTCCTGCACTGTCCCCCGTCGGCAACCGATGCCCAAAGTCACCACCTGCGGCACGATATGCAGTGCCTTCCCCTGCACAAAAACATCCAGGCAGATGTCCGCCGGCTCCCCGGCCGGTATCACCTGTATACCATCCGGCACCTCTCCGCCAACTGTAAACGGGCTGGCAAACCGCACACTCTTCCCTGCCAGGAGCCGGGTGGCGATACCCAGGATCCGTTCCTTCTCCAACAGATGGCATCCCTGTACCCTCGCCCAGGCATCTACCGCAAATACACCGTTTACATCAGTGGCCGTGGTGATCACCGGCAAACCGTCGATCAGCGCTGCGATCCTGCGGGCCAGATCGTTGGCACCGCCCAGATGTCCTGACACCAGGGAAATCACGAAGTTCCCTCTTTCGTCGATGACGATCACCGCGGGATCGTGGGCTTTGTCTACCAGATGAGGGGCGATGCTCCGCACCGCGATACCGGATGCTCCCACGTAGACCAGCCCATCCGCACACCTGAAATTATCCGCTGTCCACGCGTAGCTGCCGTAAGACTTGCGGCTTCGGGTCACCTCCCCGCCCAGTGTTTCTGCGATCCGCCGGGCCAAGACCTCGCCCTGCTCAGAAAAAGCCAGATACTTAAGTTTCATTATTCCGAGGCCTCTCTATAGCCGGTGGCGAACTTAGGATGGTAGAGCAGGCTGCGGTCGTATTCCTTTCCCAGAAAATCCCCTACCATGATCAGCGCCAGACGGGTGATGTTCTCCTCTTCAGCGCGCTGGGCCATGTCCTTCAGGGTACAGCGGATCACCTTCTGGTCCGGCCAGGTTGCTTTGTAGACAATGGCCACCGGGGTATCCTCGGTGTAAGCTCCCTTCAGCAGTTCTTCCCGCAGCTTGGGAATCATCCCGGAACTCAGGAAGAGGACCATAGTAGCCCCGTGTTCCGCAAAACTGGCGATGCTCTCGCCCTCCGGAACCGGCGTCTTTCCCTCCATACGGGTGATGATCACGCTCTGACTGATGCCAGGAAGGGTGTACTCGGCGCAGATGGCAGAAGCTGCTCCGGAAAAAGCGGAGACACCGGGTGTATCGTCGTATTGGATCCCCATCTCATCCAACCTGTCCATCTGCTCCCGAATGGCCCCATACAGGCTCATGTCTCCGGTGTGCAGGCGAACGGTCTCCTTGCCGTTCTGCTCGTTGTCCTTCATGACCTGCAGCACCTCCTCCAGCGTCATGACGGCGCTGTCATAGATGTCGCAGCCTTCCTTGGCCATATCCAGCAGGGCCGGATTCACCAGGCTTCCTGCAAAGATAATACTGTCTGCCTTCTTCAAAAGTTCTGCGCCTCTCATGGTGATGAGATCCGGCGCTCCAGGGCCTGCCCCAACAAAATGTACCATATCTGTTCCTCCCTCTATTGCAAGGCGCCCTCCCGGCGCCACTTATCCATTAACTCTTGTCCTGTATCGGTAATGCCCAACACTCCGTAGACATTGGAGAAGGTCATCGCTCCGATCCGGAAGTTATCCCGTACCCGGTGATCCAGCTGCCATTGAATGCTGTCCACGATACTGGCCATGGTCTGTTCTGCCACACTTGCCGCCTGCATGATCTCGATGCAGGAATCGGTGGTGGCAGCGGTCATGAGCCGGCGGCAGACTTCCGTATCGGCGCCGGCTGCCGCCGCATGGGCGGTGATGATCTCCTTCCTGCAATCGGCTGACCTGGAGTGGGTGTTCATCACCCCGCCTGCCACTTTCACCAGCTTGCCAATGTGTCCCACCAGGAGCACTTCTCTAAATTCCATGGTGGCCATCATGTCCAAAGTCTCTCCCAGAAAATTGCTGAACATCAGCACCGGGATCTGTCCTCCGGCCAACCCATAGGTGGTCAGAAAATCCTTTCCGTAGTTCCCCGGGGTGATGATGAGGCGGTCAGACTCCGTCCTCTTCTGCCGCAACTCCACTTCTATTGTGTCGATGAGGGCCTGTTCGCTCATAGGCGCTACGATTCCAGAGGTGCCGATGATGGAGATCCCTCCCACTACCCCCAGCATAGGGTTGAAGGTCTTCCGGGCTCTCTCCTCTCCGTCCGGAACGGAGATGGTCACCTCCAGACCACCCTCCTCTTCTCGGCCGGCCAGCTCCAGCTCTGCTATGGCAGCGTCTCTGATCATCTGCCGGGGAACGTGGTTGATGGCTGCATTTCCCACCGGCTGATCCAGCCCGGGCTTGGTGACCCGGCCTACACCGCTGCCGCCGTCGATATGGATCCCCAGCTCCGGGCTCCACCGCACCGTGGCGGTCACCAGCATGCCGTCGGTGACGTCGGAATCGTCTCCCGCATCCTTCCGTACGGTGCAACTTGCGGTCGCCTCTGTTACATGCCAGGTCTCTGGTTCCACTTCCACCAGGATCCCCTTGGCAGTCATGACGCTAAGAAGACCCGGCTCTTCAGCGCCAAGCAAAAGCCTGACCGCCCCCTGGGTCGCCAGAGCCGCACAGGTCCCGGTGGTGTATCCCATGCGCAGGACTTTGTCCCCGCTCCTCATGTAATGCTCAAAAGCCATCGTCTATCCTCTCTTTGCTGCTGCCGGAATGATCAACATTGCCGCTGCGACCGCAATCAAAAGAATCGCTGCCGCGGACCGTTGCTGTTTCTGTTCGCGTGCGGCCTGCGCCACAGCTTCCTCCTGTCTCCCAAAGATCTCACCATAGGCCAGCGCCCATGCCCCCCGTTCATCTGTCTCTGCTCTATCCAGAAACAGGGGAATCCCAAGAGTGATGAGTTTCCCTGTCACCTCCGGGGTCGCGGCCGCTTCTGGAAGTACACAAAGCTTTGTGCCTACACGCACGACTTTCGCCGCATCGAACCCTCCACCAGGGGCTGTCTTTACCCCCAACTTCGACAGAAACGCAATGGCATCGGATCCGTAGACATAGACCGGGGCCGCCCCCTCGGGAATGATCACAAAATCCTTCTCGATCCCTGCCGGTGCTTCGATCTTCTCGGGTAGTATCAGGTAGTTGACCACCTTCTGCCCATATACCCCTTCTCCGTCGGCCTTCCCTCGTTCTACCTGGATCACAGTGCCCTCTTCTGCATATCGAAAGAGTCGAAGATGCTGCGCGCGGGCAATCTGTTCGCCTTTCGGAAATCCGGGGATCATCGGAGCCTCTTCAAGCAGTTTTCTCTTCATCGCAGCGTGCTGCTTCTGCAGACTTGCGGTATCGAATGCCTCTGTACCATCTGCTTTCACGCCTTTCTTCCCTATATATATCTTATATGGAATCCAATGTGGCTGAGACATGGCGGTCGTGCGCCCCTCGATCTCCAGGTTGGTATTCAGTTTCACCGGTACCCGGAAGGTAGCCGTGTCGTCGCTGGCCCCAGTGCGTGCAAAACTCTTCCCCATGACCTTCAAGTAGTCATAATGAGCGCTGGCAAACTCCAGTTCCGCATAGGCACCTCCGTTCTCTACCAGAATGCTGTTACATCGGATGTACTCCAGTCGTCCTGAGCCGCCGGACCAGGCGAAGTTGTCAGGTGTGTATTCTCCATCGGGCAGATCCACAGCGTTAAATGCCTTGGCAGAGGCAGCCGCACTGCTTGCTGCCCAGGTAGCCGCAGAAGCCAATGCAATGAGCACAAGCCCTATGATGATGACGATTCCCAGCCTCTTGGTGTTCTTCACATTCTCCCTCCCTTAGGCACAACAAGAACAGGGCACCTTTCCCTCCTCTTCATTGGCTCCCTGTAGGTATTTCCAACATTGATTATACACCAGCGACAGGTAATTGTAAATCGTCTTTGTCATGGCGGCCGCCCCTTGCTTGCCCCAGTCGGCCGCACGCCCTTCCATGCACATTCTTCCGTCATATGCCTCAAGTACAATAATCAACGGAATTCTGGGAGTTCCAAGGTGTCCAGGAAGGCCTTCCTTCGCTGCCTGCAGAGCTAAAGTGTATAGGGCAACGTGTAAAAAACGATTCTCTCTTTACTTCCTAATAATACTTTTCAGACTATTACCTTATATTACATATTATTCCATATATTCCTTGACATTCCATACGCGTCGGAGTATAATCCTGATACCGAAAGGAAAGGAGGCAGGCATGATCACTACTAACGATATACTTGTGGATCCGTTGACGGAACTATTTCATAGAAAAGAGCTTTGTGATAACGCTATGTCCTGCCTACCTGTCGGACGTCTTGCAAGCTCTGAAAAGAACGGGCAGCTTTACTACGAAGGCTTTGTGGACGGCCAGCGGTTCACCCTGAAGCGGGACGACCCCCGGATTACAGCGTTTTCTGACAGGCATCTCGTCGCAGCCACCCAAAAAGCCATTTCCAGAAAGATCCACTCTCTGGAGCGGGGAAAAATCGAACCGATCGTATTTGATCCAAACCTACTCTTGCCGTCCATATCACGTGTCTACCAGCACCCAAGCACGGAGATCTTTAGGGCGATGGGCTTTCAGGATGCGAGGAACTGGGCAACTGCGCCTTACGAGAAAAATGAAAACCATCCCGAAAGCCTGATCATTCGTTCCAAACAGGGGACGCTGGTGCGCTCGCGTATCGAGGCCGGTTTGATGGATATCTATGCTGATCTGTATGACGAATTTGGCGTCCTGATCCGGTACGAGCCTGCCTTCACCGATATCCTTTACACTTTCGAAGGTCCCGGCGGCAGCCTCGACTATCCATTTCTGAAGGAACAGATCCGAAGCTTTATCCTTAGGAATCTGACCTTCTGAGTTCCCAAACTGACTCCCTTATGATACACTGTAAACAGACAGGTTCCAGGGGAGAACCGAATAGAAAGAAAGGAGACCGCTATGTCATTACATATTTCCACCAGCCCTCAGGCAAAACCCGCCCCATCCGTACTGATGCCGGGAGATCCCCTTCGGGCGCAGTTCATCGCTGAGAATTACCTGGATGGCGCCGTGCGCTACTCCGAGATCCGTAACATGTATGGATATACCGGCACCTACAAGGGTGTCCCTGTTTCTGTTCAGGGAAGCGGCATGGGCATGCCTTCCATGGGCATCTACTCCTACGAGCTTTTCACAGCGCATGGCGTTGAGAACATCATCCGAATCGGCACCGCCGGTTCCTTCAACCCGACCATCAAGGTAGGCGATATCGTCTGTGGTCTTGCCGCCTCCACCGATTCCAACTACCAGCACGCTTTTGATGTGCCCGGTCTATACGCCCCCTGCGCCAGTTATGGTCTTCTGCAGAAGCTTCAGGCTGCCAGCGAGGACAGCGGCATCCCCTTCACCGCTGGCAACATCGTATCCTGCGACGTTTTCTATGAGACCACCGACGACTGGTGGAAGCGCTGGGCCAATATGGGTGTCATGGCTGTGGAGATGGAAGCGGCAGCTCTCTACATGAACGCCGCCTACACCGGTAAGAACGCCCTGGCTATCATGACCATCAGCGACCACTTCGTCACCGGCGACAAAGCCACCGCGGAAGAGCGTCAGAAGACCTTCACCGACATGATGGAACTGGCGCTGGAGGCTGCAGTCAGGTAGCAGGTTTTCCAACCCTTCAGTAAAGCATTCAGACCTCCTGCTGCTGCAGGAGGTCTGATATTGCCTTGTAACTTCAATTTTCAGAAAGATTCTGACTACCCTATTACCTACTCTACTTCTTCATAATCTGCGTCATCCAGTGTGCGTGCTCCGTCCTTCTCATAGATACCAGGTTCATCGCACACCGGACAATGTCCGAAGTCATCCCCGAATTCCGGGATCAGATCGATGGCATATTTGAACTTTCTGCCACACTTCGGGCAGTGATAGTACATAAATCCAGGTCCCCAGGTCATAGGTCTTCCTCCTTACTTTTGATCCGCAGCTGCAGGGCCAGTCCCACAACTGTCTGAAACCACTATTTCAGGCCCAGGATCTGACGTGCTTCATCCGGAGTAGCAGGCTCGCATCCGAACTCACGGATTACGCGAACAGCTCTCTCGATGAACTGCTTGTTGCTGTCAGCAAGCTGTCCCTTAGCATACATAACGTTGTCTTCCATTCCAACACGGATGTTTCCGCCCAGAGCGATGGCAGCGTACATGATCTCCATTGCACTGTGGCCAACTCCGAAGCAGGACCATGTGGAACCCGGGCACAGCTGGTCCATGGTTTCTTTCATGAATACCAGGTTCTTGGTGTTTCCTGGGATACCATTAGCACATCCCATGCAGAACTGGAAGTGCAACGGGGTCTTCAGGACGCCCTTCTTGACGTAATAAGCAGCATTGGCGATCATGCCCGGATCGAACGCTTCGATCTCCGGCTTGGTGTTGGTCTCCTGGAACAGGGCACCCAGTTCCTCCAGGAACTTCGGGCTGTTCAGGAACAGGCCGCTGTTCAGCCAGTTCATGGAACCGCAGTCATAGGAAGCCATCTCCGGCTTCAGTTCCTTCACGTGCTCCATTCTGGTCTCGTCGGTAGCGTTGATGTCACCGGATGTGGTCAGGTTCAGAATGATATCGCAGTCAGGATAACGCTCGTGGATCAGTTCCACGGTCTCACGGAACAGGTTGTGGTCCATGGTTCCGTCACCATTCTCATCTCTCATGTGCAGATGAGCGATAGCAGCGCCTGCCTTCCAGCACTCATAAACATCGTCGGCGATTTCAGACGGTGTCATCGGCACGTTCGGGTTATTCTCCTTCTTCGGCCATGCGCCAGTGACAGCAGCGGTGATGATTCTCTTGTTCTTCAAAGCTTTATCCATTGTATATTTCCTCCTTATTTATATAACATTTTGATCAGATAGGCGTTCAGGTCCTCGTTGCACTTCTTGATGTCTTCCTGAGACCACTTATAAAACCCTTCTCCGCTCTTGAATCCCATCTTCCCCTCTTCCTTCATCTTGACCAGGAGTGGAGACGGACGGTGGCTGTCCTCGATGTGTTCCAACACATAATCATGAATGTTGTAAGTCAGATCAGTACCGACCATGTCAGAATTCTCAAGGGGTGCCAACTGGGGCAACCGCAGCCCAAAAGAGTTCTTGATGGCCGTATCGACGGTGGCCGCGTCGGCGATGCCATTCTCTACGATGGAGATAGCCTCCCTCCACAAAGCATGCTGCAACCGGTTTGCGATGAACCCTGGCACATCCTTATTGCACAAGCAGGGCTTCTTTCCGATCTTTGTCATGAACTCCATGACGGTATCCGCGGTCTCCTGGCTGGTGGCATCGGTACGGACCACTTCCACCAGGGGGATCAGATGTCCCGGATTCCAGAAGTGCGTTCCGGCAAACCGCTCGCGGTATTTCAGTTCCTGACTGATCTCAGACGGACTCATGACAGAAGTATTGGTGCAGAAGATGCAGTCCGGACGGCAACGCTCTTCCAGTTTGGCGAAGGTCTCTCTCTTGAGATCCATGTTCTCAAAGACGGCCTCAATGACCAGATCCGCATTCCTGACACCGTCGCTGTCCAGATCCTCGGTGAAGGAGATCCGGCGCAGTCGTTCTTCCAGTTCTTCTTCAGACAATACACCGGCCTCTACCAGCTGACGGGTGTTCTGGCGGATTCCGTCCTGTACGTCCACCGGGCGCACATCATAGATCACGACCTGATACTCGGCCACAGAAGACACGACATAGGCGATATTCTTGCCCATCAGTCCGCCGCCAACGACCAGTACATTCTTAATATCCTTCATGTTCCTACCTTTCCGGGTCCGGCGAATCCACCAACCCAACGATCCTTCATATATATTCTTATTTACTTATATAAGCAACCACCATGCCAACGGACCGGTTCCTTCAGATTTCAACCTTTTCACCTATCCTCACACCTATCAGGCAGTCGCAAAAAAACAACATGTCTCAGTTTCGCAACTAAAAAGTTGTGTAACCGAGACATCCCCTCATGGTCAAATCAGACATACTTCACATATTGGTCATGCAGCGCAGTCAGACCCTCGCATTGCCTAACCAAGCCGCTTCTTCAATTGCCGACGCATCACAATGTGATCTCCATCCCAGGGAGCACGTCCCTCTTCCATATACATGTAAGGTTCGTCCCCTTTGCCCAGAATCAACACCACATCGCCGGTATTGGCCATATCCAGCAAGGCGCCGATGGCCTCCTCCCGATCCAGGATCACCTGATAAGGACAGCCTGCCCTTTCCACGCCCACAGCTAATTCTCTGGCCACCTCTGCGGGATCTGCATCCCGAGGATCCTCCAGAGTCAGCACGATCCCGTCACAGTAGCGCCCCGCAATCTCCCCCATAACAGGGCGTTTCTCGATATCCCGTTTGCCGGGGCATCCGAACCCCGCGTAGATGTGACCGTCCTTTCCGGCTATTTCCCTGGCAAACTGAAAGATCTTCTCATAGCCATCCGGGGTGTGTGCATAGTCCACGATGGCCATAAAGTCCTGGCCCTCGTCAATAATCTCCATACGCCCCTCCACCTGGGGGATAGAGTCTGCCCGGGCGATGATATCTGCCAGAGGCATACCCATCTCATGCATGGCGGCCATGGCTGACAGCAGATTGCTCACGTTGTACTTGGCAAGCAGGTTGGTCTTCACCGGATAATGCTCACCGCCGTGCTCCAGCACGAAGGACGTCCCCCGCTGTCCATATTCCAGTTCCCTTGCCACATAGTCCGCCGGCGTATCAATACCATAGGTCACATACCGGCAGGCACAGACCTCCTTCAACAGATCGATACTGGCTGCATCATCCGCATTCAGCACCGCCACACCAGAAGGCTTGATACCGCGGAACAGCAGGCTCTTCGCCTGCATGTAGTTTTCCATGGTCTTGTGGTAATCCAGATGATCCCAGGTCATGTTGGTGAAGATAGCGCAGTCAAAATCCACCTTCTCCACACGCCGCATGGCCAGCCCGTGAGAACTGACCTCCATGGCCACGGCCTCCGCGCCCCGTTTGCGCATCTCTGCCAGATCGCTGTGGACCTCGATCACATCCGGGGTGGTCAGAGACGGAAGCACGTCCATGTCCCCGAACCGCACACCGTTTGTCCCCATGTAGCCACAGGGCGCATAACCACCGTAGATCCACTCGATTATGCTGGATACAGTGGTCTTGCCATTGGTGCCGGTGACCCCGAACACGGTCATCTCCCGGCTGGGACTTCCGTAGAAAAGATCACTGAGCCGCCCCTGCTCCCCCTTCACATCGTCACACTGAAAGAACACTGGCATTACCCCGCCCCCGTACTGAGAAACGTCTACCGGCTCACTATGCACCACGGCAACAGCCCCGTTTTTGACAGCACTTCCGATGAACTTATGTCCGTCCAGAGCCGTACCCTTGATGGCAAAGAATATGTTCCCGGGTCTTACACTCCGGGAATCCACAGAGAGACCGGTCACCTCCAGGGCCGGTGCTCCCTCAAACATTTCGCTAAGATACATAGGTTCCCTCCTACTTCGCCTTGATGCTCCCGGCGTACTCAAATGCCGGCATCAGGGAGAGCTTGAACAGGTTTACTTTGTGACGATGGTCGATGTTGGCCTTCACCTCCGGATCCTCGCAGACACCGGTCCGGATGTAGCGATCCAGAGCATCATAGGTGAAGCCCAGGTTCTCTTCATCCGTAAGAGGGGTCAGACCGTCAATGGGAACTTTGTAGACCAGGTCGTGAGGCAGCCCCAGGACTTCGCCCACCGCACGCACCTCCTGAACCGTCAGTCTGCAAAGTGGAGAGAAATCTCCGGCGCCGTCGCCGTAGCGGGTGTTGTAGCCCACCCAGTCTTCTGACAAATTGCAGGTGTTGGCTACCCTGCCATTTCTGGACTGTGCTACTGCATAGGTCGCCGCCATCCGCAGCCTGGCCGGCAGATTGGTAATGGTCTGCGCAGAAGGCTCTGCCCCCATCTGTGTACGCATCTCCTCCAGGATTCCATCAAAAGCCGCGCGGATGTTCAGGATCACGTGGTCGATGCCCAGATGCGCCACCAGTTTCTGGCTGGCGTCGATATCCGCCTGCTCTCCATTAGGGAGCAGCACGCCGAACACTCGCTCCCTGCCCAGCGCTTCTACACAAAGCCCTGCGACCACAGAACTGTCCTTGCCGCCGCTGATCGCCACCACCGCATTGCAGCCCGGTCCGTTCTCTTCAAAAAAGTCTCTTATCCACTGTACGATCTCATCCTTGACACGAACAGGATCGAAATGATCATCATAATACTTACCCATACTGACACTCCTTTGTAATCTCATCTGCACCTATTCTATCACATTCCATGCGGTTTCACAATTTCTTCCCTCATATTTTACTTCACCTAGCTTCCAGAACATGGTATACTTAAGCATATAAGATAACGTTCCGACCGAAAGGAGTCATTATGCAATATAAAATCATCGGGGACAACTTCCCTACCGTCATCTGCAATCTGAACGCAGGAGAGAAAATGATCACCGAGAGTGGTGCCATGGCATGGATGAGTCCCAACATGAAGATGGAAACTGTTGGCGGCGGCGTCAAGAAAGCCCTTGGACGTATGTTCTCCGGCGACACACTGTTCCAGAACCACTATACCGCGCAGGGCGGGCCTGGTGAGATTGCCTTCGCCTCCTCCTTCCCTGGCAAGATCGTCCCCATTGAGCTCAAACCAGGCATGGAATTCATCGTTCAGAAGTCTGCCTTCCTGGCCAGCGAGACCGGTGTCAATCTGGACATCTTCTTCCGCAAGAAATTAGGCGCTGGCCTTTTCGGCGGCGAGGGATTCATCATGCAGAAACTGTCTGGACAGGGAATCTGCTTCATCGAGATCGACGGTGCCCTCCACGAGTACACACTGGCTGCTGGCCAGAGCATCGTCATCGACACCGGTTACCTGGCCGGCATGGATGCCACCTGCACCATGGATATTCAGTCGGTTCCCGGCGTGAAGAACATGCTGCTGGGCGGAGAGGGGATCTTCAACACCGTGGTCCACGGTCCTGGCAGAGTTCTTCTGCAGACCATGCCGATCAACGCCGTAGCAGGCGCACTGAACCCTTACATCATCACTTCCAACTAGTTTTTTCAGCCCGCCCCGCGGCGGGCCTTTTTTCAGGCACCAGAGCCTGCCATACAGGAGAAATATGTATAGAAACATGATCAAAGACAGCAAACGCATTGTCATCAAAGTAGGCACCAGCACCCTGACCCACGAAAACGGGAAACTGAACCTCCGCCGGATCGGCGATCTATGTCGTGTGATCACCGATCTGCACAACGCCGGCCGGGACATCATCCTGGTCACCTCCGGCGCCATCGGCGTGGGCATGGGCAAGCTGGGGATCGAGCGGCGTCCGGTGAGCCGGATCCAGCGCCAGGCGCTGGCGGCAGTTGGACAGTGCGAGCTGATGTTTATCTATGACAAACTTTTCGGAGAATTCAACCAGACGGTCGCCCAGGTGCTGGTGAACGCAGAAGCGGTGGACGAGCCTGTCTCCAGGCAGAACGTGCTGAATACCTTTGAGCAGTTGTTGGAGATCGGTGTCATCCCAATCGTAAACGAAAACGACACCGTCGGCACCGCGGAGCTGGATGGACACAGCATCGGGGATAACGATACTCTATCCGCCATCGTAGCCACGCTGATCGATGCAGACGCGCTGGCTATCCTGACGGACATCGACGGGCTTTTCGACAAGAATCCCGCCAAGGATCCCACTGCCAGATTGATCCCCGTCGTACCGGAGATCACTCCGGAAATCATCAAGCTGGCCGGCAAACCCGGTTCCCGGCTGGGAACCGGTGGAATGGCCACCAAGGTGAGCGCAGCAGATATTACGACCATGGCAGGGATCCCCTGCTGTGTGCTGGCGGGAAACGACACAGATAACCTGTACCGTCTCTTCGACGGCGAAGAGATCGGTACTCTGTTTTTACCAAAGGAGTAACCAATGAGCGAACTTACGACCATGGGCAACCGCGCCAGAGAAGCCGCTCGCCTTCTTCGTGTCGCGAGCGACGGAGCCAAATCCTCAGCGCTCCGTTCCATCGCCCAAGCGTTGATCGAGCATACCGACGAGATCCTGGCGGCCAATGCGAAAGACCTGTCTGCTGCCAGAGAAACCGGTATGAGCCAATCTATGTTGGATCGTCTGGCCCTCTCCCGGGATCGGATCCAGGGGATGGCTGATGGTGTAGAAGCGGTGGCCGATTGGCCGGATCCAGTGGGCCACATCCAGGAAGAGTATACGCTACCAAACGGCATTCTTGTTCGCAAGGTCAGCGTACCTCTTGGCGTTGTGGGAATCATCTTTGAGTCCCGCCCCAACGTCACCAGTGACTGTGCCGCCCTCTGCATTCGGGCTGGCAATGCCTGCATCCTGCGCGGCGGCAAGGAAGCCTTTCAATCAAACAGCAAGATCACTGAGATCATGCGAAATGCCCTGGCAGTCACCGACATCCCAGAGGACGCGGTGCAGCTGGTCATGGATACAGACCGCCGTTCTGCCAAGGAACTGATGGAAATGACTGGCTATATCGATGTACTGATCCCCCGCGGCGGAGCCGGACTGATCCGCAGCGTGGTGGACAACGCCAAGGTCCCCGTGATCGAAACCGGAGCAGGCAACTGCCACATCTATGTGGACAAAGCCGCGAACATCGAAATGGCTGCCGACATCGTGGTGAATGCCAAGACCTCCCGGCCTTCCGTTTGCAATGCGGCGGAGCACCTGCTGGTGCATCGGGACATCGCCGAAGAGGCGCTCCCGGTGATCGCTTCCAGACTTCGGGAGAAGGATGTCGAACTTCATGTGGATGCTGCGGCGGGCGCGATCCTTCGTGGCGGATCCGACGTGCTCCCCGCCACCGATGCAGATTGGGGCACCGAATACATCGCCCTGACCATGGGCATCAAGATCGTAGATTCACTGGAGGAAGCCGTCGACCACATCGAACGCTGGTCTACGCACCACAGTGACTGCATCGTAACGGATGACCAGGAGGCGGCCGACCGGTTCCTGGCTGGTGTGGACTCCGCTGCCGTCTATCACAACGCTTCCACCAGATTTACCGACGGCGGGGAGATGGGCCTGGGGGCAGAGATCGGGATCTCCACCCAAAAGCTTCATGCCCGCGGTCCCATGGGGGTCAACCAACTGGTAACCTACAAGTACACCCTGTGCGGGAATGGACAGATACGCTAGCGATATTCAAATTTTTCCAGGAGGATCATCATGAGAACACAGACAAAAAGAATTCCTTTCATCTTTCTCGTTGTTGCCATCACCCTTGTCTTCAGCATGGCTTTGTCTACGGAAACGTCGGCTGCAAAGACAAAGAAAATGAAGCTCCCCACCAAGATCACCTGCTACGCCTACACGGGCGGCAAATGGGCAGCGCAGAACACCCTCACCTACAGCTACAACAGCAAGGGCGATGTGATCAGCGGATCGGACAAGGACTACCATTTCAAGGTTTCCTACAAATACAAGAAGGGGAAGAAGACCAAGGCGACCGTCACGGGCAACGGCATAGCCGGCACTTTCACCTTCGACAAGAAGGGACGGATCAAGAAGTTCAGGGACAGCGATGGTGATACCACCGTATACCGCTATGGCAAGAAGAATAAATGGTTCTCATTTGGTGAAAAAGGCGGAGAATATGACAAGTACGTCTTTTCTTACAAAAAGAAAGCCCTGGTCAAAGCGAAGATATATACCGAAGAAGGCTATTCTGAAACCCTCCATTACAAGAACAACCTTCTGACCAGGTTCGGAATCCGTGAGACGGTCACCTACAAGATGAACGGCGCCTATGTGAGCACGATGTTCACCAAAAACGATTCTGGAAAGAAATACAAATTCGTGTACCAGTACGGAAACGCCAAGGCACCTAAATCCCGTTACTACAAGATACTCAACGGCGATGAGCGCGCCATGATCCCGGTCCTCATCGACAGTCCGCATACCAGAACGCTGTTGGATGAGCTCTAGGAAGCCGTTTTCCACACATACCAGTTATTTTGTGATTTTTCACAAAAACTATTGACATTCTTCGTCCATTGATGTAACATACATACATAATTCAATAACCCCTAAACCAATGAGGGAGAGTGAGTAGGCTTTGTGCCCTGCTTCTGAGAGAGCCGCCGACGGTGAGATGGCGGTAGGTAAGAGCAAGGCTGAATGGACTCCTGAGGGCGAACCGAACGGGCAGGATCCCAAGTAGGCGAGACGGAGAACAAACTTCGTGACCAAACTGAGCATATGATGGTATGCGCAAGAGCGGGCGTGTCAAGCGCCAAGCCGGGTGGCACCGCAGGAGAACTATACCCCTGTCCCAGCAGATCGTTGGGACAGGGGTTTTTGCTTTACAAGGAGGTAAGAAATGTCAAAGAAAACTAGCACCATTCCATACAAGATCTATCTCGAAGAGAGCGAGATGCCGACCCAGTACTACAACATGCGGGCGGACATGAAGAAGAAACCGGCCCCTCTGGTGAATCCGGGTACAGGGCAGCCGATGACCAGAGAAGAACTCTGCGGAGTCTTCTGCGAGGAACTGGTGGAGCAGGAACTGGATGATACCACACCGTTCATCGAGATCCCTAAGGAAATCCGGGACTTTTACAAGATGTATCGGCCTTCTCCCCTGGTGCGCGCTTACTGTCTGGAGGAGAAACTGGACACACCGGCCCACATCTACTATAAGTTCGAGGGGAATAACACCAGCGGCTCCCATAAGCTGAATTCCGCCATCGCCCAGGCTTACTATGCTAAGAAGCAGGGACTCAAGGGAGTCACCACGGAGACCGGTGCCGGCCAGTGGGGCACCGCCCTTTCCATGGCCTGCAGCTACCTGGACATGGATCTGAAGGTGTATATGGTGAAGGTGAGTTATGAGCAAAAGCCCTTCCGCAGAGAGGTCATGCGCACCTATGGCGCAGAGGTCACGCCCTCTCCATCCATGACCACGGAGATCGGAAAGAAGATCAACGCGGAGCATCCGGGCACCACCGGATCACTTGGCTGCGCCATCTCTGAGGCGGTAGAATATGCTGTCTCCCATGAGGGTTACAGATATGTGCTGGGCAGTGTGCTGAATCAGGTCCTCCTGCACCAGAGTGTCATCGGTCTGGAGACCAAGGCGGCGCTGGACAAGTACGGGATCAAGCCCGACATGATCATCGGATGTGCCGGTGGAGGATCCAATCTGGGTGGACTCATTGCGCCCTTTATGGGAGAAAAACTCAGGGGAGAAGCAGATTATGAGATCCTGGCCATCGAACCAGCCTCCTGCCCCAGCTTTACCAGAGGGATCTATGCCTATGACTTTTGCGACACCGGGGAGATCTGCCCCCTGGCCAAGATGTATACGTTGGGCAGCCAGTTCATCCCCTCGGCCAACCACGCAGGCGGCCTCAGGTTCCACGGGATGAGCACGACTTTGTCTGAGCTGTATGATCAGGGCCTGATGAGTGCCAGAGCCTACGAGCAGACAGAGGTGTTTGCAGCGGCTGAGCAATTCGCCCGTATCGAGGGGATCCTTCCCGCCCCGGAGAGCAGCCACGCCATCAAGGCCGCCATCGACGAAGCTCTGAAATGCAAGGAAACCGGCGAAGAGAAGACCATCGTCTTCGGCCTCACCGGCACCGGCTACTTCGATCTGAAGGCCTACGAACAGTTCAATGACGGCACCATGACCGACCACATCCCGACGGACGAGGAACTGGCCGAGGCGAGGAAATGCCTGCCTCAGGTATCTGCGGTGTAAGGTTCTGTCTGCCTTCAACATGGGGCTGCTTCCCAAAGCATTGAAACATGCCGATGGCAGCAGCCCCATAAAACGAGGAAGTCTCACTATCCCTGAAGTCAATCCAGCTCAGCTGGATGCCCCTCTCTCTTCGCCATTCTTTTTCTATGCCAAACAAGCATGGCCGTCAGTAGGATCAGTGCCACCAGAACAAGTCCGATCCAGATGGAGAAGGGCGTTCTGTCGCCGGTCTTCACATATGTGGCAGATCTCTTCGCTTTCTTCTTTTTACCTCCGGTGACCCCTTTCTTCTCCTTATCCTGATCGACTCCCTTCACCTCAGTTTCCGTAACAGGCTCTGTAACAGGCTCATATATTCCCCCCGGTATACATCGAAGAACGATCCCCCGTTTTTTTCCAGTTCAAAATAATCACAAGGAATCTTGTCCGGCACCACACCGATCATGCCGCGTTGCCTGATCAATGCTTCGCTTCGGTCAACACGCGAGAAGACCTGCGCCAGATCCGTCTTCAGATTCTTCAGATAAGATGCCTTCTTCCGAAGATCCTGATCCCCCCACAGTACAGACACGAGTTCCTGGTTCGTACACATGGCGCCGCGCCGATCGATCAGATACGCCAGAAGTTCCTTAGTTTTCTGGTAACGGAAAGCGACAGGCCTCCCCTCCACAAAGCATTCAAAAGCCCCGAAAGTCCGAATATAGAAATCCGGTTTCTCCTTCGATCGCTGCTCCACACCGTACTCCTGATTCCAGTGGAACTCCCAGTTGATCTTTTCTTCCGTGACAGGCCTTACGATATATCCGGACACGTGAAGTTGAAATGCCTTCATCGTGTACTTTTCGTTTCCAGCCAGCACCACGACCCTCGTTTGTCTGGAGACTTCAACGATCCTTTCTTCCAATGACGGACAACCGTTTTCGATCCATTCCGCATCGAAAAAAATATACTCATAGGGACTCTCCACCGTCCTCTTCAACATACTGTTCACATCACGCGCGATGTGGACCGAGCATCCTCTTCTCATGATGATGTTCTTCATATACTCGGCTTCGTTGTAATCTGTAAGGCCGATCAGGACCAACATTTTCGGCACCTCCTCGATTTACACGTTGAAGTCAATTATACCAACACAATCAGCACAAAATAGACATCCTTTAGTTATTAATAAGACATACACCGCAAGTCATTTTTCTAATCATTATCGTAAAAAAAAACTGCCAGATGGCAGATTTTTTAGACGGGTCGTCACACCCTCAATCTTGTCCCCTCGCCATGGACATGAACACCGCTGCCACCCCCAGCGCGATGAAAATACAGAAGGTCACATGCAGTGTCTGAACCAGTTCCTGCGCACTGACCGCGTCCAACGCCCTGTTTCCCAGATAACTGCCAGCCACCAATGTGACGATAGCCATGCTGGAAGCGTGCCCATAGGTCCGCATGGTAGCCAGGATGGAGTTGGCCACACTCAGATCCTTCTTCTCCACACGTGCCATGATAGCATTGGTATTGGGTGAGGAGAAGAGCGCAAACCCAAACCCCTCGATGACCAGTGCGATGAGCACATACCACAGGGGTGTCTCTGTCTTCAGAAAAGCAAACAGGATCAGTCCTATCACACAGAAGCACATGCCCGTACTGGCCAGTTTCCAGGGCGGTACCCGATCTGAAAGTTTCCCCATCATCGGAGAGAATATAGCCTGCACAACAGGCATGGTGATCAGGATCAACCCGGCTGTCTGTGAATTGTACCCCATATCCACCTGCAGATAGATACTGACCAGGTAACTGATGGCAAAGGTGGCCCCATAGTTCAGCATAGCAGCAAAATTGGAGAGCGTATAAACCCTGTCTCTGGTGAACATGGAAAGTCGGATCACCGGCTCCACTGCTCGGTTCTCCACAAAGATAAACAACACGAAGAGAAGGAGTCCTGTTACCAGAAAGAGCTTACTCATCAGACCTCCGGTAAAGGTGCTGAACCCATACAGGCTCATCCCCACGGAGCCGATGAACAGCAGACTCCCTGTTACATCCGGCCGGGTCTTGCTCTGTGGTCTGTCCGCTGGCGCCGCCCGCAGCGACAGCAGGAAAGACGCCACGCAGGCGATGGCTGTCACCGCGAAGATAGACCGCCACCCCAGGTTGTGGTTCAGAACTCCTCCCAGCACCGGTCCCAGTGATAGTCCGGTGTATACCGCTGCCGTGGACAGTCCCAGTACCCTGCCCCGTTCCTGCGGCGGATAGGAGGCAATCAGCATGGCGTTGTTGGTAGAGAAGATCATCGATCCTGCCACCCCCTGCAAAACACGCAGTACAAGCAGCATTCGGATAGAGACAGCAAAGCAACTGGCCAGAGATACGAGGCCCATCAAGCTGATCCCGATCATGAGGATGCGTTTTCGGCCAGTGGCATCCGCCAGTTTCCCCATCGGAACGCTGAGGGAACTCACCGTCAACATATAGGCGGTTACGATCCATCCAATCGTCACGGCACTGGTATGAAACTCTGCTTCCAAAGTCGGAACACAGAGATTGATGGCGCTTCCCAGAAAAGTGGTGATAAGTGCTGTCACCACTGTCATTCGTAGAGTATTCTTCTGTTGCTCTGCCGTATATTCCATGTCTGTCCCCTGTTGAAAGCGCGCCGCACTGTGGGTGTCGCGGCGCGCAAGGCATTCTATTTCTTGACGAATTCCGAGTAGATGGCCTTGATGGCTTCTCGGAAGTTGTTCTCTTCGATTCCGATCAGCATACTGATCCCATCCACGCCATAGTCAAGCAGCTTCACGTTGATCTGCTCAGCCGCCAGCGCTGTCAGGATCCTCACGCTGACTCCCGGAGAGACTGCCATGTGCCGGCTGACGATGGCGATGGTCGCAAGACCATCCGTGATGCTGACTTTGTCCGCGTCGATGGCCGTCCGAAGCTTCTCGCTGAGCTCACGCTTACGCCCCTTCACCTGCTCTTCATCCACCAGAACATTCAGGGTGTCCACTCCAGCCAGCATGCTGTTCACAGTGATCTCTTCCTGGGCAAACACCTGGAGAAGCTTGGTGCGAATGTCGCTGTCTGCGTTCAGACGATCCTTCTCCACCATGATGCTGGCATGCCCGGTCTCCCCGGAGATGCCGGAGATCTTCAGGATAGAAGGATAGTAGTCAGCGTTCTTTACGATGAGGGTTCCCGCCTCTTCCGGCTTATCAGTGTTCCGGATATTCACCGGAATACCCACCTTGCGTACCGGATAGACTGCATCCTCGTGCATCACCTCTGTCCCTCGTGCAGTGATCTCCCGCAGTTCCTTGTAGGTAATCACAGGTACAGTCAACGGGTTGCGCACGATCCCCGGGTCTGCCATGAGGAGTCCGCTGACATCCGTCCAGTTCTCGTATACATCTCCCTTCACTGCCGCCGCTACAAGCGCGCCGGTAATGTCCGATCCTCCCCGGGAGAAAGTACGGATCCGGCCCTCTGTATCCTTTCCGTAGAATCCGGGCACCACCGCGTTATCGTGGGGATCCATGACAGTCGCGATCCTCGCCACTGTTTCCTTATATTGCAGGTCCCCTTTCTCATCGAAGAGGATCATCTCTTCCGCATCCACAAAGTCATACCCGAGATAGGCTGCCATGATCTTGGCAGCCAGGTATTCTCCCCGGCTCACCAGGTAGTCCTCTCCGGCGCCGTCGCGGTAGGTATTACGGATCCGGTCGATCTCGCTGTCAAGATCAAAATCCAGTCCCAGTCCCCGCACGATGCTTCGGAATCGGGTGATGATCTTGATCATCATGGAATCAAACTGTCCCTCTTCCGTGGCCTTGATGAAAAGATCGGTGACCTTGATATCTTCCTTGTTGCGCTTTCCGGGAGCGGACACCACAACATAGTGCCTCGCCTCTTCCTCCCGCACGATGGCTGCCGCCTTCTTGAACTGGGCCGCCGTCGCCAGCGAGGTCCCGCCGAACTTCACCACCTTGAAATCCGCCTTGCCGTCCAGCGGTGCCAACAGGTCCTCGCTGCTGATCTGCTGGATATCGTAAGGGGTAGACTGGTACACAAAGTAGTTCAGCCAGTTGGAATAAAGCAGATTGGCGCAGGACCGCCACCGCACGATGGGTGTCTTGGTGTCATCATCGTCCGGGAAGTAGTTCTTGGGGACCTTCGGATGGATGCCCGCCGCCTTGTCCCGCTCGTACTCATTCATCAAGGTATTCCAATCGTACTCCGAGTGGCCCATGATGAAGATCTGGCGATCGTTGGTGCTCTTCACGGCGAACACCCCTGCCTCATCCGAGCTGGCCACGATCTTCAGTTCCGGCACCGCCTCGATATCTTCCCGGTAGTTGGTAGTGTTCCGGGAATGAGGTACATAGAAGGTGTCATCGAACCCGCGGAACAGCATCCCGTTCTGATAGTCCAGATGATGCTCGTATACACCCGATAGTTTCTCCGGGAGCAGATGTTTCTGGATCCCGTAGTGGTAGTACAGCGCTGCCTGGGCCCCCCAGCAGATGTGGAAGGTACTATGGACATGGCTCTTGCTCCACTCCATGATCTCACAGAGCTCATCCCAGTATTCCACCTCCTCGAACTCCAAAAGCTCGATGGGCGCACCAGTAATGATCATCCCATCGTAATATCGGTTTCGAACATCCTCAAATGTCTTGTAAAAGGCGATCATGTGCTCCTGGGAGGTATGTGCCGCCTTATGGCTGCTGGTCTGCAGAAGCTCCAGCTCGATCTGCAGCGGCGTGTTTCCAAGCAATCTGGTGAGCTGTGTCTCCGTATCGATCTTGGTGGGCATCAGGTTCAATAATAGGATATGCAGCGGCCGGATATCCTGGGTGATCGCCCTGGAATCCGTCATGACAAACACGTTTTCCTTGGTCAGTGTGTCTACCGCCGGCAGATTGTTCGGTACTTTGATTGGCACTTGTACGGCCTCCTGTCTAATATATATACAAAGTATAGTTTATCACAAACCCTGCACTTTCTCAACCCTCTCGCCCAAAGCCCGGCGGCCTGTCTCCTACTTCAGGTTCTCTGGATTGAGACCTTCCAGTTCCGGCAACACGAACAGGCCATCCTTTCTGACCAGCACGTCATCCATCCAGATCTCCCCGCCGCCGTACTCGGGCCGCTGTATCATCACGAGATCCCAGTGGACAGCGGATTTGTTGCCGTTAGGCGCATCCTCGTAGCACATCCCAGGTGTCAGGTGGAAACTGCCGGCGATCTTTTCGTCAAACAGGGTATCCTTCATGGGATCCAGAATGTATGGATTGAATCCGAAGGAGAACTCACCGAAATACCTGGCCCCTTCATCTGTATCCAGGATCTGGTTGATCCGCTCGTTGTCGTTGGCGGTGGCTTTCACGATCTTTCCATTCTCGATCTCGAACCGGATATCTTCGAAGGTAAACCCCTGTTCCAGGGACACGGTGTTGTAATGGATCACACCGTTCATAGAGTTTCTTACCGGTGCTGTATACAGTTCTCCATCCGGGATATTGCATTCTCCGGCACACTTCACCGCCGGGATCCCCTTGATAGAGAATGTCAGATCTGTGTCCGGTCCCAGAATGCGTACCCGGTCCGTCCGTTCCATCAGTTCCTTCAGCGGATCCATGGCCCTGCTCATCTTGCTGTAATCCAAGGTGCACACATCATAGAAGAACTCCTGGAAAGCCTCCGTACTCCGTCCCGCCAGCTGGGCAATAGAAGGCGCCGGGTACCGCAGGATCACCCACTTGGTCTTATCCACCCGCCAGTCCAGCGTGGGCGTCAGCAGTCTGTTGTACATATTCAGCTTATCTACCGGCACATCGGAAAGCTCTGCGTTGTTCGCCCCCGCCCGCACCGCGATATAGGCATCCATCCCCTTCATCTGGTAAAGAGAATAGTCATTCATGAAAGACAGCTGCTCCTCACTGGCGCCCAGCAGGAGCTCCCTGGTCACGGAAGCCTCCGACCGGTTAACAAAAGGCTGTCCTCCTGCTTTGTATACGTCCTTCACGATCTGACGCACCAACGGCACGCACTCATTCCCTTCGTACTCGATCAGTATATTCTCCCCTTCCTGCAGATGGCAGGAATAGTTGACCAGCAGGTCAGCCAGTTTCTTGTCTCTTGGATCCATGGTTCCTCCTTTATATTTTCCTTGCCTGGTGGGCGATCCTGTGTTACAATATATGAGCTAACGATTCTGGAGAGATGTCAGAGTGGTCGATCGTGCGGCACTCGAAATGCCGTGCCCTTCACCGGGCCCCGGGTTCGAATCCCGGTCTCTCCGCCATTATAGCATTGAAATTTCAACGTTTCAATGCTGTTTTTTTATTTTGTCCACATCTTCGACCCTGCAACCCGACCATTCCCCATTTGGGCAACCGCCCCTTTACGAAAGAACAGAGGCCGTCTTTTGAGACAGCCCCTGATGTAAATCCTCTCACTATCGCTCGGTACTCCGCCGCTGAAGTTTATTTGCATTTCTCCAGAAGCGCTTCCCATTTCCGGTCGACGTACGCTTGGGCGTCTTCGATCATCCACTCGTTCCCCTTGCGGAACATGTGGGCGAACCGCCCCTGCCGTACCAGAAAATCCTCCACCGGTCGTTTCTGTTTCGGCTCGTAGGACAGGTGCCATTCTCCATCGATGACTTCGTACAGCGGCCATACACAGGTATCCACCGCCAACTTGCAGATCTCCGCCAGGTCTTCCATCTCGTACCGCCAGCCTCTGGGACAGGGGGAGAGCACATTCAGGAAGCAAGGACCCTCCGTGTAGATTGCCCGATGCGCCTTCTCGTGTATGTCACGAAAATCACCGAAGGTAGTGGTCTGCGCCACATAGGGCACGCCGTGTGCCGCAATGATGGCTGTCAGGTCTTTCTTGGTCTGGGTCTTTCCATAACTCTCCAGCCCCACCGGTGAGGTGGTAGCATCCGCAAACCGCGGTGTGGCGCTGGACCGCTGGATCCCTGTGTTCATATAGGCCTCGTTGTCGTAGCACACATAGACCATGTCATGCCCACGCTCCATGGCACCGGAAAGTGACTGCAGTCCGATGTCATAGGTCCCTCCATCGCCGCCAAAGCAGATGAACTTGTAATCTTCCTTCACCTTGCCTGCCTTGCGGAGCACCCGGTAAGCGGCTTCTACACCGCCGGTCATGGCCGCCGCGTTCTCAAAGGCGCTGTGGATGTAACTGTCCTCATAGGCGGTATCCGGATAGATGAAGGTGGATACCTCCAGACAACTGGTGGCATTGGAGATGACGGCTTTGTCCTCTGGCTCCAGCGCCCGGAGCACCGCATTCACCGCGACACCCGCGCCGCACCCCGCACAAAGCCTGTGCCCCGGGGCAAACCGGCCCTTCTTATTCAATTGTTCCCTAAGCCTGTATGCCATCTTCGTCTCCTCTCACGCCAACATGTCTGTATACCTGGTCGTTCTCTCCCTTCGCCAGATCCTCGTAGATCGCTCGGAAAGTATCCGTGGTCACATCTCTTCCCCCCAGTCCGTACACAAAGCTGACCATTCTGGGCCGCGCCGGGCAGTCGTACAGGGCGGACCTGGTCTCTGCGAACAGTGGACCGCCGCAGGCAGAGAACCCCTCACACTTATCCATGACGGCAACCGCCTTCCGTCCGGCCAGGGCCTTCTGCAGTTCCTCCCAGGGGAAGGGACGGAAAACACGGACTTTTACGACACCTACCTTGTGCCCCTGCTCCCGGAGCATGTTGCAGGCTTCCTTGGCGGTGCCTGCCGAGGAGCCGATGAGCACCACCGCGTACTCCGCATCCTCCATCTGATATTCCTCGACCATACCGTAATGGCGGCCGGTCATCTCCTCGAAGGCCTCTGCCACCTGGTAGATACGTTCCCGGGCAGCTTTCATGGCTTCCGCCTGGGCTTTCTTGATCTCCATATAATAAGGAGAGACGCCGTAGGGCCCTACCGCCAGTGGCTCCTGTTCATTCAGCAGGTAGTGCTCCGGCTGATACTGCCCCACGAATCCCTTCACATCCTCATCCGCACACAGTTCGATATTCTCCACCGCATGGCTGGTGATGAACCCATCCTGACAGATCATAATAGGAAGTCTGCAGTGCTCTGCGATGGGCATGGCCTGAAGGTAGTTGTCGTAAACCTCCTGGTTGTTCTCAGCATAGATCTGGATCCAGCCGCTGTCCCGGCAACCCATGGAGTCAGAATGGTCGTTGTTGATATTGATGGGGCCGGTCAGTGCCCGATTTACCACCGCCAGGGTGATGGGCAGCCGGCTGGAAGCCGCCACGTAGAGGAGTTCCCACATGAACGCAAGTCCTGCGGAGGACGTGGCTGTGATGGCACGTGCTCCCGCCGCCTCTGCACCGATGCATGTGGACATAGCAGAATGCTCCGACTCCACCGCCACGAACTCCGTATGCACCTTGCCGTCAGCGATGTACTTGGAAAAATATTGCGGGATCTCTGTGGATGGAGTGATTGGAAATGCGCCCATCACATCTGGATCGATCTGTTTCATGGCGTAGGCCACTGCCTCGTTGCCGCTCATTCTGTCTCTGGCCATGCTACACCTCACTTCCCATCTTGATGGCATCGAAATGGCAGACCTTGGCACATATACCGCACCCTTTGCAGTGATCCAGATCTGTGTCAAGCCGCTTGCCGTTCTCAACCGGAATGGACATGTCCGGACAGAAGGGAACACACAGGAGGCACTGCTTGCATTTCGCTGCGTCAAATACCGGGGTCAGGACTCTCCATTCCCCGGTCATCACCTGTCTGGACGTGCCGGGCTCGTAGATCTCCGCTCCCGGTGTCAGTTCATACCATTTGCTATTCTCGTGTATATCCTCCGCAGAGACAAAGCTCTGCATTATTCTTTCACTCATTCCTATCCTCTCCGTGCTGCGTTCAGTTTGGACCCGCGTGCCGGGGCCGGTGCCACCTTCACCTGGTCCATGGACATCTTCAGCGCTTTCATATTTCCTTCTACCACCTGTGGCTTTGAGGCAAACTTGTGGCGGAAGGATTCCTCCATATCCTTCAGAAAACGATCTTTCTCAATGACATTGCTGACCTTGACGGCCGCCGCCAGCATAGGGGTGTTGGGGAAATTCCTTCCCAACGCTTCTCTGGAAATAGTCCCGGCATCCACTGTGCAGACCTTTCCCTCATAGCCACCCAACTGTGCTCTCACATCTTCCGGGCTCCGCTTGCTGTTGACGATGATCGCTCCATCCTCGGACAGGCCGGCTGTCACATCGACGGAGTGAAGCAGAGTCTCGTCCACCACCACCACATAATCCGGGTGGTAGATGTTGGAGTGAACTCTGTTCTTGTCGTCAGAGATCCGATTGTAGGCGGTGATGGGGGCACCCATCCGCTCGGGGCCGTACTCAGGGAACCCCTGCACCTGCTTGCCGGAACTGAATGCCGCATCCGCCAGCAACAGACACGCCGTCTTGGCTCCCTGGCCGCCTCTTCCGTGCCATCTGATCTCTACTGTATTGCCCATACTTCTATCCTCCTGTTACTGTTCTCCACGCGCGCCAGGCCCAGAATATGACAAATCCTCGCCCTGTATCAGGACGAGGATATAGAATACTCGCTTATAAACCACCTGCTACATGCACGCATACCATCATATGCTCTTCCGATCACGGGGAAGGCCCGTCCTCACTTACTCACCTGCCGGCTTTCGGTTCGGCAACTCGGGAGTGATGTTCAGTGAACGCTTACTCAGCACCGGGCTCTCACCCTCCCCGGCTCGCTCCTGCCTTTCTACGTAAACCTACTGTCTCCGTCAAAGTCTTTGGTTTTATGAAATTACATTGCTATACTAACACTTAAGCAGAAGGTTGTCAACCATTTTTTGTGCCATTCCACAAATAGACCTTCATTTCATTGTGGCCGCAGAATGAATTTTCAGATAATTCATCCGAATAACTATAGCAACCCCTCCGTCAACGCCGCCTTTCGAATGATATCCACAGAGGACAGAAATGCGGCATTCTCTTCATCGCTCATCACCACCTCCCGGATATCCTCAACACCACTGCGACCGATCACCGATGGCACAGATACGGCCACGCCCTGTACGCCGTATTCTCCCTGCAGAACGGTGGACACCGGGAATATCTCTCTGCTGTCTGCAGCGATTGCTGCCGCGATCCTGCATACCGTTGCGGAGACCCCTGTACTGGTATATCCCTTACCATGAAATATGCGAAAGGCTTCTTTCTTGAAAGTCTCATTGAGTTTCTCTGCGTTAAGCGGCAGCGACTCACCGGTAACGCTGGCCAGGTATTCCTGAAGTGTCATGCCCAGAACCCTGACCGTACTGAGCAGCGCCACCGCCGAAGCCCCATGCTCACCAACCACAGACATGTGGACGGATCTGTCTGACAAGTCCAGAAGTTCTGCGATATATCGCACCAGACGAGCTGTCTCCAGCAATGTGCCGGAACCGATGACCTTCCGTGGATCCTGCCCAGTGACCTGCTGGATCTTCATGGTAATCGGATCCAGGGGATTGGTAGCGTTGATTATGATGGCGTCCTCGTTATAGCGAACGACTTCTGAGAAAATCTCCCGAGCGATGGCCACATTGTCATGGAGCATCGCCATGCGATCACTACTCACGACCTTAGAAGAGCCGGCCGTAAAGATGATGATATCCGCCCCTGCCGTAGCCTCATAGCCGCCGTAATGGAGACGAGGTCCGTATTCTTCCCTGACCACGGCTGCATCCCGGGCGTCCTCCACCTCCGCGCGGATCTTATCAAGACTTCTCCCCACAAGTGTGATCTCTTCAATCATGCGAACTCTCTGAAGATCATGAAATATGGTCTTGCCGACATTGCCTGCGCCTATAATTGCTGCTTTCATGGAAACCTCCCGTAACCGGATAATGAGTTTTTGCTTAATTATAAGGTATTCCTGATCGCCCTGTCAACTTGCCTGCGCGATCACTATGAGAACCATTCCAACGGAAGCAGAAATAGATAGGGCGCCGTCAAAACAGCCAGATTGCGGGCGGCCCGCCGGGCATGTTCCGAGGCCAGTCCCGCCGTCTCAAGGATGCGACGGTCAAACTGAAAGATTATGATACCTGCCAGCAAGATCCCGCTGGCCACGACAAGAAAACCCAACGGGTGACTAAATGGATTCAACATGACTGCCTCTTGGATCTTCTGCAGACGATCACTATCTGGCTCTGTGATCACGAACAGCGGAAAAGTCCCGATAAAATCACAGAGAAACCCCATAAAGCAAATGGGCAGCGTGTAACGCCGACAAAATCTACGGTGTCCTTCCACTTTCCTGAGGCTGTAACGCAACACCAGATAGTCCACCAGATAATTGGCCGGAATCAGAAAGAGCCACAATGGACTAGGTAGAAAGATCAGCATCCATAATGGCATGATCACATTGAAGATAGTGATGTCTTTCCTCATACCTCCCTCCCTGCACAAAGCATCGCAAGGTGCTCCTCCACCACGTCACGGTCAAAGGAAGACAGAATTCGCTGGTCTTGCTCGTTCAGCAACCGGTAATGCAGAGATATGATGTTCTGCTGAATCCGGTATCCCTGTTCCTCTCGGATATCTCTCCACCAGATCTTGCCACCCATGGTGTCCGGGAAATGCACATCCACATCCTGAAAAGCCACTGCAGCAATGATATCCGAGACCTCTCCACCGAAGGCATTCTGGAGGACCTGACTCTTGGAAAAGATCGTGGTCAATGCAACCACCTCCGTCCAGCCCAGTCTGCGGCGTCCCTTCTCGCTCTCCACCAGAGTCTTCTTGGAGATCCCCAGGATCAGGGCCATCTTGTCCTGGGTCAGCCCATACTCCGTCCGGATCAATTTCAGAAGTCCATTCACTCTGTTAATTAATTCTTCCCTTTCCATATCTCGCCTCCCATATAGTGTAATATTACACTATATGAGTTTATTTGTCAATTCTTGATCGTCATCGCAGACCAAAGCGCCAGCAAGATCGCGATCCCCATGGCCACCCCATAGGAGGACAAATCCACTCCGGCTACTTCCGCACACCCCTTGCAGACGGCGATCAGGAAGGGCGCCAGAAACTGCGCCAGATACAAAGCCATGGAAAGACGAGGCATCACCCTGGTGGGCGCGTCTTTCCCGGCCAACGTCGAAGCGGTGGTCATGATAAAGGGTACGCCTACTCCATTGGCAAAGCCTACCAGCATGGATCCGCCCACGGTTCCGCACCAGCCTGGGAAAAACTCCAGAAACGCATACCCCACCAGAAAGAGGATCGGCGCGACCAGCTTTGTTCCTCCTCGAACGATCTTTCGCACGTGGACATACATCATCCCACCGAAAAACCCAAGGATGTCCATGGCAGCCATAATGAAGGCAATGAAATGTCTGTGGATGATCCCGTCTTCTGCAGTCTCCAGAGCAAAATCGGCCGGGTACACGAAGAACACGGTCATTAGAAGGAACATCCCCACGATGAATGGGTAGTATTCGCGAAAGGCGCTTGGACGGGATGTCTCTGCCGGATCCCCATTGCATGCCATGCCTCCCCTGCTACGGTCACCTATGTATTCGTTTGGCATCCACTTCCATACCAAAAGCATGCTCCCAAGCCCCAGCAGGTAGACAAGGAAACTGGCCCGCCAACTGATGGTCAACAGCCCGCCGACGATGAGCATGGCCACCACGCCTCCCATCATGTTCATGGCCGAGGCGTAACCCATGAGGACATCCTGCTTATCCTTCGTGAAATAGAAGGCGATGAGACCGGTGGACATGGGCATCAGGATCCCCACCCCGACGCCCACCAGGGCACGGCAAAGCAGGATCAGCCAGATGTTGCTGAAGATCCCGGCAATGCTCCCGAATACCACGTACAGAAGCAGACCTGCCAGCACCAGCGTCTTTGCCCGGAACCTCCGGCACAGTTTCTGGAAAAACATGTTTGTCAGGAAGATAAAGAGCGCCGGAATGCTGATGATCATCTGTACCAGCACCGGGTCTGTCCCCCGAAAATGGGCGGCGATCAGATCCAGGGCTGGGGCCACCGCCGCTCCCGCCATCACCGTCAGAAGAGACAGCGACAGGATGGCCACCATAAGCTTGCTTCGTCTGTGTTTCCTGAAAAAACCGTTCATACCTACCTCCAAAAAAAAAGCGTAAGCCCGTAGTTCGGACTTACGCAAATCTTGATTTACTACTCAACCGGAGAGTATTGTATCACATAGCGCGACCAAAAATCAAATGTTTTTTGTTCAGGCTTCTTCGAACTTGCTCTTTGGCACCTTGCAGACGGGGCAACGGAAGTCATCAGCCACATCTTCCCAGAGCGTGCCGGCCTTGATGCCCATGTCGGGAGCACCCTCTGCCTCACTGTAGGACCATCCACAGACGGAGCAGGTGAACACGCGGCTGCCCGGAGCATTTCCGGTGACCTCTTCCACCTCATCCTCAGCCTCTGCACCGCCCTGCTGCTCAAACTTGCTCTTTGGCACCTTGCAGATGGGGCAACGGAAGTCATCGGCGATATCCTCCCACTTGGTTCCCGGAGCGATTCCCATGTCGGGTGCACCCTCTGCCTCGTTATAGGTCCATCCACAGACAGAACATACGAACATGCGGCTGCCTGCTGCGTTTCCTGTAACCTCGACCATTTCTTCCTCCTTCTCTGCGCCCTCGGCCAGCAGCGCCTCTACCAATGCCGGCACCTTGGCAAAATCATCCTCATCCGGGTTCCAGTTGCACTTCAGTTTCTCATTCACCACAGCGAAACCGGCTTTCTTGAGCTCGTCCTGGATGATGCCTACCGATTCGCCGCTCCAGCCGTAGCAACCGAAGGCTGCGGCCTTCTTGCCCTTGAATTTCAGGGACTTCAGGAAGGACAGCCAGCCAGCGATGCTCACCAACACATCGTTGACGCAGGTCGGCGATCCGACAGCGATCGCCTTGGAGCGGAACACCTCTGTCATGATTTCATTCTTGTCCTCCTTAGCGGTGTTGAACATCTTCACGATGGTGGATGGGCTCTGTCTGTTGATCTCATCAGCGATCGCATGGGCCAGTTTCTTGGTGCCATCCCACATGGTATCATAGGCGATGGTGATCTGGTTATCCGGCTTGTTCTCTGCCCACTTCACATAGGTCTCCACAATCTGCATCGGGTCATCTCTCCAGATGACGCCATGGGATGGACAGATCATATCGATGGGCAGGTTCAATGCCACGATCTCGTCGATCTTCGGCTTGATAAAGGAAGCGAAGGGATTCAGGATGTTCACAAAGTATTTCTCCGCCTCTCTGTACAGCAGCGTCTGGTCTGCCACCAGGTCGTTGAACAGTTCGCCGCATGCAAAGTGCTGTCCAAATGCATCCATGGAGAAGAGGATGTTATCCCCGGTCATATAGGTAGCCATGGAATCTGGCCAATGAAGCATCTTCATCTCCACAAAGATAAGTTTCTTGCCATTTCCGATGTCAAGCTCATCTCCTGTGTGCACGGGATGGAAATCCCAGCCATGCTTGCCGTACTGTCCCTCCAGACTCTTAACAGCCTCCTCGGTGCAGTAGATCGGTGTATTCGGGATCTCCGCCATCAGTGCCGGCAGGGAGCCTGTGTGATCCTGCTCACCGTGCTGCATGACGATGGCATCGATCTTAGAAAGATCGATCTCAGACTTCAGATTGTTCAGCCACCATTCTCTGTGAGGGGTCCAGACGGTGTCCATCAGGATGGTCTTCTCCTCCTCGATCAGATACGCATTCTGGCTCGATCCATTGAAGGTAGACAGCTCGTCACCATGGAAGGTCTTCAGTTCCCAATCCAAATAGCCGACCCAGCTTACGTTTCCCTTAACTGCTTTTCTCATAGTTGTTCCTCCGCGTTTAATTCATTAAAGGCCCTTTCTCTGAGGCCAAAGTTAACTAACAGTACTTGGCCGGTTTCTGGCCGGTCTTATCGAACACCCAGCCCGTGGCCGTAGCTGTAGCTGTGATGTCTCCCAGTTTATCTGTACGGAACACCAGGATATTCGGATCATAGGCGCGCAGGTTCCGGAATGTCTCCACCCCAGGGTGTCCCCAGGTATGGCCATCCGCGCTCACCACCACGTACTCCGGATCGAACCATTTATAGAACTGAGGTGTTGTTGCCTTTTTTCCTCCGGCACCGTGGTGTGGATGATCCATCAATTCCACGTTGTGACGCTCCATCTTTGGCAGTGACTTCTTCATGTTGTCGCCGGTCAGGAGGGCGGTACGTTTGCCATACGTAATGTAAATAGCCAGACTCCCCATGTTCCCCCGATCGTTGGTCTTGGCGCTCTTGTATTTCTTCTTGTCCTGAACAAACTTCAGTGTCACTCCATCCAGTTTGATGGTTTTCCCACGCTTGCCCTTGACGCGCCTGATCTTTCTGGCTTTGATGGTCTTCATAAGCTTCTTGCTCAGCTTGCTCTTCTTGTAGGAGGGTCCTTGGGAGTACCAGAACTGCCCCACCGGAAACGCCTTGGCAACATTGATCAGCCCACCAACATGATCATCGTGGAGGTGGGTAGAGATCATGTAATCGATCCGGCTGATGCCCATTCCCTTCAGCTTCTTGACGATGCCCGGACCATATCCCGGCAGACCTCCATCCACCAGAACAACCTTGTTGTGGGGCGTCCGGATCAGAATGGAATCCCCCGGTCCCACGTTGAACCATGTAATCCGCAGACTGTTCTTGGATACCACGCTGTTCGCCTCTGCCTTATCCGGCAAAAACTGTGCGCTCATGGCTACGATGGTACAGAATGCCAGCAAAACCGCACCCACGGCGATGCTTTTTCTCTTTCCTATCATACCTGTCTCCTATTTCAGATGTGTATTCAGATACTGTTCCCAGACCTCTTCTGGTACAAGCCTGCCGCCTGTAGCCCAGCAGATCTGGGTGCTCCTTGCCAACTTCTCCGAGGTGATTCCCTCCTTCTCCAGGTAGGCAACCCCTTTTCCCATTAGGTTAACCGGCCCGACGAAGGAAGCGCAGCTGGATGGCTCGATCCTGATGCTTTCTGTCTCCATCAGCATACGCATGTAGTCATACAGCCGATAGTCCGCTACGGTGAAATCCCCCGCTACAAGGTTGTTGCAGATCCGTGTCACGAACCCAGAGGGGCTAGCGCAGGCCAATCCATCCGCATGGGTCTCCCCACTGATGCCAAAATCGTGTACATTCGCCTGTTCATATCTTTGTGAGGCAAACCCCACCAAAAGCGACGGGCACATCACCGGCTCCGTAAAGAACACATGCACATTATCGCCAAAACGCCTCTTCAGCCCGTAACACACTCCCCCGGGAGCACCGCCCACACCAGCAGGCACATAGACGATCAAGGGATGCTCCTCATCTACGGTGAGCCCCTGCTCCTCAAACTGCTCTGCCAGCCGTCCAGCCGCCACCGCATACCCCAGGAAGAGATCCACGGAATACTCGTCATCCACAAAATAACTCATGGGATCGGCATCAGACTGCCTGCGTCCCTCCGCTACGGCACGGGAGTAGTCATCCTCATACTCGATCACGTTGACCCCCTTGCTGCGGAGCATGTCCTTCTTCCACTGCTTGGCGTCTGCCGACATATGTACTTTCACATTGAATCCCAGAAAAGCGCTCATGATACCGATGGAAAGCCCCAGATTCCCGGTGGAACCCACCTGTACGGTGTACTTTCCAAAGAATTCTTTCATCTCTGGCGCCGCCAGTTTCTCGTAGTTGTCTGTGACAGTGAGCTTGCCCGCCGCCAGCGCCAACTCCTCCGCATGCTTCAGTACTTCATAGATACCCCCGCGAGCCTTCACTGAACCAGCAATTGCGAGATGACTGTCCATCTTAAGAAAAAGGCGCCCTGGGATCTCGCATCCTTCTTCCCCACACAAAGCCTGCTGCATGGCAGGGATCTCCGCCAACGGGGACTCGATCAGCCCCTCTGTCTCCTCGGTTTCCGGAAAACACTTGCGGATGTAGGGAGCAAATCGGGCCAGCCTGGCCTCCGCATCCTGGATATCCTCATCCGAAACAACCAGTTGGGTCACGCCATCCACCACCTCGAAAGGCAGGAGACGCGGGTTCAACCACAGGGTCTCTCTCTGTTCGATGACCTCGCGAACGGCGCTGTCCGAAGCCGCCAGGGTCCTCGCATATTCCTTGATCTCCATTGTCGTTCTCCACTCCTTAAGATGCAACTCATACATAGAAAGTATACCATAGAAAGGGTACGGATTTCAATCTATATATGTACCGGCGGTTCCATCGCACAGGAAGGAAATAGTGGCGCCTCTCTCAGCACAAAAAAGCGGTGGACCTTGCAGGTCCACCGCGCAGCCAAAATCGCTCTTGCGGCCTTTTTGACGGTTGCTTTATTTCTGTTTCTTTGTTGCCTTGTAGAGGGGGGAGTATCCGCCATAGGCCCTGTTCTGGTAGGTGTACACGGATACTGTTTTTTTGAGCTTCTTGGGTTTGACGTAACTGGTCCAGGTCCCGCCGAGTTTGACTGTGTATTTCTTCTTGTTTCCCTTCACCCAGACTCCACAGATGTTGACGCCGGATGCACCAGGCTTTTTCTTGAATGTGACGATGGCCTTAAGCCTGTATGTGTAGTATACGTACTTAGTCTTGTATTTATACGTGCGGAAATATCCGACATAGTAATGGGTGTTCTTGACTTTGTGCTTCTTCACCTTATACGCCTTCAGCTTGAATGACTTGATCGGTGTGGTAGCGACACCGGTCTTGAAGGAGCGGACGGGAGAGTAAGGACTCTTCCAGAAGTAATCCTTTCCTCCGTAGGTGAAACTGGTTCCGTAGTAAACTCTGGCCTGATAGTTCGTGTTCGGCTTCAGCCCTTTGAATTGATAGGTATTATTCCCTTTATCCATGCTGTAAAGCTTCCAGTTATTGGTCCCCACCTGTCTATACTCGATGTACTGGGTGAGATACTTGTTATCAGCATATGCCGATCCTGTCTTGAAAAAGAAGTAATTGGAATACACCTCATACTGATTGAATCCATTGGCAGGCCTGCTGTAGATATAAGTAGGCACTGCTTTCTGTTCTTTGTCGTGATACAGTTTTCCATCTGTCCCCAGGACATACACCGTGATCGTATGGAAGCCAACCGGGTATTTTTTCATATCGATCGAGATGTCGATCGTAGAAGTACCTAATTCTCCAGGTCCTTTCACCATCGAGTTGTCAACATACACACTATAAAACGTACAGCCACTGTATATTCCGGTCAGGCTCCCCTTCACGGTAACAAAGCCACGGGAATTGGGTGCAGAAACGGTATAAGATACTGCCTGTGTGTTGCCCTTCAGAGTATCCGGTTCTTCTCCCAGACTTTTCCCTTTTGGTTTGTCATCTGCAATGACGGTGGGGGCAGATTTACTGACTTCTTTCTGATCGGGGGTCTTCTGCGCTGCCCCCTCTTCCCTGGCCGGGCTCTCCTGAACGGCCTTTGCAGTTGCCTCTGCGTCCTCCTTTTCTCCCAAAGTCTCATCCACATCAGGTTCCGATGCTTCCGCGGTCACCTCCACCTGCTGTCCTTCCTTCTGCTCATTCTCCTCCTCGGCAAACACCTGCCCATTCAACATCGGCATAAAGGTGACTCCAACCACCAGAGACAGGGCCAGAGCAAGCGCTCTGTGAGTGAGCGCGCTAATCCATTGCTTTCCCATATTGTGCCTCCTGTAATCATAAATACATATTTGTCTAAAAACTCACATATTTTATACCAGAAGTATAGCACATAAACACTCGAAAAACAAACCATAAATTCATTTTTAATACAGATATTAAAAACTTCCGCCCCCTCCGGTATATGCGCCCGACGCACGAAAAAAAGGCTGTCTCCATATGGAAACAGCCTCTCATTATGTCTGAATTAAAGTCTATTTGTTTACAGCGTCCTTCAGTGCCTTTCCTGCCTTGAATGCAGGTGCCTTTGCAGCCTTGATCTCGATCTCTTCTCCTGTCAGCGGATTTCTTCCGGCTCTTGCAGCTCTCTCTCTGACCTCAAAGGTCCCGAATCCAATCAGCTGAACCTTGTCTCCCTTCACCAGGGATGCCTCGATAGCACCGAATGTTGCCTTGACGGCCTTTTCTGCATCAGCCTTGGACAGGCCGGCTTCCTTTGCGACTGCTGCTACTAATTCAGATTTGTTCATAGTATTTCTCTCCTTTTCCGTGATTATCTGACTAATAATATACACCAAAAAGCCCACAAATGCAACAGCCTCTTGCCTTCTAACACGGTATTTTTGCAAAAAGACCACCATCTGAGGTCAATTACGATGTCTTTTCTGCGGAATCGGTCACGATTTCCAGTTTTTTCTTCAACGCATTCGTCCGGGTGGTCCGGAGTGAGGTGATGTCTTTTCTGCTCATCTCCAAATGGTTCTCTGCCCTTGCCAACACCTCATCGAAACGATCCACCTCTATGCGAACCTCCTCCAGAACACGACGTATATCCTCGGAGCGATCCCTGATCGCCAGCATCTGGAATCCGACACGAAAACTGCTGAGAAGCGCGGCCATGGAACTGGGTCCAGCGATCATTACATTGGATTCCTTCCTGAGCACCTCCACCATACCCAGCCGCAGTGCTTCTGCATACATCGCCTCTGAGGGCAGGAACATCACTCCATAGTCCAGAGAATTCGGTGCTTTCACGTACTTCTTGCATATATCCGCCGCTTCCTTGCGAAGCTCAGCTACAAAAGCCTTCCGTGCCCCCTCGCACAAAGCCCTGTCACCACTTTCATAGGCTTCCTGCAGCTTGGCAAAGGAAATAGAAGGATTCTTGGAGTCGATCACCAGATACATAGGATTGTTTCCATCCCCAGGCATTCTGACCGCAAAATCCACCATGGTTCGTTCCTCCGGGACTAGTCGAAACTGAGATTCGTATTGCTGTGGAGCCAGTATATCCGCCAGAATGCTCTCCAGCTGCGCCTCCCCCAGATTCCCATTGGTCTTCACGTTCAGGAGCACCCTCCTGATATCCCCCAAATCTCTGGACATGGTGCTCACCGCAGAAATATCTCGGAGCATCCGCTCCAACTGTTCTCTTTCAGTGAGCGACATTTGCTCCAGAGTTCGATGCATCGTGTTGATAGACTGTTGTTGGACCATGTCCCCTGTGCGCATATCACCGATGAGCCGCTCGATATCCTCAATATTGCTCTTCTGCACTTCTGCGGCAATTGCCTGCTCCGCCATTCGTGCATCCATGCTCTGTAAGCGCAGCAACAGGATCGCCACCAGTACCCCCAATACTACCATGACGATCAGCGTAATCACTCCCAATACCTGCATTTGCTCCCTCCTCACTAAGTGTGTCAATGAGTGTGTCAAAGGGGACGGTTCTTTTTGACACACTTTCCGAGTGTGTCAAAAAGAACCGTCCCCTTTGACACACCCTTCGACACACTTCAGCAGGTCCATCATCTCAAGCGCACCGATGGCACAATCGTAGCCCTTGTTGCCCGCCTTGGTACCGGCGCGCTCGATGGCCTGCTCAATATTCTCTGTCGTAACGATACCGAACATCACCGGGATGTCGTTCTGCAACGAGACCTGGGCAATACCCTTGGAGACCTCATTGCATACGTAATCGTAATGACTGGTAGCCCCGCGGATCACCGCTCCCAGGCAGATCACTGCTCCATATTTCCCACTCTTTGCCATGCGGGAAGCCACCAGCGGTATCTCGAAAGCACCAGGTACCCAAGCAACCTCGATGTCCTCTTCTGCCACATCATGCCGGGTGAGCCCATCCAGGCATCCCGCCAGCAACTTCGATGTAATGAACTCGTTGAAACGCGCCACTACGATTCCGATCTTTTCATTCCCTGCTACCAGTTTACCTTCATATGTCTTCATTGTCATCCTCCTTTTTTAAAAATCCAGAATATGTCCCATCTTCAGTTTCTTTGTTTTCAGATAAAAACGGTCGTAGTCATTGGCTTCCATCTCGATCCCAACTCGCCGGTTAATCTCCATGCCGAACTCTTCCAGCTGGTAGACTTTGTCCGGGTTGTTGGTCAGAAGACGCATGCTCTTCACGCCCAGGTCGCGAAGAATCTGGGCGCCGATGTAATACTCACGTTGGTCGGCTTCGAACCCCAGCGCCAGATTTGCCTCCAGGGTGTCCATCCCCTGTTCCTGCAGTTCATAGGCCTTCAGCTTATTCAAAAGGCCTATTCCCCGGCCTTCCTGGCGCATGTAGAGCAGGATCCCCCGGCCCTCCTTTTCGATCTGGGTCATGGCAGAAGCAAGTTGCTGTCCACAGTCACAGCGCAGGGAACCGAAGGTGTCACCGGTGAGGCATTCTGAATGAACACGACAGAGGATATCTTCTCCCTCGCCGATCTCTCCCTTGACCAGCGCCACATGGTGTTCCCCGTTGAGCAGATTCCGATACCCATACGCCTTGAACTGCCCGTAACGTGTGGGCATATTGGCGATGGCCTCACACTCCACCAGACGATCATGGCACTTCCGATAGTTCTTCAGGTCCTCAATGGTGATGAAGGTGATGTCAAACTTTTCGGCCAACTCCATCAATTCGCTGGTGCGCATCATGGTGCCGTCCTCCCTCATGATCTCACAGCAAAGACCACATTCCCTGAGCCCGGCAAGACGACAGAGATCCACCGTTGCTTCAGTGTGTCCCTCCCGTTCCAGCACACCGTTGCGTTTGGCAAGCAACGGGAACATATGCCCCGGTCTGCGAAAGTCCTCCGGCCTGGCATCCTCCGACACACAGGCAAGCGCCGTCATTGACCGCTCTGCGGCAGAGATGCCGGTAGTGGTAGACACGTGATCGATGGAGACTGTAAAGGCAGTCTCGTGGTTGTCTGTGTTCTCCATGACCATCTGGGGAAACCGCAGTTTCTGCACATAATGCTCCGCCATAGGCATACAGATGAGGCCCTTTCCGTGAATCGCCATGAAGTTGATGTTCTGCGTGGTAGCGTGCTCCGCTGCGCAGATGAAATCCCCCTCATTCTCCCGATCCTGGGCATCTGTCACCAGAATAATCTTTCCCTGTCGCAGATCCTCCAAGGCTTGTTCGATGGTTCCGAACTGTCCCATATTCTTATCCTCCTTATCCATATCCGTGCTCCGTAAGGAATGCGCGGGTAATATTGCTTTGTGCTCCGGCAGCGGGAGCACCATTCATGAGCCGTTCCACGTATTTGCCGATGATATCGTTCTCCACATTCACCACATCCCCGGCACGTTTCTCACCCAGGACGGTCACACTGGCCGTGTGGGGGATGACGGACACCTGAAAACGGTCCGGTTTGGCATACACCACCGTCAGACTGATCCCATCGATGGCGACGGATCCTTTATCCACGATGTACCGCAGCAACGCCTCCTCCGCCGAAAAGGTGTACCGGATGGCATTGTCATCTTTCTCGACCGCAAGTATCCTGGCCGTCCCATCTATGTGTCCGGCGACGATGTGGCCGCCAAACCGGCCATCTGCCGCCATCGCTCTTTCCAAATTCACATGAGCACCCGGCGCAAGCGATGCCAGTGAGGAACGATCCAGCGTCTCATGCATCACGTCTGCTGAAAATCCACTCTGATCAAAGGTGACGACAGTCAGACACACCCCGTTGACGCAGATGCTGTCTCCGATGTGGATGTCCTCCAGGATCCGGGTCGCTTCGATAGTTAACACTGCAGATACTCTGCCCCGCCGAATCTGTCGCACAGTACCGACCTCTTCAACGATTCCCGTGAACACGTTTCAACACCTCGCTTTCTATCAAAATGTCCTCTCCCAGCCTGGTCACTCGCACGTCCGCCAGTTGCAAGCCCATCCCTGGTGTCGAAAACCCCTGGCCTTCCACTGGGGTCTTTGCGGTCTTGCCGCCCAGGATCTTTGGTGCGATGTAGGCATACACCAGATCGACGATACCCGCCTCCGCTGCTGCCCAGGCCAATGTCCCACCGCCTTCAATCAGCACCGAGTCGACACCTCGGCGGCCCAACTTCATCACAAGATCCGCCAGATCCACACGGCCCCCCTTCTCCGCCACACAAAGCACTTCGCACCCGGTTTCCAGGTATGGTGCCTGACGGGAAGAGTCCTTCTCACAGGTGGCCAGGATCGTTGGGATCTCTCTTGCCGTGGTCACCACCTTGGCATCAAGAGGTGTGCGCAGATGGGAATCGCAGACGATCCGGATGGGATCCACTGCGCTCTCAAACCTTGCGTTCAGCATTGGATCATCGGCAAGCACCGTGCCCAGTCCGACCATGATCGCCTTGCAGCGATTCCGTACCCTGTGTACATGGGCCCGTGCCTTCTTCCCGGTGATCCATTTGGATTCTCCTGTATAGGCAGCGATCTTCCCATCCATGGTCATGGCGTACTTCAGCACCACCAGTGGGTGCCCGGTCTCTACGTAGTGCAGAAAGATCCGGGCAAGACGCCGGCACTCATGTTCCATACATCCGGTCTCCACTTTTATGCCCGCGTCTCTCAATATCCGGATCCCCTTCCCCGCCACCTGCGGGTTGGGATCTCCTGCTCCCACCACCACTCGAGCGATCCCCGCCTCCAGAATAGCGCTCGTACAGGGCGGCTGCCGCCCCTGATGACAGCAGGGTTCCAGTGTCACGTAGATGGTTGCCCCGAAAGGATCCTCCCCCCTCGCCTGGCAATCCTTCAGTGCGTTTCGTTCCGCATGCAGATCCCCACAGCGTTCGTGTGCTCCCTCTCCGATGACTCTCCCATTCTTTACGATCACCGCCCCCACCAGGGGATTGGGACTCACACGCCCCTCCCCGCGAGCTGCGATCTCAATGGCACGCTGCATATATGTTTCGTCTTTTGACAACACAGCCTCAACCTCCAAAAAACACTTTCGCCCCGAAGACCATTCTCCGGGGCGTATGAAAAAACACTCTTAAAGGCGGAAGTGGAACCCGCCGCCATAGAAGCGGGGGATCCTCTGGCGCTCGTTATGAAACAAAAACTCTGGAACAAAAAATCCCAGAGCAATATGTTTCTCAACTATTCTATCTTCTCCCATCCAGACTATACTGTCGGCTCCGGAATCTCACCGGATCATGCCTCTCGGCTCGCGGGCTGTACCGCCGGTAGGGAATTTCACCCTGCCCTGAAGATCTATTCACTTGTCTTGTATAAGTATACCACCCGACTCCGATTTGTCAAGGCACAATGTGGAGGATGGGGTGAAATGATAGTGACGGCTCCATCATCATACGCAGGAGGCCACCACACAGACCACCTTTCCGTAGCTATCGCTGCTTTCCAGATAACGATGGGCGTCAGGCACCTGCTCCAGAGAGAATATCTTCTCCGGCTTGGCGTCCACGTTATAGTCGCGTACAAAGTCCAGCATCTCCTGTTCCATCACCGCCGAATAGATATCAAAGAAGCTGATCTCTTCGGGTACCCGCGCGAGCCTTGCGCCCCCGGACCCTCTGGAAATCTGGACAAGGCCCGCCATCTGTTTACAATATTGTCAGTAATCTTTCTTTCGCCCATTCGAAACACAAAAAAAAGCCGCGGCAAACCGCCACAGCTTTCTTCCTGACACAGGACCCGCTACACGGATCCTTCCTCCTTGCGCGAAGGCTTTGTACGTATGGACTCGGCCAGATTACTCTCCAGCACCAGCGGCTCCGTCAAGCCGTCCAGTGCTAGTCCACGGCATCCTTCCGTCTCTCGCATCAGTTCCAGACACGCCTCGATATCCATCTCCTTCAGGATGAACTCATCCGCATAGTCCGCCGGGATCTCCCCCATATTGGAAAACACCGGCAGAAATCTGGCTCCATCGTCGCGTTCCAGCATATCCGGTTTGCCACTGCCCGGCAATGTGGGCACGATGAGAATGGAATCTTTCATGCAGGAGAGCACCCAGTCCAGCTGCTCCTTCGTCTCCTTGGAGAGATAGCGTTTCTTCAGAAACACCAGTGTGCTTCCGTCCTTTAACAGATTCTCTGTGACTCTGCTGTCGTTGTTCATCACGCACCTCCTATGGTACATTACTTGCCTATATATACCGTCCCCGGTCCGAACTTCTCGCCTCGGATCGCCGCAAGCTCAGTGATCGTGACCAGCTCATAGCCGGATCTTTGAAGATCCCAGACGATCGCATCCACTGCCCGCACAGTACTGGGATGGATATCGTGCATCAGGACCACTGCTCCATCACGCTTATGCTTCCTGACGTATTTTATCAACCGGTCCGTCCTGCGATATTTCCAGTCCAGCGTGTCGATGGACCATAGGATCAGCGGTCTCCCCGCGATGGCTTTCACTCTGTGATCGACGGCCCCGTACGGTGGCCGGATCACCGTCGCGTTATGACCGATCAGCTGTCGGATCTTCCCATCTGTGGTCGCTAGCTGCTTTTGGATCTTTTTCTTTTTCAGGCCTGGGAGATACGCATGATCCCAGGAGTGGTTGCCTATCTCACATCCCAAGGCGCTCGCTCGTTTCAGTAGATGGGCTGTACTTCCATCGATTCGGTTTCCAATCACGAAGAACGTGCCCCGTGCCCCATTCTTCTGGAACACGTCCAAAACGTGCTTTGTGCCTTGCACAGCAGGACCATCGTCAAAAGTGAGCGCGATGCGTTTTCGATCCCTATGGAACAGCACCAGATCCGCCCGGGGCACAAAGCCTTCCGTCTCGCCAGCCTTCACGCTGACCCATTCTCCCGAAGCGTCCACGGGATCCACCTTGTTTCCAAAGGCCAGAGTAAGCCTCTGCGGACTCTCTCTGTCCGCTGCCGCATACACCGCTGTGCTGGTCACCTTTACCGCTCCCAGCACATTTTGGGGAAGCATGCGAAATGAAGTCCCCTCCTGTGCAGGGGATGCCTTTTCCTCTATCTGAACCGGCACCTGCTCCGGCGGGGGGACCATCTCACGATCTACGCAGACCAGTACCGTACACAGCAACGGAAGCAACACCATGAGAAACCACCGGCGGTCCTCCGAAAGGCCGTTCTCCACAGGGACCGAGGCTTTACAGACCCATCGAATCCCCTCAAGCAGTGCCCCTATCCACTGCCGCAGATCACATAACAGATTGAAAAGAGTGCAGGTATCGATGGGCACCTGTTCCGCCATGATGTCTCTGGTTCCGGCCTGGATGCGCCCCATCCCTCTTCGGATATCCACCAGCGCGTTCGTCCACGTGGATGTCTGGATGGGAACGCGCTGCAACAGCACGTTCCCACCTGTGTCGATTAACTTGTGGGATGTCGTTCCCTCCATGCACATCTCCCTGTCTGCCTCTCCTCTACCAAGCTAGTTTCTTCAAATACTCCTTCAGCAGGACATAGCCCTGCTCCAGATCCTCTCTGGACGTATACTCCAACGGAGAATGGGCGATTCCCTTCTCGCTGGGGACAAAGATCATATTGCTCTTTGTTACATCGGCGAACACCTGGGCATCATGCCCGGCGCCGCTGTCGATCCGCATGTACTTCATGTCATGCGCAGCAGCGATGTCCCGCATCACCAGCACCCCATCCAGATCCATATCCGCCGGATCATCGGTGCCTGTTACGGTCACCTCAACGTTAATGTCTCCCATAGCGTTCTCATGGTCTTTCATGATAGACCTGGCCTCGCTCAGCAGCGAGGCATTGGTGGACCGGATGTCAAAGGTCATACGCACCTTCTCTGCGATGATGTTCTGTTTCCCAGGGTAGACCTCGATGTTTCCGAAGGTGCATACCACCCTGTCATTTCTGTCCTCAGCCCAGCTGGTGATCTCGTCAATGAGTTTTGCCGCAACGGGCACCGGATCTCTCCGCATGCTCATAGGCGTAGTGCCTGCGTGGTTCTGCTCACCGGTGATCACGATCTCTCCGATCATATTGCCAGCGATGGACTGGACGAGTCCCACCTTCTTGAGGGATTTCTCCATGACACCGCCCATCTCCGCAGACAACTCCACGAAATGCTCGATATCTGTTCTCCCCTCAGGCACCCCCTCTATGTCCGCAGAATCGCTCATGTCTGCGATGGCTTCCCGCAGGGTGATCCCGTTCATGTCCGTTGAGCGGAGGTCTTCCTCCACCAGTTCTCCCACTATTCCACGGCTCCCAAGGTTATATCCCCGGTTGAAACGACTGGCTTCTTCCTCTACTGTGGCCACGACTTCCACAGATTTCTTCGGTTTGCCGAACTCCTCGTAGAGGGCCCGCACGGCTTCCAGTGAGCACAGGATGCCCAGAGCACCCCCATATTTGCCGGCGTGCTTGACCGTGTCCCGGTTGGACCCGGTCATGATAATGGCGTCGGATTCTCCCTCGATCCTGCCGAACAGATTGCATATATCGTCCATATACACTTCCATGCCAGCCTCCTCCATCCAGGAGGTGAGCATCTCGATCCCCATCCGGTCTTCCTCGGTATAGGAGGCGCGCCAGTACTCTCCGCCTCGGATGGATGTCTCCGCGAAATCATCGATCGCACGCTCGATCCAGTCGAGCTCCTTCTGTATATTCCCCATGACTGGTCTCCTTTCGTTCATCACCCTATATCTTACCACAGATCACGTTGCCTGTTAACGGAAAACTATCCCCTGTTTCTATTTCGTTAGCACCTACAACCTGATCGCTTTCCCAGCTGCGGACAGGTAGAGCCATTTCTCCGCTACCGCAAGGCCGGTGGCCTTCTCCAGTGCCTCTGCGTAAATTGCTTGCTGCTCCCTATACATCTCAGCAATCCTGGCAGCCTCATCTTCAAACGGCTTCTCCGGATCCACACGGTTGGTCTTGTAGTCCAGAAGCACGATCTGCTCTCCCTCCAGGAAGAACGCATCGATGACGCCCTGCACCCCGGTCTGCTCGCCGCATCTTTCCATGGAGAGCACAAAGCTTTGTTCCCTGTATAGCATCCCTTGTGCCGCAGCCCGAACGCATCGCTTCCCCAGGGGACTATCAAAAAATCGCAGCACCTGCATCGGATCCACCGCCTTCCGTTCATTCGGCAACAGGATCTCCTCCTTCTCCATGCGCTCCAGGGAAGCGGCCAGCGCTTCGCCGCCGCCTTCTGCCACCTCTTGGAAATCGATGGTCTCCATGATCTTATGGTAAATCGTACCTCGTTCCGCACCGGTCAGTTTCTGTTTCGGTGCCAGGAAATGCGGCACGGGGATCTCCTCCGGGGGCTCGTGGAACTCTCCAAGTGCATCGGGCAGTTCCTCTTCCGGTTCTTCCATGGAAGCGGCAGGTCTGTGTGCCTGCGCGTTCAGGGCGCTGACCGAGTACTTGGAGCGGATCCTGGCACTTTCCTCGTAGGGATACCGATAGGCGAGGCGGCTGCGGAGTTCCCCTTCCAGCGGGCCTTCTTCCGGGAACGGATCGGGATCATGCTCCGGCACAGGCTTTTCCTGCTCCAACAGCTCCGATGCCTCCACAAAGACCACATCCTCCACCGAGGGCATCATCCCCAGATAAGTGGTGTCACTCAGGTTTCCCGCCTCCTTGTCATCCAGCAGGTCGGCGCCTCTCTCAGGCACGCCGGTCAGGTAGAGACGATCCCGCGCCCTTGTCATGGCTACATAAAGGACGCGCTTGTGCTCCTCCCGTTCCTCTTCCTTCAGTTTCTCCAACACCAGGCGGTATGCCAGGGTTTTCTTTTCCATCCGGTGTTCTGGATCTTCCAGAAACATTCCCAGTCCCACGTCCTTGTGGAAGCGGACCTTCTGCTTGGAGTCAGTGTACTGCAGGCGCTTGCAGATTCCCGCTACGATCACCAGGGGGAACTCCAGCCCCTTACTCTTGTGGATGGTCATCATCCTGACCACATCGTCATTCTCCGACAGAAGCCGCACCTGTCCGATGTCGATCTTCTTGTCCTTTCGAACGCTATCGATATATTTCACAAAGCCATACAGGGAGGCCTGTCCGGTCTTTCCAAACTCCACGGTGAGATCCACCAGCCTGCGCAGATTGGCCTGCCTGAGATCTCCCCGCGGCATTGTACCTGTCAAAATGTAGTATCCGGACTCCCGCAGCAGCATCCAGACATAGTCCGGCAGCGGCATGGTGTTGGCCAGCCCCCTCCAGCGCTCCAGCAGCCCTGCCACTCGGCCCGCTTTCTCTGCCAGTGCATCTCCCTGCCCGCCGGCTACCTGCAGAAACGCCTCGGCGTAACTCCCCTCCGGACACCGCAACCGAATATCCGCCAGCTCCTCCGTGCTGAACCCGAAAATCTCGGAGCGAAGCACGGAGAGAAGAGGCACATCTCTGTAACGGTTATCGATGACCGAAAGGAGGTTCATCATCACACCTATCTCGATGGTGTCGTAGTATCCCTTGTTATCGTCTACGAACACGGGGATCCCCCTCTGCCTCATCACATCCTGGAACACCGGGCCGGTGTTCGCTACGGAGCGCATAAGAACCGCCATATCACGGTACGCCATGGGACGGACACATCCTCCTCCTGGAGCCTTGCTGTCGAAAAATGGTTTTCCCAGGTTCTCCTCGATGATATTGCAGACCAGATGTGCTTCCTTCTCGTCCTTCTGCATCTCCTGCAGCTCTTCATCCAGATTCTCGGACTCTTCCTCCTCTGCCAGAAGCCGTATCTCAGGTCGAAAGGCGAATTCCTCAGGGCAGTCGATTCCCGGATACAGCCGGGCCGCCTCGTCATACCCTTCCATCAGGGGCGTGAACCGGTCATTGATCCAGTCAAGGATCACCGGCTTGGATCGAAAGTTGCGGTTCAGATCGATGCGCACCGCATCCTCCGCGCCTTCTCCATACCTCTCGTACCTCTCTCGGAAGATCTCTGGCTCCGCCAGTCGGAACTTGTAGATGCTTTGTTTGACATCACCAACCATGAACACATTGTCCTTGCCGGAGATGGCATCGATGATCGCCTCCTGCATCACGCTGGTATCCTGGTATTCGTCCACAAAGATATACCGTAGTTTCTCTCTATAGTATCTGCGGGCATCAGGATCCTGCAGGATCTCCAGGCAGTAGTGCTCGATGTCGTTAAAGTCCACCAGTTTCTGTTCCATCTTCCTGGTTTTAAACCTGAGGTGGAAGTCCTTCAGGACACGGCAAAGTGTCTTTGCCACTGGCACCAGAGAAGCGATCTCCGCCAGTTCTGTTTCTTCGTCACCCAGAAATCCCTTCGTCACCTCTCCCCGAAGTTTTTTCGCCACTTCTCTGCGAGCATCGTAATATGGCTTGACCTCCTTCCAGGTCTCCTCTTCATCCTTCTTGCCCCGAAGTGACATACGCGGGAACTCCGCGGCCAGCCGGGCAAGCCCGCTGTAATCCTCCGCCTCAGCCATTGTAGCCATGCAACGGTAGGTTTTCCTCTCATCCTCATACTTCTCAGCCAGGCGATCCAACCCCGCCTCGACCAGAACCTCCCAGGCCTTCTCGCTGGCCTCTGCAGCTCGCTCCAACTTGCCTCGGATGATCTGTTTCCTGTATGCCCATCCTTCGGACCTTCTGTAATCAGTGAGTTCCTGTATCTTCTCATCCAGTGTTTCGAAAGGGGATGGCAGTGCCATCAGCGTATCGTACAGAGAGCTTATGATCTCCCGCACACGTCCATCGTTCTTTTCGTTCCCATACCAATCCAGCAGGGTGTAGAACGCCTCATCATCCCGTGCAAAAGCCTCCTGGAAGAGCTCATCCAATGCTTCTTCTTTCATCAGCTTGCTCTTGGTGTCATCACAGATGCTGATGTCTGGCTCCAGATCTGTCAGGAAGAAGAAGTGCCTTACCACGTCCAGGGAGAAGGAGTGGAAGGTGCTGATCTGTGCTCTGGAAAGCCGTTCGAGCTGCTCTCTGGCGGAAGGATCCTCTTCCAGCTTTGCTTTCAGGGAGCGGCGGATCTTCTCCTTCATTTCAGCAGCAGCGGCTCTTGTGAAGGTGACGATCAACATGCTGTCCAGCGGAATCCCCTCTTCCATGGCCATGCGCCGTATACGTTCCACCAATACCGCTGTCTTTCCAGACCCGGCTGCGGCCGCCACCAGAATGTTCTTCCCTCTGGTTTCGATGGTTTCTCTCTGTTTCTCTGTCCAGTTCATATTGACTCCTTCCTCTCGTTATTTTAACACAGAATTCATTCATGTAACATTGCTGATTTCAGAATCCTGTGGTATGATTGGGATGAATACTCTGACACGAGACCGTGTGCATAATAAGGAGATGATCATTATGAATAACAAGCGACCGACCATGCTTTTGATCATGGACGGATTTGGAATGAATGACGAGACCTTTGGCAACGCCATCGCCCAGGCCAACAAGCCTGCACTGGATGAGATCTTTTCCAAATACCCTATGACCCGTATTGATGCCTGCGGAGAGGCGGTGGGCCTTCCGGATGGCCAGATGGGCAACTCGGAGGTAGGCCATCTGAACATCGGCGCTGGCCGCATCGTCTATCAGGAACTGACTCGCATCACCAAGGATGCGGAAAGCGGCAACATGCTTGAGAACGAGCGGCTGAACCATGCTATCGACCACGTCAAGGCAACCGGTGGTGCCCTGCACTTGTGGGGTCTTCTGTCCGATGGCGGTGTCCATAGCCACATCAACCACCTGTTCGCTCTGCTCGATATGGCAGCAGGCAAGGGCGTGGAGAAGATCTTTGTGCACGGATTTCTGGATGGCCGTGACGTGCCGCCTCGCTGTGCCGGCACCTATATCCAGCAGTTGGAAGAGAAACTGACAACCATCGGGATCGGACGGCTCGCTTCCATCGCGGGGCGCTACTACGCCATGGACCGTGACAAGCGTTGGGAGAGAGTTCAGCTGGCCTACGATGCCCTGACCCTGGGGAAGGGATATACTGCAGCCACCGCCGCGGAAGCGCTGGCCGCCGCCTATGACCGGGACGAGAACGACGAGTTCGTGAAACCCACCGTGATCCTGGACGATGCCGGTAACCCGGCGACCGTGAACAATGGTGACTCCGTGATCATGTTCAATTTCCGGCCGGATCGCGCCAGAGAGATCACCCGCACCTTCGTGGACAAGGACTTTGACGGGTTTGAGCGGGAGAAGGTGGCGGATGATCTGTGCTACATCTGCATGACCACCTACGATGCCACCATGCCGGGCGTGGAGATCGCCTACCCGCCTGAATCCTACAAGAACACCCTGGGGGAATATATCTCCAGTCTGGGACTCTCGCAGCTGCGCATCGCGGAGACAGAGAAGTACGCGCACGTCACCTTCTTCTTCAACGGCGGCGTGGAGGAGCCTAACCCCGGTGAAGACCGGATTCTGGTGCCCTCCCCCAAGGTGGCCACCTACGACCTGCAACCGGAGATGAGCGCCTATGGTGTCACCGACAAGGTGGTGGAGCAGATTGAGACCGGCAAGTACGATATGATCATTCTGAACTTTGCGAACGCGGACATGGTCGGTCACACCGGAGTGATGGAGGCTGCCATCAAGGCGATCGAGACCCTGAACGACTGCGTGCCCCGCGTGGTGAATGCAGTCCTGGCTCAGGGCGGCCAGGTGCTCCTCACCGCGGACCACGGCAACGCGGACGTGATGCTTGACCACGACAACAACGTGGTCACTGCTCACTCCCTGAACCAGGTCCCCCTGGTCTACATCTCCGATACGCCTCGGGAATTGGCAGCAGGTGGCAAACTGGCCGACCTGGCCCCCACCATGCTGACGCTGATGGATATCCCGATCCCGGAGGAGATGACCGGGAATGTGCTGGTGAAATAGCGCGCAATTTAAACGGAGGCTGCTGCCCTCAGCGTTGAAGAACGCTGAGGGCAGCAGCCCTTTTTCTTTGGGACGCACGGGGAGGCTTGCAGGCCGCCGGCGGCTAGTTGGCCGCTGGCCGATAGACATCGCCCTCCAAACTGAGGACTACAAAAAAAGCTCCGGGACGGTATTTTGTAGTAGGTTTTCGAGGAGGCGACTACACTTTCATGGGAGACCGGCGTTTTTGTAGTCGTTTTCCCACTGATAACAGCCGAGATCTTCCATCTATTGGAAATCTCCTGCTGGGACCTACTACAAGATTCGCGAGACTTGATGATTTTGAAGTAAATCGGACAATAATCTACTACAAGATTCATCAGACTTACTGTTTTTGTAGCAGGTCGCTCATAAACCTACTACAAAATCCTGCTCAAGCCGGAAAAGTGTAGTCTGTCTCTTTCGGAAGGAACCAGATCTGAGGGCTGTTGCACAAAGCGTTGCAGGACGCTGAGGGCAGCTCCTTTAGCGCGCACGTCATGCTGCAAGGGGTGCTTTTTTTGAGGCACCCCCGTTTTTATTCTGCCTTGAACTTCTTCCAGTACTTTGTCACCAGATCGTTCCCTTCGGGCCCCAGGTCCCGGAGCACCTCGGAGCGGGCCAACAGCTCATCCGAGGGAAAGAGCACCGGGCTGTTTTGGAGTGACTTTGGGAGCATGGCCCGCGCTGCCTCGTTGGGGGTACTGTAGGTCAGGTACTCGTAGTTGGTATAGGCCACGTCACCGCGGCACATATAGTCGATGAACTTCTCCGCGTTCTCAGGATGAAAGGCGCCCGCGGGGATCACCCAGTTGTCGATGAACACCTCCGTCCCCTCCTTCGGGATCACAAAGTCCAGATCCCGGTTCAGTTCCTGACTGTACAGGACCTCCCCATTCCAGACCACCCCCAGATTCGCGGAATTTCCGATGAGCAGATCCCGGGCGGAGTCGTTGGCGTACTTGTAGACCAGCGGTTTCTGGCGGATCAGGTACTCAGCTGCCGCGTTCAGGTCCTTCTTTCGGGTGCTGTTGATGGATAGCCCCTGGGCCTTCAGGCTGGCCCCCATGGTATCCCGCATGCTGTCCTGCATAAGGATGCTCCCGCTGTAGGATGGATCCCACAGGTCATTCCAGGAGGAGGGCTCTCTGCCAGCAAGAGCCTTGGAGTTATACATGATTCCCATGGTACCCCACTGGTAGGGAACCGCATAGCGATTTCCCGGGTCGTAACTCTGGGACGCCATGGTCAGGTATCGTTTTCCAATGTTTTTCAAATGCGGGAGATTGGCTTTGTGCAAAGGCGCCAGGAGATCCTCCGCGATCATTCGTTCCACCATGTAATCCGACGGACAGAGCACATCGTAGACACCGGCTCGGTTTTTGATCACTGGGTACATCTCTTCCACCGTGTCGTAGGTGTCCAGGATAACCTTGATGCCGGTCTCCTTCTCAAAGCCATCGATCACCGCAGGATCCATGTAATCCCCGTAGCAGTAGACGCGGACCTCCTTCTCGTCGCTGTGGTCGCAGGCCGTAAGCAGCGTGATAAACAGCGCTGCCAAAAGCGCCAACGCCAGGACCAATGCTTTCTTACCCCTGTGCGATCTCATGGAAAAATTCCTCCTCGTTAGGCTCTCTATCCGACGCAATATTCACGATCACCAGCACCACAAGCACAGTCAGAAAGATTACGGTGGACAAAGCGAACAGCGTGGGACGTATACCCACCTTCACCTGGCTGTAGATCAGGGTGGAGATGGTGTTGATGCCGGCGCCCCTTGTGAAATGGGTCACCACAAAATCGTCCACCGACATGGTGAATGCCAGCAGAAACCCGGAAATGATCCCTGGACGAATCTCCGGGATGATCACCTTGCGGAAGGCGTAGGCCGGAGAGGCGCCCAGATCCAGCGCCGCTTCGTAACTGCTGGGGCCCAACTGCCGGATCCGCGGCATCACCGACAGAATCACATAGGGAATGTTGAAGGTGATATGCGCCAGCAACACCGTCCCCAGGTTCAGATAGAAACCGAAGGCGATAAAGGTAAGCATCAGAGAAATGCCAGTGACGATGTCCGCGTTTAGCAGCGGAATGTTGTTCAGACCCATGATGAGATTCCGGCTCTGTCGGCTCATGGCATCGATGCCGATGCAGGCCAGCACCCCGATCACCACAGCGATGGCCGCCGACAGCAGTGCGATGAGGAAGGTGTTTCCGATGGCAGACAGGATCTGTCCGTCTCGAAACATCTCCCCGTACCATTTCAGAGAAAAGCCGCTCCACTTGAACATGGACTTGCTCTCATTGAAGGAAAACACCATCAGTGTCAGGATGGGCAGGTACAGGAAAAGCATGACCAGCATGAGGTAGATGGTTCGGATCGCTTTCACAGGCTCACCCCCTCTCCACTCTTGTCCAGGGCGCTAAGGATGGCCATGCTGCCCAGAACAAACACCATCATCACCAGGGACAGGCCGGAGCCCAGGTTCCAGTTGGCACTGGTGGTGAACTCCTGCTCAATGATGTTGCCGATGAGATAGATCTTGCCTCCTCCCAGGATGTTGGAGATCACAAAGGTGGTCAGCGACGGCACAAACACCATGGTCACACCGCTGGCGATGCCGGGCACGATCAGCGGCAGAACGATGCGGCCGAGCACCACCGGTTTCTCCGCCCCCAGGTCATAAGCCGCCTCGATGATGCTGTCGTCCAGTTTCATCAACGCGTTGTAGATGGGAAGGATCATGAAGGGCAGAAAATCGTACACCATACCCAAGACCACGGCGGCCGGTGTGTTGATGATCTGTGGCATGGAGAGTCCAATGAAGGACAAAGCCGTGTCGAACAGCCCCTCCTTCTCCAGAATGACCTGCCAGGCCATGGTGCGCAGCAGGAAGTTCATCCACATGGGAAGGATGAAAATAAACACCATAAAACCCGCCTTCCCAAGCCGGCTGTCCTTCAGAATCAGCGCCAGAGGAAAGGCGATCAGAAAGCAGATGATTGTACTGGCCAGCGCCAGAAGCAACGCCAGGGCCAGAGCCTCTGCGTGTACAGGCTCCGCAATGGCTGTAATGTTTCGCAGTGTGAACTGTCCCTCCCGGTCCGTGAACCCGTAGTACATGATCAGGCACAAGGGGATCAGCGTCCCGCCCAGCATCCATACCAGGAAGGGGGCCGCCAGAAACTTCCTAGACATCCTTGTACATAGCCTCCTCTTCCGCTCTGGTGGGTTTGTGCATAATCTGTATGTTTTCCGGAAGCACGTCGATGCTCACACGGGTGCCGGGCACATAACTGACAGTGTTCTGCACCAGCCATTCAAATCCGCCGGCCTGGATCTCCATCTCGTAGTGGACGCCGATGAACACGTTGTGGGATACCACTCCATCCAGCGCCCCTTCGCCTGGCATGCCGATGATCACATCCTCCGGCCTCACTACCACATCGACCGGGTTCTCCTGGCCGAATCCCTCGTCCACACAGGGGAAGACCCGGCCACAAAGCCGCACTTCCCGGTCTCTCACCATCACTCCATCGATAATATTGCTGTCCCCGATGAAGTCTGCCACAAAAGCGTTCTGGGGCTCGTTGTAGATCTCCTCCGGTGTGCCCATCTGCTGGATGTATCCACCGTTCATCACCACCACCTTGTCGCTCATGGTCAATGCCTCCTCCTGATCGTGAGTCACGTAGAGGAAGGTGATCCCCAGCTCGTTCTTCAATCGGATCAGTTCGTAGGCCATTTCTTCCCGGAGTTTCAGGTCCAGTGCACCCAAAGGCTCATCCAGTAGAAGCAGCTTCGGCTCGTTGACGATAGCCCGTGCCATGGCTACTCGCTGCTGTTGGCCACCGGAAAGAGAGGAGATCCTGCGTTTCTGAAACCCGGACAGATTCACCATCTTCAGTGTTTCCCTTACCTTGTCCCGAATGAAAGACTCGCTCTTGCCACTGACCCTGAGCCCAAAAGCGATGTTGTCTCCCACATTCATGTGTGGGAACAGGGCGTATTTCTGGAAAACGGTGTTGATGGGCCGCTTGTTTGGAGGCATATCGGTGATGTCCCTCCCTTCAAAAAACACCCTGCCGCTGTCTGGCCGCTCAAAACCGCCCACGATCCGAAGCGTGGTGGTCTTGCCACAGCCAGATGGCCCCAGCAGGGTGATAAACTCGTTCTCATTTATCCGCAAGCTAAAATCATCGAGGACGGTATTCCCATCCTCGAAGGTTTTGGTAATGTTTTTCAGTTCAATCAGAGCTTTTCTCATAAGAATCCCTCAAAGTGTGTCAAAGGGGACGGTTCTTTTTGACACACCCTCACGCTTATCGACCAAATCTCCTGCGAACCATCTCTTCGCCCATGATCTGCTGGATGGTCCATACGTCCGGTGATTGGGCCCTGCCCATCAATGTGATGCGGATCACGGTGCTGACATGCCCCACGTGACCCTTGTAGTCCTCCGGATGTTTTTTGAAATCCTTCGGTTTGGCGGCATATCCCAGGTCTGTGGCGATGGTCCGGATCTTGTCGAACCACTGACTCTGATCATCGCTGTGATCGTACGTCGCCATATACGCATCCAGGATCTTTGGGATGTCTTCCTCCGGCACCTCAGCCGGCATGTCATCCTCCGTCCGGTAGAATTCGTCAAAGAAATAACTGACAAAGTCCACGATCTGTCTGGCGTAGATCAGATCCTTTCTGGGTTTCTTGTCTGCCCGTCCAAGATCAAGGATCTTCACCATATAGGCACGATCCTCAAACATGGGCATGTATTCCGGCGCGCATTCGGCGGCCCAGTCCCGCAGGAAGTCATACAGCTCCTCTGCAGAGATCTTCAGGAGCACGTCCTTGCTGATATCGTTCAACTTGTTCAGATCAAACAGAGCGCCTGAATTGCTCATCTTACGGGTGGTGAACTGGAACTCGTCGATGTCTGCCTCCGGGTTCGCCATTCTCCACTCTTCGAAGTCCGAGTTCAGGATGGTCAGCAGATATTCCCGTACCGCTGCCGGATGGTACCCCTGATGCCGGTAGTAATCCAGCGACAACTCCGGATCCTCTCTCTTGGAGAGCTTCCGCTTGTTTCCGTTCTCATCCAGTTTCATCAGCTGCGCTGTGTGACAATAGACAGGTGGCTCCCATCCCAGCTTCTCAAACAGTTCCACATGCACTGGCAGCGTAGAGAGCCACTCTGCGCCACGCACCACATGGGTAGTCCGCATTAGATGATCATCCACCACATGGGCAAAGTGATAAGTGGGAATGCCGGTGGTCTTCAGCAGTACGATGTCCATGAAATTCTCAGGCATATACAACTTGCCTCGGATCGCATCCTCCACACAGATCTTGCGGACAATGGTCTTGGACTCTTCTCCTTCCCCCTCTGTCACAGCCTCTTTGCCCTCTGACTTCAGGCGTACCACATAGGGTTTTCCGGCTTCCAGCGCTTCTCGCACCTGATCCAGCGTCCACTCCCGGCAGGCCGCATAGGGACCGTAGATTCCCGGAGTCACCTTTTCCTCCTCCTGGCGGGCGCGGATCTCTCCAATCTCTTCCTCCCCCAGGAAGCAAGGATAGGCCTTCCCTTCTGCCACCAGCTTCTTGGCAAAACAGCGATAGATCTCGCCGCGATGGCTTTGTGTATAGTCACCGTAAGCACCCACATCTCCATCTCGGGTAGCGCCCTCGTCGAAGTTGATATCGAAGAACTTCAGCGAATCGATGACCGTCTCCACAGCGCCCTCTACATAACGCTTGTCATCGGTGTCCTCTATGCGAAGAAAGAATACACCTCCAGACTGATGAGCCAACCGCTCATCCACGAAGGCCCCGTACAGGTTTCCCAAATGAATAAATCCGGTGGGACTCGGGCCAAGTCTCGTCACCATGGCCCCCTTCGGCAGATCTCTGGGCGGGTACATCGCCTCGTAGTCCTCCGGGGTTTTCTCGATCTCAGGAAATAGTAAATCTGCAAGCTTCTGATAATCCATGTTCTTCCTCTCCGTTATTCCAGATTCCAACTGTTCAGGTAGTCTTCCTGTTCCTCGGTCAGCGTATCGATGCTGATTCCCCAGGCAGCCAGTTTGCGCCGCGCCACCAGGTCATCGATCTCGCTGCTGACATCCACTACGCGCTTGCCCAGCTCTCCGTAGTGCTCCTTGATGTACAAAGCCGAAAGCGCCTGTACCGCAAAACTCATATCCATAATCTCTGCCGGATGACCATCCGCTGCAGCGATGTTCACCAGTTTTCCTTCACCGATCACGTTGATCCACTTGCCGTTCTCCAGACGATACCCGGTGATATTGGCTCTTGTCTCCTTCTTCTCAAGGGCAGCGGCTTCCAGACCTGCCATATCCACTTCGCAGTCGAAGTGGCCTGCATTGCACAAGATTGCCCGGTCTTTCATGGTCAGCATATGCGGTACAGTGATGGTCTTGCAGCAGCCGGTGGCACTGACGAACAGGTCACCGCGCGGTGCTGCTTCTGCCATAGGCATCACCTCATAGCCATCCATCCGCGCCTCGATGGCCTTCACCGGATCGATCTCAGTTACGATGACCCGCGCCCCCAGAGCTGCAGCCCGCATGGCGATGCCACGGCTGCACCATCCGTAACCCACCACCACGACAGTCTTGGAAGCCACGATCAGGTTGGTGTTGCGCATGATGCTGTCCCAGACAGACTGACCGGTACCATACCGGTTGTCGAACAGGTGCTTACAGTCCGCATCGTTCACCGCCACCATGGGGAACTTCAGTACACCTTCCTTCTCCATGGCTTTCAGGCGAATGACGCCGGTGGTCGTCTCTTCGCATCCCCCCAGCACGTTCTCCGCCAGGTCCGGCCGTTCCTTGTGCAGCATGGACACCAGATCTCCGCCATCATCTATGATGATGTGCGGCTTATGGGACAGACACATCTCGATATGGTGCGCATACTCTTCCGGAGTTGCCCCATGGATGGCAAAAACAGAGAGCCCATCCTCCACCAGGGCGGCAGCTACATCGTCCTGTGTGGACAAGGAATTACTTCCGGTAACAGCCATCTGTGCGCCGCCCGCGGCCAACACCAGGCACAGGTAGGCAGTCTTCGCTTCCAGATGGACTGACAGGGAGATCCGCAGCCCCTGAAAGGGCTTTTCTATGCGGAATTCCTCCTCCAACCCTGCCAGCAACGGCATATTATGACGGACCCACTCGATCTTGGTATGACCGGAGGGTGCCAGCGCAATATCTCTGATCTCGTATCGTTCCATTCTATCTTCCTTTCTTTTCTTGTCCTTCCTCTTGTCCAGGGTCTGCTGTAAGCTTCACCTGCACCTTTCCTGTGTGATCATCGACCTGAACGTTCTTGACAGAACTGCTCACCTTCAGAGCGACCTTATGGGTGCCCTCCGCAAGGCCGCTGACATCGCAGGATGCAGATACACTTGCAGCATCAACACTCTCCAGTGCTTCACTGGTCCCCGTGAGTTTAACGGTGATATCCGTAGAAATGACCTCTGCCGACAGCCCTTCTCCCACGCCACTGATCCCGATCGCCGCAGGATCCAGTGTTACAGTCTTGTCCCTCAACAGAGACTTCACGCTGACAGTAAGATACAGCTTCTCCGACTCTCTTGCCACCGTGATCCCCTCCGGGAGCACCGGGATGATCTTGATTTTCTTATCTTCGGTAATGTTGGATATATCCACAGGCTCCGCGGTGATGGAGTCCATAGTCTCCAGAACAGCGCTGTCTCCTTTTACTACGATGGTTTCCGGTGCTTCCACCGTCCGTTCATATTTCGCGTCCGAATCTCCGTTCACAGGCACATCCAGTGGAACTTCCTTTGTATAATATAGGATGGAACTGACGATGGCCTGTTTCTGCGAAAGACTCACGTTCTCTACCTTCTTGCCATTCTTGTCTACCGGGGTCAGGGTACTCTTCACGGAGCTTTCGCTGTCTCCTACCTTGGAAACCTTCACAGTGGCCTGCACATGATCTACACGGCTCACTCTCCCCTCTACGCCGGCGACTTCCACCTCTTCGGGATCAACTCCCAGCAGGGAAGGCTCCACGCCTTCCTCGGTCTTCCCACGGTATTTCACCTCTACCGACTTGTTATCTCTCACTCGTTGTTCCACTCGTACGGTAACTTCCGTGATGCTCTGTTGCACCACGTAGGTGTTCCCCGGTACTTTGAGATGGATCTTCAGGTTGTTCTCTCCCAGCGATGCTTTCGAAACATCTACCGTAGCATCGATGTCCTCAGCATTTACCTTGGAGATCACAGACCGGTTACCAGAGAGCTTAACATTCAGTTTGGAGGTACTGACACTGGCAACTGCCATGTCCTCATCCTCCAGGATATCGCTGTTGGTGATGGTGATCGGTATCGACTTATATTCCTTGGACACATCCGGGTTCTTCTCTCCCACCACGTAGGCCCATAACGCGATGGCAAGGATCAGGGCAAGGATGAGATTGCCTTTTTTACTTTGTAGCATGTTTGCCTCTCTTTCCCAAACGCTTTCCTATCCTGCCGAATGGACCGGAAAGACGTGGCAGATCGTTCATGTAGAGTTCAGTCAACATCTTCTCTACGTTACGCCGCTCCATAAAACGGGTGATACGGGCATCCCGCGCAACAGAAATAATGCCGGTCTCCTCGCTGACGATCAACGCGACCGCATCGGAATTTTCCGTGATCCCTATGCCCGCTCGGTGTCTTGTTCCAAGGCTCTTGTTCAATTCCGGATTCTCTGACAAAGGCAGGACACAACCTGCAGCACAGACCTTGGATCCCCGGATGATGACGGCACCATCGTGTAGCGGTGACCCTTCATAGAAAAGGTTCCCAAGAAGCTGCGCGGAGATTCTTCCATTGATCAGGGTGCCTTTCTCTATGATATCCTGCAAGGAGATCTCCCTCTCAAAGATGATCAGCGCACCGGTCTTGGTGGCAGAAAATTGTCCTACCGCCTCTACGATCTCCTGGATAATACTCCTTGCATCGTCCTCCTCGACTTGCCTGATCATGCCCTTGGTCAGTTTGCTGCGGCCGATGACCTCCAGGCCCCTGCGCAGCTCCGGTTGAAAGATCACGACCAGAGCGAACAGACCTACCGTAAAGGTCGCACCGAGGAACCAGTGGATCACCTGCAGATCCAGAAAATCCGAGATAAAATAGGTTGCCACCAATACAAGAAGCCCTTTCAGAAGCTGCTGCGCCCTGGTTTCCTTGATAAACTCCAGGATCTTGTAGATCACAAAGGTGGTGATCAGGATATCCAGAATATCGTTGATCCGAATGTCCGATATGAGATTGGTTATCATTGATTCTATGTTCATGCGTTTACCCCTTTTTCAAGTCCAGTATCATTCTACAGGATACGCACTGTTTTTTCAAGACAATGTCCCGGAAAAAAGCTTTGTAAACTGTGCATCTGCTCCAGCACAATCAAAAGGCGGTTCAGAGTGAACCGCCGCGGAATTCTGTATCTTTGGGACATCAATAAGTGGTCTCCAGGAGGCCGTAATTGCCGTCCTTTCTCTTATATACCACATTGACACTATCTGTCTCCATATCCAGGAATACGAAGAAGTCATGGGAAAGCATCTCCATCTCCAAAATCGCCTCATCTACGCTCATAGGAGTGAGCTGGAACTTCTTGCTCCGGACGACTCTGACCTCCTCCACTTCCTCGTCCATCTCTGGCAGGTATTCGAACTTGAGAGCCTTGTTATCATTGTAACGTTTGCGCAGCTTGCCCTTGAACTTAGACATCTGACTGGAAAGTTTGTCGATAACGATATCGATTCCCTCATGAATATCCTGCGTCACCTCTTCAGCTCTGAACACAGCACCCTTGGCATTGATCGTGGCCTCGATCTTGTCCTTGCCTCTTTCCTTGGAGAGGACGATATTGGCAACGATCTCATCGGAAAAGAACTTGCTGAGTTTGTCGAACTTCTTCTCAACGGTGTCCTGCAGCTTCTGATAGGTGTTGAAATTCTTTCCTGTGATGTTAACCTTCATAATGTGACCTCCATTTCCGGTCCCGGCCAATCCGGGATCGCTTTTTATCATTGTACCATATCATGCAGATATTTACAATTGACTTCATGAAAGCCACAAGAAAAATCTGGTTTCGGTCTATTCCAGATAGATCGCCTTCAACTGCTTCAGATCCTTATCATTCAGGCCATAGGCTTTCCGGAAAAACTTCCGGTAGGAACCGTATTTCTTCTTCATCTTGCGGAGTGCGTAACGAAGATCCGCCTCTGAAACGCCCCGGCTGTATTTGCCATATGTGCCTGCCCCGTATTTCGTGTAGACGTTGTTGGTCAGGCAGTAATCTCTGATTGCCGTCTTCTCATCCACACCGAGGGCGATCAGGGTCATGCAGGAGGCAATGCCTGTTCTGTCTTTGCCTGCGATACAGTGCACCAGTAAAGGGTCCCCCTGCCTGTTTTTCAGCAAGTGCCGGAAATAGGCACGATAAGCCTTCCTGGAGGCCTTGCTGTTAACAAGGTTGGTGGTGTTCTTCCTGACCACCTTGCGGCGGCTCCCGGCAAAAGTCCCGTAGAACCTGGCAGATTCCGCGCTCTTCCCCAGAGTGGTGAACCGGGCATTCCGCTTGATGGCCTTCTGATCCGCAAGCTTCCGCTCCTGCTTGATAGGTATATGCACAAAGACTGCCCCAGGGACCTTCCGATCCGGACAATACTTCCGATCCGCCACATACCGCAGATCCAGGATCTTGCGTATCCCCATCTGTTCCGACATGCGTCTGATATCCGTATCCGAGGCGTAGGTCAGTTCCCCGCTTCGATACAGCACGCCACTGCGGACCCTCTTCCCACTGCTGGTCCGGTATCCTCCCATATCGCGAAAATTGAACACGCGATCCATCTTCACCTCATGATCAGACAGGCGAACGGGATTGGACACCGCAAAAACTGCGCCCACATCCATAGATACGAGCACAGCGATCATGATCAATAACAGAAGCATTCTGATTCTTCTCATAAGATTCCTCATCTGTATTATGTTGCCCCATCGATGATCGATGGAGTACATCGACGGCCGGGCTGACCTGGTCTTTGCCCCCACACTTGCCTTGACCGGGATTTTCCCGAGGACTTACATCTAGAGCGCGCCATGATCACCGCGGCCTCTTGCTCACGGCTTACGTGGATCCCTTTGCCCGCGCCTGGCCTGGATTTTCAACCACAGACCCCGGCCGTCACTGGTTATTATAGCAAGGCGGGGCCGGAAAATCAACCGCTTACTGTCCGGAAGACCAGGGGATGGAGGGAACGATCAGAGCATCCAGATCCAGAGACTCGGTCTTCTTGGCCACCAGATTGGAATCCTCGTTGATATGTGCGTACCCGGAAATGCCGATGCCTTTGCTGCGGCAGTCCTTCACCACGTTCTTTGTGATCTTTCCGTAGTATGTGGGCATGTTGTCGAATCTCAACTTGACACACGCCTTGGCGTAGGAGGTGGTGTTCCCGGAAAGCTCCGCACAGACCAGGTTCAGTTTCACCCTGGACAGGCGTGAATAGTTCTTCTTGCTGTCCCGGAAGTTGCGGAGGGAAGCGGGGTCCATGGCTTCCACCTCATAGCGTTCTGGATGCGCCACCTTATTCAGCCGCTTCGCCAGCTCGTCCGTTTGCTTTCTGGTCCAGGGTTTCCCAGGGTTGGACTTCATCTCGATCTGCCCTTTGCCCTTGTACTTATCCGTAATGGCGATAGCATCCTCCATTCGCATCATCCTCTGGTTGTATTTCTTGGCATTCTTTCCCTTGGTTACCTTCAACTTCAGGATCTTGGCCGCCGTAGTCCCAGTGATCAAACCCTTGGTGGAGGTCATATCCTTCAGCTGGTTGTCATGGCTGACGATGAACTCAAAATTCCCCTTGCTGTCTGGCTTGCTGGGCCACAAGTCGAAATTGGTTCCGACGAACCCTGCCTGCATCCCCTTGGTCAGCGCTACCCTGGAGTTCTCCGGGAAGTTGTTGGCAAGCCCTCGGTGCGCAAAGAACTGGTTGTCGTGCTTGCCGATCTTATACGGAAGAACCTTGACGGCACACTTGTATTTCTTTCCCTTGACCTTGATCTTGATGGTGGCGCTCCCTGGCGCGAGCAGGGTCACCTTCCATTTGTTTTTTCCGGTCTTCTTCACAGCGATGATCTTCTTCTTCGCCTTCTTTAGCTTGACCAGCTTCCCCTTCTTGCTTCCGGTCAGCACCAGTTGAAAACTCTGTCCTCTGGTAGCGCGGATACTGCTGTAGTTGAGTTTCGGTCCCTTCTTGGTAGCGTTCACCACCAGCTTACCCGGTGCACTCAGTGTAGTGACTCTGGTACCGGCGTTCCAGGGAGATGGGTCTGCCTCTGCAGATCTCGGAGTCCTGCTCTGTACCGTATAGGTGGTTCCCGGCTTCAAATCCAGAAACGCGATGGTGGTTGCCCCATTTCCGGCCTTCCGTATGGTCTTTCCTCCATCGATGGTGTACTCGATGCCAGCCTCTGCTCGGATCACCACGCTGGTCCTGCTCCTGTGGAGCACGTTCGGAAGCACGGTCGGCACATCCTGCACTTTCCCCTGCATGGTGACCGGCGCCTCCGGTGTATCGGACTCCTTCGGTGTCTCCTGCTGCGGCTCCTGTTCAATCCCAGAAGGTTCCTCTTGAGGATCGTTTGCATCCTCCTGCCCCCCTACTGTTTCCGGCGGGGTTGCCGCGGTCTCCTCTCCAAACGCAAAGCCTGCCTCCATCGGCCACAATGCGATCACCAGCGCAAGGGCCATGATCGCCACAAGTACTCTTTTCATTATCATGCTTCTCATCATTCTGCTTCTCCACTCGTTATGCCCATGGAATGTCCGACACACAGATCCAATCCAGTCGGAACATTTCTAGGTCCTTTGCCGTCTTGTTTGCGTCGCTGTGCATTCCAGCGTACGCGCCGATGCCGATATTCTCCTCCCGGCAACGGTCCACTACCTGCTGGTTGACGATTCTGCTGTTGATATGGATGTTATCGAACCCGCTGGTTTTGGCCCTCTCGATCTTTCCCATGGCATCCATGGCCTTCTGGACCACCAGATTCAACTCCAGATCCAACCCCACCTTCGCCTGGCTCTCTGCGAACCGTGTCAGCGTTCCCTCGTCCACAGCTTCGATCTGCCAGGTGGCAGGAACCTTGCGGGATTTCAGCGCTGCGGCCAGTCTGTCCGTCTGAACAGAGGTCCAGTTCCCTTTCATCTCGATTTGAGCGATCCCGCCGTATTTCTTTGTGAGGTCTACTGCGTCAGCCAGCAGAATCATCTTCTGCCTGGATTTCCTGGCACCGCGCCCCTTCGTGATCTTCGTCCTGCGAATGTCCTGCGCCAGTGTCTCTCTGATGAGCCCTTTCCGAGACGTCATCTTCTTTAGAGAATCATCGTGAGACACCGCAAAGTCAAATCGGCCGCTGCTGTCTGGCCTGGTGGGGATCAGATCAAAAGCGACACCTCTGAACCCGACCTTCATCGCCTTCTTCAGCGCGATGGCTGAGTTCTCCGGATACTTCTCTGCGTATCCTCTGTGTCCGATAAACACCTGGCTGCGTTTTCCGATCCTGTACGGCAGCACCTGCACCTTGCACCGGTATTTCTTTCCCTTGTGTTTTTTTACACGCAGGGTGGTCTTTCCGGGCTTCAGACAGGTGACCTGCCACCGGTTCTTTCCGATCTTGCCGATCCGGACGATTCCCTTCCTGGAGGCTATGAGCTTTCCGGCCTTCCCTTTCAGGGCGATCTGGAAGCTAAGATCCCTGGTGGCAGTGACGCTGCGATAGCTGAGCCTGGCCCCTTGCTTTGTGCGAAAGACCGGCGCCGCCGACGCTCCGTGCACAAAGCCTCCCTCCAGGAAGCCAAACATACTGACAACCATCACAACAGCGATGACGATGGCGATGTTTTTCCTGACTTGTTTCTCCATATGCTCCTTTCTCATGGCAACGTCACCTGAAATACATATGTTTTCCGATACTTACTGTAGATGGGTTGCACGGATTTTCGTTTGGTTTTCTTTCTCTTCTTGTTGGCCTTCTGGATCTTCTTGATCTTCTTGCGATCCTTTTTGCTGAGCTCTGACTTGACGTGGACGGTCCCGTAGAGCTTGTTCCCTACATGAAAGACGGACTCCAGTTCTCCGGTCAGTCCCAGCTGAATATCCTGCAATCTATGCCCCTCCCGGTCGAATAAGGTAACCGTGTTCTTGGTGGAGGTCTGATATCTAGACTGAGACAGGAGAATATAGTCGCCCTCCATCTCGATCCCCTGGATGTAGGTCGCCGGATTATGGTTCAGAACAAAACGTTTGGTGGCCACGAACCGGTTGTTCAGCACATACATATACCCGTTGTAATCTCTGGCCCGGATATAGTAGAGGTCGTTCTTGCTGTCATACCCCAGGGCGTTGAATCCCTCTGGTGTGTCCCGGAACCGGGCGGTATTCACGTGCACCGTCCTCAGCACTTTCAGGGACCCCGGGTCGATGATCCGGAGGTTTGGATCTTTCTTCTTGTCTCCGGTAGCGATGAGCTTTCTGATGCGCTTGTTGTAGACGATGCTGTTCGCATGACCGATCCGCAGAGATTTCGACACCTTCAGGAGTTTTTTGTCTGCCAGCCGTATTTTGGCGATACGGATCTCAACGGTCTTGTTCCCCTGCTTATCTCTGCACCTGTACTCAAAGCACATATAGAGATACTTGCCATCAGAGCAACTCCCCTCGCCGATATCATGGTTCAGCAACTTCTTCCCGGCTTCCTTTCGGATATCCAGCAGCTTGCCTCCCTTTTTCAGAAAGCTGACCCTGCCTTTGGCCGATCGCTGCATCCACGAAGTGGTCCAATGCCCAGAATAAACAGGCCCCTTCTCCGTCCGGCAGACCGCACGCACCCGAACACACCAGGTGGCAGGCTCCTGAACCTGGAGATGGATGCCTCCGGCACCAGCCTTAACATTGATGGTCCTGGCACCCCTCCAGAGCGCACTCCTGGCATACTGCACCTGGTATTCTTCGGCAAAAGGTACCTCCTCCCACTGCAGGAAGAGGTCCTTCCCTGTTCGCTGCACCCTGGTGAGTTTCACGCCAGCCAGTACAGATGGGATCTCTTCCTCCACTGGGATCTCTTCTTCCGCCTCTTCAGGAACTATCTCTTCGGAGGCCTCTACTACCGGCTCCTCCGTATCCTGTATCTGCTCTGCAGCAGTCTCCCCCAAAGGCGCCTGCGGCTGTGCCTCTTCCGCCCAACATGCTCCAGGGAGCAGAAATACCCCTGCGATCAGCACTGCCAAAACCATATACTTTCTGTTTTCTGACATTCTTCCCATAAATACTATTCTAACACCCTTAAATTATAAGCCGATTAAACAATATCGTATTCCTCCTGAAGGATGTTGGACAGGATCGTCTCGCCCCACGAGTATTCCGAAAGGAACTCCCCGGCAAACTGATCTCTAAGTTCCATGTTCTTCAGTTTCCAGGAATAGTAATCGCAATCGAACATATCCGTGTTGACCATCTGTCCTCGTGCGGTGGAGATCAGCAAACCACCCAATCCGGCACTTCTTAGAGAGGACCGGAGCCTGCGCAGGGCATTGTAGTAGACGGTCATGTTCTCATTGCTATACGGCCTGTTCTCCCATATGATGCTGTAGATCTCCTCATTACTGATCTCTTTCCCCTGCCTGGTAACGATCAGCGCCAGGATCTCCTTTGCCTTTCCTGTAAGGTTGATCGGAATGTTGTTCTTCCTGACGGTGAACCTTCCAAACGTCTGGATATAGACGTCTTTGTTTTGTCTGGTGGCGAGGATCCTGATCTTCTCCATCATCAGCTTCAGGGTCTCCCTGGTGTACGGCTTTATGAGATAGTAGTCCCCGCCGATCTCGTTGGAATCCCGGATGTACTCATCGTAAGCCGTTATGAATACAATAATAACATTACGCCTTATCTCTCTCAATTTCTGAGCGAGGGTGATCCCATCCATGATCGGCATCTCAATATCCAGAAACGCTACGCTTACCGGATCCTTCTCCATGTAGGCAAGCGCCGCTCTGGCATCTTCGAATTTCCCGACCAGGTTGAGATCATCGATCCCCTCTGTCAGTCTTTCAAACTTCCGCATCATCAGCAGTTCGTCATCAACGATAATCGCTTTCATCTCTCTCCTCTGTTTTCGGTATAGATACCGTCACTTTCGTCCCGATCCCAATCTTACTCTCCACTTTCAGACTCGCCCCCATGACCTTCTCCAGTCGAAACTGGATATTTCTCAGGCCGGTCGAGTCCCCTTCTCCGATCCTTTGCCTCCTGTAGTATTCCTCCACATCGAAACCTACCCCTGTGTCCTCGATCTCAACGATCCACCTGTCCGCCCTTTCTCTAGTCCGAACGTATACAACGCCGCCTTCCGGTCCTCTTCCATAGATGCCGTGGCGGATGGCATTCTCTACGAGGGGCTGAATGGTCAACGGCAGGATCGAGAACCGGGTGACCCTCGTATCGTATTCCATGCGAAGTTTGTTTCCAAACCGCATCTTCTCTATACTGACATACGCTTTCACATTCTCCAGTTCCTGCGAGAAGGCAAGCGGTTCGTCCTTTGTCATGGCCCTGATGCAGCTTCTGAGGTGGACCGTGAAATACCCCAGCAATTCCGAGGCGTATTCCGGATCCATCAGAATCACCTCCTGTATGGATCCCAGGGCATTATACAGGAAATGCGGTTGCATCTGGCTTGTGAAATTCCGGATCCTGCTCATGCGGAGTGCCTGTTCGAGCTGCTTCTTCTCCTGCTCTCTTTTCTGCTGCTCGGTCAGGTCGTAGATCACACAAAACATGTGAACATCGTCTGTCTCCTGATCTTTATATAGGTAAAACACTTCACGGCAGGGCAGGATCCCGCCTTCTTTTGTGCTGATGGAAAACAGCACAGAAGCCCTGAGGGTTCCACCGTAAAAGTGATTCAGCAGAGCCTCCGGAGAGCCGACCTCTCTGTATTGCTTCTCATTCTCTACGACGAGGTTTTCACAGATCCAATCGTGAAGATCGCTATACCGGGGGATCTCCTCCAGGGAGGGAATTCTCTTGATGAAACGCTTCTCCACCGCCGTGATGTCATCCGATTTCTCAAGAACCAGATCTTTGCTGAGATTGATCTCCATATACGCCGCAGAGCTGGCCAGCACGGCTTTCATGTGATTCGCTTCTTTCTGCTGTAGGGAAGAAAGCTCCGCCCTGTGCCTGATCTCCCGCTGCATCAGGTTATCGATGTTCTTGACCCCCATGTAGACGTGTGTCCCCTCTTCAGTGGGCTGCAGCGTCGCTGTGATCTGATGATAGACCTCTTTCCCGTTTCTCTTGATGCGGTATATGAAAGTGTAGTACTTGTCATCCTGCAGACCCCTGACAAGATTATCGCGGGAAAGCATCTCCAGGACGTACTCTCGATCGTCCTCTGCTATGATTTCTTCAACTCCCGATGGAAGAGCTTCGAAAAAGTTGTCTCCGGATTTCTCTAACTTAAGCTTCTTGTAGTCTTCGCTCTCATGAAAGCATTTGTATGCTGAGGTCTCAAGATCGATATCATAGATTGTCTCAAAACTTTCAAACAAAGCCTTTGCGATCAGTTCATAATCCATGTAAATACCCTTATCCAAGTCAGCACATCCTCCCCTGTCGCAGAATCAAAAGCCAGATACTTTACCTTTTATTGTAGCATCCACGAGGTTCATTCGCAAGGGAAGAAAACAAAAGGGCATTCTGCATCCAATGCAAAATGCCCACACTTATTTAATCCATCTTCTGTTTAACTCATTCAGTCTTGCTCATCTTCCTTCTGTGAAGAAGAAGTGCTGTGAGCAATCCCACCGAAACCAGCAATGCTGCCATGGAGGCGAGGAGATTGTTAGTGTCTCCTGTGTCCGGGTTGGAAGAGTTCTTGGATGCTTTGGATGTCTTCGATGTCTTCTTGTTCAAAGACTCCTCGGGGGGAGTTGGTTCTTCAGGCGTTGTCTGCTCTGTATTCGTTACCACGTAACCCTTTTCCGCATCTCCTGTGATCTCGGTATCGTATCCGTCAAGACCGTCCTCTGTTATTGTATATTCGATCTTGCTTCCGTCCTTGTTGTAGACCGGCAGATCCCTGAATGAGTGCTTCCAGTCAGTTCCATCTGTGATCGTCGCACTGTCGACTTCCTCGCCATCTGCAAAGAGCCTGACCACGATCGCATCTGCCTGGTTACCGACCCATTTCTTTGTGACATCTACAGATGTCGTCTCTGTATTCACATTCGTGACCGTATATCCGTCTTGGGCATTTCCTGTGATTTCTGTCTTATAGTTATTCACTTCCGGCTCGCTGATCGTGTATTCGATCTCTTTGCCGTTATCGTATTTCTCGAGATCCCGGAAGGTGTGCTGCCAGTTGTTGTCACTGCTGAGCTCGACACTGTCGACTTTGTTCCCGTCCGCGAGAAGATCGATGGTGACACTGCTCTGGCTGGGACCTTCCCACACCTTGGTCACCGGGACAGACACCTTGCCGGAGATGGTATTGGTGAAGGTAAAGCCATCCTCTGCGGTTCCACTCCGTCCGGAAGTATAACCTTCTAAATCCTCCTCCTGGACATCGTAGGTGATCTCGTGTCCGTCAGCAGGATCGTACTTGGGGAGATCACGGAAGGTGTGCTTCCAGTCGCCGTTTGCGGTAAGCTCAACTTCCTCCTTCTTATTTCCATCGGCCGTCAACGTGATCTTCACACTGTCTGCAGGTGTTCCCACCCAGGTCTTCTCCACCGGGATAGAGATTTTGTCCATCTTATTGACCGCAGTGACCGGTGCCACTCGATCCGAACCGAAATCGCTCGGCCCCACCACCAACGGTTCCTGCAGAGGCACAAAGCCTGTTGGGGCTGTGATCTCCCGGATCTCGTAGGTGTCTTTCAGCAGACCCTTCACTTCTGCGTATCCGTCGCTTCCGGTGGTGATCCTTCCCACAACCTGGCCACTGGCCTGACGGGTCACTTCGAACACTGCGCCTGCAAGGGAGTTCCCATCCTCGTCTTCCTTGTGCAGCCGGATGGAATACACATAGCCCTCCGCTGAACCACCTGCTTCGTAGAAGGTAGCGTTTGCAGATGCGTTGTAATTCCTGATTTCGGTGCCGGTCAGGGTTGCATCGTTGCGGATGACTTCTCCGTCCACCATATCGTACTCTGTGACAGCGTTATATCGGATCCGGATGCCCTCATCGGCAGCGATATCTCCCAACGAAATGACGTAAGACTTGTTCCCCTCTCCCCAGGTCACTTCACACTGGCTCGTGATATCTGTCGAATTCGTGATTTCCCAGTCGCCGTGCACCGCTGCCCAGGTGCCCTTCAGGATCTGTAGAGAACTCGGAACGATGCTGACACCCTCGTTCTTCATAAAATCTTCAATCTTAGCGTCCTTGATCTCGTTCCCGCTCGTGTTGACGTTGATGTTGAATGTGATGGTCCTGTGGTCATCCGAGGCCAGCTGCCAGCCGCCCTTGGTGATCATATGCGCAGTAGGCGTCGGGATGCCGATGAAATGAACATCTCCCCCATATACGACATTCCCGTTCACGTCGATATTCAGAGGGATATCCTCTGCTTCGTCCACCTTATCTCTATCGACCTTCACGTACACATGGAACTTCCCGGTGATGTCAGAGTGATTCTCTACGAAGTCCGTATAGACGATGTTGATGGTTTTGTTCGGCCCGTTGATGGTGGCTCTCGCCACTACGTTTCCATCTTCGTCGGTGATGTCAAACCCCGCCGTCTGATCGAATCTCAATTTCTCAGGAAGGGTGATCGTTGTGGTATCCCCCGCGTGCACCTGTCCGTTGGGCAAGGCGAACTTGGCGTTCAGCCGGAACACCTGCCACTGGCTGATGTCCCCCACAGGGCCGCTTCCGTCACTCAGCAGTGCCTCGATCTTGGTGATGACATCATTCTGCACCGCTCGCTTTGCGCTTTTCTTCGGTTGCTCGTTTGATTCCTGTACGGCAGCCGGCTCTTCGGCGGCCTGTTCTTCAGAAGCGGCAGGTGCGGATTCTTCCTTTTCAGTTTTCGGTTCTATTGTATCAGATGTGTCTGATACTTCGGCTACCGTGTCCTCGTCCTTCGACTCTTTGGCGGCAGCAGCCGCAGTATTATCGTCTGTCTTCTGTACTTCCTTTGTGATCTCTTCTTTCTGTGCTGCATCCTGGCCCGCATCCCCTTCTTCAGCGAACACTGCCTGATTACCTATCAGAAGAGACCAACACAGAAGAACGCTGACCATGATCACAAAAACCTTCCTTGACATCCTTTTTCTTGCATGGACTCATTCTCCTTTTGCTCATGACATAACAAACTAAGGAGGGAGTTTGTACACGCCCCCAAAATATACATGATTATATACTTTCAACACTAACGTTATACTAACAAAAAGCGTGCAAAACATATCTTTGCACGCTTTTTGTTTTATTAATTTCGTTAGTTTCGTGTTAGTACCGGTTCCACACCCGTCCGCAGGGTGCTTGTACGCATTCCCCTTACTCCTGAAATACGATCTCAATTATTGATCTTTCCCTGCTGTCTGTATAGACACAAGGGATGTCTCCCTCTACGCTACCACTGGTTCTCATCCTCAGCTTGTTCTTTTTTGATTCGTTAATGAATTGTACTCTTTTCATAATACGTCTCTGTTATCGCTCTTGAAGGGGTGCTGTCAACTCCAGGTAAATCAACTACCATCCTAAGATCTGCCTCCGTGATTATCCTTTTCCCATCTGGGGGTCCCTCAAGCATAGAAGAAAAATGCGAGACCCCTACCATAAACAAAGTTACTATCAATGCCCCCAGTCCGATGACCTTTATAACTTTTTTCTGTTCTCCATTATTTACATCACCTTTATCATCTGAAACCATCGTAATCAGACCTTTAGGGAAGAAACTGTACCAGTGAATAGGCATTTGCTCCAACTGTCTTTCCTTTATGGAGACCATTTCCGTTTTTTATTCTCGCTTGGTGTTTGGCTCCGTCATCATAAGCTTGTACAGTATCTTCATTGATTAGTGTTGTGTTGTAGTTGTATATTATTTTGACATAATGCTTTGTTCCTTTATCCGTGACATACTTTCCAGCTGATTTCGGTTTCGGCCATTGCTTTGAGAACTTTCCCTTCACGGTTTTGCTATAGGTTCCAGCAAACGAAGTTGTTGCTCATGTACATAATACTATGATTATTGCCAAAGCAATCACTGCGCTTTTAAAAGCAATACAGAAGCTTCGATGAACTCAAAGATGCGATAGACAAATACATACGTTACTACAACCAAAAGCGCAGCAAAGCATCTCTTGGATACCGGAGTCCAGTTGAGTACTGGGAAGAGATATTAGCTGCATAGAAAAACTCCAGCGATCTCTCGCTGGAGCAAAAGTCTAACTTTTGGGGGGCACCTCATTACATACTTGTTTTAGATAATTGTCTGATTCGAAATACTGAAATCAATTGATTTCAGTATTTCGCCGCAAACGCCAGAAGCATCACGTCACTTGGTTCCGCCTGGTCCAATGCCCTCCGGCACTCTCTGGCGGTGGCGCCGGTGGTGAAGAAATCGTCCAAAAGGAGAACACGTTTCCCCACAAGTTCCCTGGCCTGGGGCCCAAGCGAAATATGCCCGCGTATGTTGTTTTCTCGTTCGGTCGGAGAAAGTCCTCTCATCGGTCTTGTATCCTGCGTCCTGACCAGTGCCTCCGGCAGGCATACCGTGCCTGTGCGGTCCGCCAGGTACTTCCCGATCAGCGCAGCGTGGTTGAAACCACGCTTTCGCTGTTTTGTTTTGTGCATAGGGATGGGAACGATCACATCGAACTCCAGGCTTGTCAGCGCCAGACGATCCGCCATCATCTCCGCGATGCTCCGGGCGATGTAACGATGCCCGTTGTACTTTAGGGCAAAGATCAGACTTCTCTCATAGATTCCGTACTCGGCGCACCGCACCATCACCATGCCGTCCCTGACCAGCGGCGCTCCCCTGTCCCAACGGATGTGCCGGATGCAGTGATCGCACAGCCCATAAGTGCGGGTCTGGTCGATCAGGTTGCCGCAGCAATGGCAGTAAAGCGATGGCGGGAAGAGCAGATCCATGAATGTGTCGAATGTGTCAAAGGGGACGGTTCTTTTTGACACACTTTTCAATGTGTCAAAAAGAACCGTCCCCTTTGACACATTTGACACACCCTTTGCCATATTCTTACGTTTCATGCCCTTTGCACCACCCCTCGATTGATTCCTGTCAATCGTTCGATCTGCCGGATCGTCAAACCGATCTTTTTTAGTTCATGAAGGGCTTTGTCCCGGGATGTCTTGTCATACGTTTGAAGGACCATACCATTTGAAACATGCAAACATCTCATAAGGACAGCCTTTGCCCATTCGTCATCCCTCTTCTTCATTTCGAGAGCGCGAGGTTCATCCTCCACCTCCGCTCCGACCAACTCCCTATATACTGCTTTGTCGCCAATCATGTGGACCAGCGCAGAGGTGTCGACAAAAGATGAATCGTCGCCATATTGATCATAGCTGCTCCAGCGATACTCGTCCACATTGCAGATCCCTGCTTTCTTTGGATTCTGGAGGATGTACCTGAACACGGTTTTGAGAGCAATTTCGTTCTCGATCGGGACACTGTGAAACCTCCCCTGAAACAAGTGTCCCGTTCGCTCGTACTTCCTGTTGAAATATCCGGCGTAAGCGACCCCTATCTTTTTCATCATCGTTGCAACGCACCGATTCAGGTCGCAGAGCAGCAGGTGGATATGATTGTCCATCAGGCAATAGGCGTTGACCGCCACACCCGTTTCCCGGCTATACTTCTCCAAGAGGTAAAGATAAAACGAATAATCCCTGTCCTCTTCAAACAAAACCTGTTTGTTGATCCCACGGCATATCACATGAATATACCCAAATTGGCTGTGTTCTCTCGCAGTTCTTGGCATTTCACGCTCCTTTCCCTGACACCCCTATCAGAAAAAGGCCCCGATCCATTCTCCCAGTTTATAGAATAACCTCCAAACTATTACAATGTGTCAAAAAGAACCGTCCCCTTTGACACACCCTTTGACACACTCTTTATTCGAACTCCAACAGTTTCTCCAGGCGATACCGAAGACCGGAGTACCGCAGGCGGATGCGGTCGTTGTCGATCATGGCGTGCATGCGTTCGCGAACGCCCACCAGGACCACAGCCTGTTTTCCCCTCGTGACCGCCGTATAGAGCAGGTTCCTCGTGGCCAGCATTGGTGGCAGCCAGGAGATGGGCATCACCATCACCGGAAACTCAGAGCCCTGGCTCTTGTGAACCGTGACCGCATAGGCCAGTTCCAGCTCATCCAGCATACCGAAATCATACTGGACGAACTTCTCTTCGTCGAACAACACCGTCATGGTACCATCCTCCGGCGAGATATCCTGGATGAAGCCCACATCGCCGTTGAACACTCCCTGCCCCGGTTCCGGATTTCCGGGGATCCTCCACTCGAGCTGGTAGTTGTTCCGGACCTGCATGACCTTGTCTCCGGCCCGGAAAACCCGCCCTCGATGCGCCTTTTCCGGTGTCCCAGGCATCTTCGGGTTGATCTTTGCCTGCAGCACAGCGTTCAGCTCTCTGGTCCCGGTCTTTCCTTTCTTGGTTGGCGAGAGCACCTGGATCTCTGCAAGCGGATCCAGATCCCTGTAATACGCCGGTAATCGCCTGGTCACCAAATCCACGATCAGCGCCTGCATATCCTCCTCATTGCTCCGATCCATGAAAAAGAAATCCGTCTCCTTTCCGTTGACCGATGGATACTCCCCATGGTTGATCCGATGCGCATTCATCACGATCATGCTCTCCTGCCCCTGCCGGTAGATCTCCGTGAGACGCGCCACCGGCACGTAGTCGCTTTCGATCAGATCCCGGAGCACATTCCCTGCCCCCACAGAGGGCAGCTGGTCGCTGTCGCCCACCAGGATCAATCTGGTACCCGGCCTGAGAGCATCCGTCAGCGCCTTCATCAGCAGAAGATCGATCATGGACGCCTCGTCGATGATGACCGCGTCGTAATCCAACGGTTCCTCCCGGTTCTTCCCGAAGATCATCTCCTTGGTATCCTCGGAATAGTAATACTCCAGCAGCCGGTGGATTGTCTGGGCATAGTGCCCGGAGGTCTCCGTGATCCGCTTGGACGCCCGGCCCGTGGGGGCTGCAATAGCCACCGACAGATCGCTTTCCTCCAGAATATTGATCACCGCATTGATGATGGTGGTCTTGCCGGTGCCCGGTCCTCCCGTGATCACCGACACACCATGGGTCAGGCAGCTTCGGATCGCCAGTTTCTGTTTCTCAGAGAAGGGGATCCCCGCGCTCTCCTCGGTAAACCGGATCGTGCGGTCGATGTCCACGGACAAAGCCTTGATCTCCGCGTTCCGGAGAGCCGCCAGCCCGGCGCAGACCTTCTGCTCGGCATAGAAGTAGAGATAATCGTAGACCACCACCTCACCTTCGATACGATCGATCTGCAGATCCCCGGAAAGTGCCAGTTCTGTGATCCGTTCAGCCACCTGCTCCCGGGTCAGATCGAGCAGTTCACAGACCTGCTCCAGCAGTTCCTGCTCCGGCAGGTAGGTACTCCCGTCCGATGCAATATAGGACAGCGCATAGCGGATCCCGCTGTCGATGCGGTAGGGACTGTCCGCTGCCAGCCCCAGTTTCATGGCGATTTCGTCCGCCCGGCGGAACCCGAATCCGTACAACTCATCCACCAGCCTGTACGGATTTTCCGTCATCAGATTCACGGCATCACGCCCATAGGCTTTGTATAGTCTGAGTGCCTGCGCAGCCGACACGCCGTATTTTTGAAAGTACACGGACACATCCGCAAACTCCCGATGCGCCTTATATGCCTCTACGATCGTCTGCATCTTCTTCTCGCCGATGCCGGGTACCTCAAGTAGCCGCGCCGGTTCTTCCTCAAAGATGCGGAATGTATCCTCCCCAAAGGTCCGGACAATGACGCCGGCCATCTTGGGCCCAATCCCCTTGATGGCGCCGGAGGCCAGAAATCCCTCGATCCCTGCCGTTGTTTCCGGTAGTTTTTCCTCAGCCTCTGTGAAGACGAACTGCTCTCCGTACTTTGGGTGATTTCTGAAATTCCCCGTTAACTGAAAACAGGCCCCCTTGTTCGCAGATGGAAGATTGCCCACTACCGTGAGCAATTCTTCGTCGGTTTCCATATCTGCGATGGTGTACCCGTTTTCCTCGTTATAAAATATGATCTCGGTCAAAATCCCGGTCTTTGTTTCCATCTGTCCCCCTCTGATGTAACCCCGCCGACACTATCTGAGCCAGTGCACATATCTCGTTCTGACCTTGAACTTACTCTTGTTGAATTTCTTTGCCATCTTCAGGAGATATTTCCTGTCATTGTTGCGTGGATCCTGATGAACCTTGGCGATCACGTAAGTGAGAAGTTCCTCCGCTCTGGCGGGATCATCTGTGATCCCTGCCTCCATAATGTCATTGGCGTCGATCACCAGATCTTCGACGAACAGCGGCTCTCCGTTCCTTCGGATTTCACGCATCATGTGATTCCTGGCCTCGATTCGCAGTTCCGGCTGGTCATAGACGATCCTCTGGGCCTTGCTCAGGTTGTGGACATAGTTATAGCGATCCATGCCCATGGAGAACACGTATTGCTTCAGTTCCGGGGCATTCCGGATGAACTGGATCTTGATCATCTCTGTCATGGCATCGTGGAGATGCATCGCAGTCTTCTCGTCGAACTGCATGCGATCGATGGCCGCCAGTCCACGCTTCTCATTCAACACTGTGTAAAGCAGACCAAGTCTCCGCAGCCGGAAGGGCTTGACCTTGTCGATTCCCTCGCACAGTTCTACGAACTGTTTCCCCTCCTGCGCAGAGATCTTCCGAGCCACCTCTTCTCCAAAGATAACCGCCATCAAACCAGTGTCGAACATCATGTTCAGTGCCTTTCCGGCGTTGGGTCCAGTGAGGATATCCTCCAGATCCGCACGAATCGGCGCGATATCGTGATCCAGGAGTCTTCGCCAGTTTCTCAGGATAGCATCGTGCAGGTTGACAGACAGATCCATACCGTAAGCGGACACATATCGCATGGCCTGCATCATCCGGATAGGCTCCTTCTCGAACAACTCGTCCGCATCGCCGATGGTCTTCAGTAGTTTCTTCTTGTTGGCTTCCATGCCATCATAGGGATCCACCAGTTGTCTGGCGGGGTTGTCTGCGACGGCGCAAGCGGTGTAACCGTACTGGGAGATTTCCTCCTCGATGGTACCTCCAAGGTGATAGATATCACAGATGTAACCTTTGGTGTGCAGGACGCCCTTATCGTCCTCTTCCTCATAGGTGCGGTCCACCCGCAAAGCGCCTTCCTCACCCTCTGCAGCTTCTACCTCAGGTAAGATTCGCAGCACATCCTCCCGTGCAGCCTTCGTTACAAGCGTCCACGCCTCTGGTGTGATCCCAGCCGCATAGTCCATGATGCATTCCCCTGTAGCGTATGTCTCAAACCCCTCTTGCTCCAACGCCTGGAGCATCGCAAGTACGTCCTTCTCAAACTTGATCAATTACTCATCCTCCATGGGTCTATATAGTCTGCGGTTATCCAGTGTCCAGATCCGATCGGAGAACATCCCCGGATCGGTCGTCTCCAACGCGCTGAACATATCATACATCCGAGCATCCAGGATGTCCAGATAGTGCAACACTTCCGCCTCAGGAAACAGTGGCTTCTTGGGGCTGCCGAACTCTGGCTCATAGTGATGGGAAAGGATCATATGCTCCAGCATGATCGCCTTCTCCCGAGGGAATCCAAGTTCCTCGCTGAGTCTGTCCATGTATTTCACTCCCATAACGATATGCCCAAGCAGTTGCCCCTCGAAGGAGTAGCCCGGGGAGATCCCGTTCTCATCCGACTGGATCTCAAAGATCTTCTGCATATCATGGACGATAACACCGGCACAGACCAGATCCCTCTTCAGATCCGTATAGACCTCGCACAGAGCCAGCCCGGCCATGAGCATTCTCTTCATGTGATAGAGAAGACCGGCATACTCGGCATGGTGGTTCTTGGATGCAGCCGGGTAGTACATGAGTTTCTCTCTGTTATCCTCCAGCACCCGCAGACAGATCGCCCGCAGATCCTGATCCTCCATGTTCTCTGCGACACCGTGGATGTAATCGTACATATCCTTCGGCTTCTCAGGCGCCGCCTTGATATATTCCCCGATGACGATGCCATCCGAGGGAGCAGACAGGCGGATCCGGCTGATGCGCAGCTGCTTCTGGTTCTGCCACTCCGTAACCTGTGCCTTTACCTTGATCACATCGCCTTCCTTGATCTTCTTCAGGCTCTCCGCTTCCGCCTCAGACACGTCCCATTTCTTTCCGTTAACCTCTCCGGTCCTGTCGCCCAGAGTCAGATCCAGGTATAGCTTGTGGTTCGCCCCCATGCGGACAGCGATGCTCTTCACCATGAAAAAACTCATGAACTCCAGCCCGGTTTCCAGTTCATTTACAAATATTTCCTTCACTCGTTTCGCCTCAATTCCTGTAAAGATAACTCCACATCATTGTACCACAAAGCCCTCTCCGTGGCAACCGAGAGCACACAAATAATTGGGTATATTTTCCATATATGGTAATTGTCAGTCTTCTACCTCACGGGAGGACATCCACACGCCTACCAGCGTCAGAAGCATGCCCACCACGGTGAACCAGCCGGCCGGATCCCGGTTGAACAGGATTCCCCCTGCCACCCCCACTGCAGTGGTCAGATTCCCTACCAGGTTGTTGGCCATTGCAGCGTCGATGTGGGCAATGATCTTGTTGAAAGCGATGTAGCACAGACTGGAGCAACAGATCCCCAGAAAAAGGATCGCCGCCAGCAGCTTCCCATTGCTCAGGCAGATGGTATAGGTATCCATGCCGTGGCCCCGCAGCAAACACACCAGGTTGAACACGATCGTCCCTACGAACGCCATCACCGCTGTGATCTCCAGCGGGCCATAGGCTCGGCTGGCCGCCTTGCTGGCAAACGTGTAGACAGCACCGGCTACCACTGCCCCCATCATATAAGCATAGCCTCTCATACTCCCGCCCAGTTGAAACGCCGGCGAAAACACGGTAAACACCATCACGCCAAAAAAAGCCAGAAGAATGCTCCCCACACTCCGCCTGCTCAACCTGGCACGCCAGATCACCGCCTCCATCAGCAGCGTCATGGTAGGGATCGTCGCAATGAAGATCGAACTCACAGACGGGGACGTATGGCTCAGTCCAAAGATCTCAAACACAGAGTAGATCCCAGGCTCCAGGATTCCTGTGAGGAGCAGGTACTTCCACTCCGGCTGGCGGAGGTCGATCCGAATCACCCGAAAAACAATCAGTCCGCCAAAGAGCAGAGACGCCAGTGTCCAGCGCAAGGCCAGTACCTGAAACTCATCCACATAATCCAGGGCTTTGTTCAGCACAACAAACGACAGCCCCCAGAAAAGGGCTGTCATCGCAGTCAGCAGATAAGCGACGCCTCGGTTCATCCTCTCTCCTTCCCTTCTGCCTCCCTGGAGGCTTTCTGAAGGAGCTGCCTCTGCCGCTTCTGGGCGAGGCTGAGTCCCCGCCGCACAAAGCCTTCGCCGTACTCGCGCCGCACCTGCACCGCATAGCGCTTGCTCTCATCGGTCATCTTGTCCATCTGGTACTCCACGTTGTCCCGCACTTCTATGGAAAACTCTCCAAAAAACGCGCGCATGCTCTCCAGGATACAGATGGCGGTCTCCCGCACAGATCCTGAGAAGCGCTTGGGCATGCCACAGATCTCGTTCTCACAGATACATCCCGGTACCGTCACCTTGGCCGCATCCAGATCATAATGCGCCGCGTTTTTGAAATTCTGGACCGCCTGAACCTGCATGCCACCGCTCATGCGCTCGATCCGGAAGGAAGCAAGCCATACCAGAAACAGTTGGGCGAACTTCACATCCCGCAGATTCAACCCAAGGGGCGAGAAGGGATGCAGGTCATACATCCGGAACTCGATGTGGTCCACTCCCTGTTCCCGCAATGCCTCCAGGCTGTATTTCCCGGCAGGCTTGATGCGGATCGGATAATAGAGTTCTCTGGCTGCCACCAGCATCTCCTCATCAACGTAGGATTGGATCTTGTCCACATAAGCATCCAGATCTGTATAGTCAAACATGGGCGAAAACTGATTCCAATACCCAAGCTCGCTGCAGCGTGGAGAGGCCATCCCGCAGAAGTCTGTTCCATCGTAGACGCCCTGCTGGAAGAAAGAACTGTCCATCACCGGACTGGCCGCCATCAGCGCCACCAGCACCCATCCATAGGCAGCCGCTTTTTCCGCAAGATCCACATAGAACCTGTCCTTATAAGCACGATCGTAAGGGACTCCATCGATCTCAGCGTTTCGGGCCAGCAACTCATCCGCAAAAGAATAGTTGACGTGGATCCCCGAGTAGGTCATCAGATACCGCCCGTACCGATCGCTGAGAAATTCCCGGTAAGTGGTATTCTCTCGCTCCTCTCCATAGTACTGGGCGATGCGGATGTCCCTCTCATTCTTGATGTACGGTGGATTAGAAAACGGCCACAGACACTCCTGCCGGTCTTTCCGGCACAAAGCCTCCTGCACCTGCGCCATATACCCTTCCATCGCATCGATTGCTTCCTCTGCCGTGTCGTAGGGAGAGGTGTTGATCTCTATCTGATCTTCACTGAAATCTCTGGAAATATGAGGATCTCCAGGGAAAGGATGGGCGGTATGTGCCAGATGCCCATCCATGGTGATCCTGTGGGACTCCAGTTCAAATCCGAACTTTCCCTTCAGTAGTAGTTTCTTGATCGTATCATCTTCAATATGTAACATAGTCACTTCCTTTCTTCCCGTCTATCTTACCATATATGTCAATGGGTGTGTAAAGGTGTGTCAAAGGTGTGTCAAAGGGGACGGTTCTTTTTGACACACTTTTCGGTGTGTCAAAAAGAACCGTCCCCTTTGACACACCTTTGACACATTTGACACCCTTTGGTGCACATCCAAAACAAGTGGACAATCCGTCCTATTCGGATTATAATGAGAGTGTAATAGACACTGTTATCAATTGGAAAGGAAGGTAATGGAAGATGAAATTAGCAGCTCATAATTTTTCCGAAATCGGAAAGCTGAATACCGTCATCATGCACCGTATCGGGCATGAGGTTGAGGGACTCGTTCCGGAAAATTTCGAGCGTCTGCTCTTTGACGATATCCCGTATCTGAAGGTGGCACAGGAGGAGCACGATCGTTTCGTGGAGATCCTCGGCGAGAATGGTGTAGACGTGATCTACTTCGCTGACCAGATGGCAGAGGCACTGACTGATAACGCCGTCAGGAAACAGTTCGTAGCCGACTATTTGAGTGAGAGCAATATTTATTCCGAGGGAGTGAAAGAGGCGATCACCGAGCACCTCATGTCTCTGGACGCCAAGACTATGGTCGACACCCTCATCGGCGGACTGAAGAAGGAAGATGTGAAGGAAATCCCTGCCAAGACACTGGCCGACATCATCACTTCTACCTATCCGTTCTATCTGGATCCTCTGCCCAACATGTACTTCACCAGAGACCCACTGGCGTTCATCGGTGACAAACTCTCCATCCACCATATGAGCACAGAGACCAGAAGAAGAGAAGCCTTGATGTTCAAGTATCTCTACAAGGACACCGCTGAGCTTTTGTACGATTATGACGGTCCTTATTCCGTAGAGGGTGGCGACATCCACGTCCTCAGCGACAAGGTCATCGCCATCGGCCTTTCTCAAAGAACCAGCGCCAAGGGTGTTGAGACTTTGGCCAAGAACATCCTGGACAAGACAGATTTCGAGAAGATCCTGATTTTCGATATCCCCAAGACCCGTGCTTACATGCATCTGGATACCATCATGACCATGGTCGATAAGGACAAGTTCGCTATCCACCACGATGTAGAGGACATTCCTAACAAGTTCATCGTCACCAGAGGCAAGGGCGGTGAACCGAAACTCACTACCGTTACCGATTCTCTGTCTGATATGCTCAGGAAAGCTCTGGATCTGCCTGCTATCCAGCTGTTGCGCTGCGGAGGAGACGACTTCCTCGCCGCACAGAGAGAACAGTGGGGCGATGCCGCCAACCTGCTGGCCATCGCTCCGGGCAAGGTCATTGCATACAGACGGAACACCATCACCAATGATATTCTGGACAAGGTGGGAGTAGAGGTCATCACCATCCCGGGATCCGAACTATCCCGCGGAAGAGGCGGCACACGCTGCATGGTCTGCCCAGTGAACAGAGAGGATCTGTAAGGTTTTCCGACATCAACAAAGCAAGAGGTCGCTGCAAATGCAGCGACCTCTTTTTCTCTGGGTGTGCGCAGGCCAGCCTGACCCTTGCGCACATATCTATTCTGTTTCCTCAGATTCCGCAGCGGCAGGCACCTGGTCCGCACCCTGGTCGGTCGCAGGTTGTGCTGTTTCTTCCGGTGCCGCCTTCAGAGCCTTCTGTGTTGAGGGCTGCTGTGCTTTCTGCTCTGGCTGTTCCGGCTGCTGCGGTTCCGGTGCCACTTCCTTCGCCTTCACCGTATAGGTCGCCACCTTGCTGACCACCTTCTTCGGGTACGGATTGGTGACAGCATACGTCACCTTGTAGGCATCCGCCTGGTCAAACAGGAAATTCTTCGCCTCTGTGGCAGACAGGATTCTCTGTGACCCATCTGGTTTTGTGATCGTCACCTTGATGGTACTGGTCAGGTCGCGGCTCAGGGCCTTGGCGCTGACACCAGCCAGAAGGTTCGCCCTATCATCCTGGTTCAGAGCTTTGTTCGTCACACCGCTGATAGTGCTCTGATCGATGACCCGGAAGGTGAAGGTCTGGCTCGTTCCTTTGCCGCCTTTCTTGATGCAGTACTTATCCTTGATGTAGTAAGTGACCCTGTATTCTCCCAGGCTTCTGGTAGAGAATTTTTTGATGGACATGGAGGCGCCGTTCCTGGTCAGTTTGGTGATCTTCATGTTTCCGGTCAGGTTCTGGATGGCGTTGGTGTTCATCACTTTGACCCCTGCCCGCAGAGCGTAGTTCTTTCCGTAAAGCACGTTGGTTGCCTTGTTGATGGTGAACTTAGGCTTGCGCATACGGAAGACCGGGTTCTTCTTGTCAGGGTCGGTAGGATCCCAGGCGCGGCCGTGCTTCTTCACGTACTTCACCGGGGCCGGTTTCCCAAGCGGCCCTGCGTGGCTGCTGCTGTAGATGGTGACTCTGGTCCCGCGGGCACAGTTCTCATAGATCCACTTGGCATCCATCACCGCAAAACGGATGCATCCGTGGGTGACATGCTTGCCGATGGTATAGTAAGTATGCGCTTTCTGGCGGTTCTTCTTCGGCTTGGCGTAGCAGGGAGAGTGCAGGTAATACTCTCCGTGGAAGCGGGTGGTATACTGCTCATAGGTCGTCACGCCCTCGGTAACCATGCGGATCCAGCGGAACTTTCCACCCAGGCGGAAGGTCCCCGATGGTGTCGGTGTGCTCCGCTTCCCCACGGAACAAAGCATGGCGCGGTACGGTTTCCACTTCCCCCCGGAATGCTTGTAGACGGTGGCAACACACTTCTGTTTGTTGACCTTGATCCAATACTTGCCGGAAGCGGCACTGGATGGCGTCTCCGTCATTGCAAGCATGGCTGCTGCCACTGCGATGATCAGGATCAGCGAAGCCGCCTTTCTTTTCAACAGGTTGCTCATCTTTCACTTTCCCTTTCTCATATATCTGTTCTGCTCAATATCTCCGCCGGTGTCTTCCGCATGGTGCGGAACACCGGAATCAGACCGATCACAAGGTTGAACAGGAGCTCTGCCCCCAGCGTGATGCCGGCGATGGCCGGATTCACCATGTACATATCCTGATAATAGTAACTGAGCTTCACCACGTTGGACATGATGTAATACATTACTCCGATGCCGATCACAGAGGTAACCAGTGTGATCGCCACGATCTCCCCGGCGAACATCCGGTAGATGTCCCCCTTCTTGACACCGATTGCCCGCAGGATACCAATCTCCCGGATCCGGGACAGGAAGGAGGAACGCAGCATCAGATAGATCTCGATCAGAGAGATCAGGAGGATCACCGCTGCAAGCACCAGCGAGGTGCGCAGTTTTCCTTTGATGGACTCCACATAGGCCGCCCGCTCCCGGTCGAAGTTGATAGTGGAAGCGATGTCCGCCATCTCCAGGTCCGTCTTGGTCATGTCCACATCGGCTGCGTAGACGGAAAGTTTGCGGTTTCGACTCAGATTGTCCAGCTCGATCATGTGATCTGTGACATAATAAGTGTCTGCCCCGTAACGGTTGGTGGTATAGTAGCCCACTACCGTAAGCTTCTTTCCGTTCATGGTCTTCTCCACCTTCTTGTTCAGAGGCATGTCGTCCTTGAACTCGATGTTCACGATGGTCTCGTAATCATCCTTGGGGAGTCTGCCCTGCTTGAGTTTCACGGACTTAGGTGCCAAAGACCAGGGCCTTACTGCCTGCGCAAGCTCCTCCCCAACCTCTGACACGTTGTTTCCCATCGCCTGATCCGACTCCAGCACCTCCGGTGCGTTGGCGATAATGTTGGTGAACTGATCCGGTTGAGCAAAGATGGACGGCGACTGCGTGTCCACGATCGCTGTGATCACATAAGGATCCAGGTTCGGCACCCGTATGCTCCTCCCCAGGAACTGTCTGTAGGAGTGCAGATTCACAGCGCCCCCGGCTTTGTTCCTCAGAAACCTCGTGAGGATGCTGAGATCCACCGCAACTTCGTCGGACTTCTCCGGCAATTTGCCCATATAGATGTTGGCCTCGTTCAGAGTCTCTGCTGAGACCAGCGATCCGGGCAGGTCTGCATTCAGCGTCGTGGTCTGGTAGTAGTCATCCAGCGGAAGCACAAAATTCACTTCCGAGGTTCCGGGGATCACATACTCCACCCCTTCCATCTTGCTGATGTCCTTCAGGAGTTTCTCACTCTTTCCGGGATCCGGCACCGTAATGTAGTGATCGTTGGTCTGCATGAAATCCGTCCGTTGGATATCCCTCACCCCCGCGATATGGCTGACCGCAAAGAACATGAAGGCCGCCGCCAGCACAAAGCCCAGCAGCAGGAGTTTCTTCAGCATCCGGAAACTCCGAATCCGTCCAAATCCCCGCACTATGGATCCGATCAGTCCGTAGATGGACTTGTACCGCACCCTGTAACGCCGTGGCAAAAAAGCGTTATAGTCGAACTTGTTTTCCTCAAAAAAGCTCTTGTCATAGGCGGTGTAGTGCTCATCCACCAGTTCTATATCGCTGTTCTCGTCCACCACCGTGTACTTTCCGCCGGTATCGATGAACAGGTTGCCTCCCCGCAGAACCAACTTGATGTCTGCCTCTCGTGGTCTGTCCGCATAAAGATCGACGATCACGTCGCCTGCGCCCAGATAGTCCGCATAAGGCATGTCCTTCAGGTAAATCTTGTTCTCTAACTGATAATCCAGTTTTCCTTCCGTATCGTTGGTCACATCGCTGACCACCTTGCCGTCCATTATCCGGATCGTCCTGTCAGAGTAGAACTCTGCCAGTTCCTCCTCGTGGGTGACCAGGAGAACCAGCCTTTCCTCAGAGATCCTCTTGATGATGTTCATGACCTCCAGAGTATTGGCAGAATCCAGATTCCCGGTAGGTTCATCGGCGATGATGATTCTGGGGTTCTTCACGATCGCTCTGGCGATGGCCACCCGCTGACGCTGTCCACCGGAGATGCTCCCCGCCAATCTGTTTCGGTAAGCATAGATCCCCACTGCCTTCAGGCAGTAGTTGACGCGCTCCTGTACCACTCTCTTGTTGCGGATGCCGATCATCCGCAGCGCCAGGGCCACGTTATCAAACACCGTACGGTCGTCCAGCAAGTTGAAGTTCTGGAATATATATCCGATCTTGGCGTTGCGGAGACGGTCGAACCGTCCGCTGCGATGCCGTCCGATTCTCTTTCCCTCGATGGTCATCTTGCCCCGATTGAACCGATCCAGCCCGCCCACCACGTTCAGCAATGTGGTCTTACCGGACCCGGATGGCCCCAGAAGCGTCACAATTCCCGATTCCGGAAGCTCCAGGGTGGTGTTGTTGATCACATGGATCTCGTTGGCCTTTCCCTTGTTGAAATACTTGTCAACCTTCTCCAGTCTGATCATGCCTGCTCACCTCCTCTGTAGACGCGCATGGCGCTCTGTGAAAAGATCCGCTTGGAGTAGCGCGAGGCGATCAAAAGCGACATGAACAGCATCACCAGGAACAAGACCGCGTAATGGACCGGCTCCACGTAGTTCAGATATGTCTTCAACATCGGCAGATCGATCATTCCCCTCTCCACCAACACCAGGAAGCCGGAACTGATTCCTACCGCGATGGTCATGATCACCAGCAGCTCGATCCGCAGGATGTTACGGGTGTTCCTCTGGGTCGCTCCCAGGATCCTCAGTATGGAGAAGTACTCGTTACGGGATCGCATGATCAACCGGATCACCGTGTAAGCAATGAAGAACAGTACCAGGAACATCAGGATCAGCACACACGCACTGATCATTCTGCTGGCAAACTGCAGGTCACCTGTCTCATTCTCCAGTATATCCTTCATGGCCAAAGCCTCATATCCGCTCTTCCTCAGGGCGCCTGCCACGTCCTGCGCGTCCCTGTCGTCCTTCACAAAGGCACTGACCTGGTAATTTCCCTGGTCATAGAGTTTGGCATAATCGGCAGCACTGATGAACACACAGCCCACATAGGTATCGTAGGCATCTCTCTTGTAGCCCAGGTCTTCCTTGATGGTCTTGGGAGTGACGACCTTGGCGATGGTGAACTTGCCTCTGGACTTGAAATAGTGGTTGGTCACCCGGATCTGCATGGGTTTCCCCACCGCCTTTCCTTCCACAAAATAGGACTGGGCGTCCTCATCCAGTATGATCGCCTGTCCGGCCTTCAGCTTATCTGTCACGTAGACCTTCTGCCCGGTGCCTGCAGAGATGATCTTGTCTCCGAATTTCAGTTCCGTCTTGGAAGAGATCGCCACACTGGCGATCAGCATCTTGTTGGCCAGATTCTCCCTGACGTAGAACCTGGAGTATCCATAATCTCTGATCTTCTGCGCTTCTGCCTTCTTGAAGGTGATGCCGGATATGATGCATTTCTTCTCACTGATCCTGCCGCTTTCACCCTGCTGATTATCATAAGAAGTAACGTAATACTTCTTGCCGATGATCTTCTGCCCCATGTCCTTCAGTGTCTCGTAGGAATCCGAGGTGTCATCCACACCGATGACAATCTCCCGGTCTGTCCTGGGCAACGATCCATAGGCCAGGTCCTTCTCCTCCAACATATCCACACTGTATACAGGCCCTTCCACATAGACCTTCTCAGATTCCAGAGAGGCGATCCGATCTAGCGCCAGGTCGTTCAGCACCACATGATCTACCTGCTCCATCCTGCGGATCGAGGCCACGTCTTCATCGGTGATGACACTCCTGTCCGCCTTCCGCAGCACGATCCGCTCCGGAGAAGAGTCGAAAAAGTACTCTGCCTCGCCCACATTGTTCTGCTCGTGCTGCGCCGTCTGCATAGAGGTAAACACCCCTACCACGGCCGCTGTGACGAACAGATAGATGAACAGAAGGAGCAGGAACTTGGTCGGAAGATTGAAGGCATTGCGTATCCCCAGTCTGAGCTGAGAACGTTTCCGAAGCCTGGTCAGTCTCTTCCGCCTGCGCCGTTCCTCCCGACGCTCCCGTTCCAGGCGCGCCTCCTCCCGGAGGCGTTCTTTCTCGGCTTTGTCAGCGGCGATGATGGCTTCTGCCGTCGATTTCTCTTCCGCGTCCTCAGACTTTTCTTGTTCTCGGTCATCGGAGCCTTCCTGCTCGACAAAAGGTGGCCGGATCCGATTGTCTTCGATAATCCTTCCATCCCGCATCATGATCTTGCGGGTGGCATATGGCTCTGCCTGCTCATAATTATGGGTAACCACGATCACCAGTCTATCCCTGGCCATAGCAGCCAGGATCTCCATCACTTTCACCGCAGATTCACTGTCGAGATTCCCCGTCGGTTCGTCCGCGACGATGATCGGTGAGTTCTTGGCAAACGCTCTTGCGATGGCCACTCGCTGTTTCTGCCCGCCGGACAGCTTGGAGACTTTGGTTCTGGCGTATTTCTTCAGACCTACCCAGTCCAGGATCTTCATGATCCCACCTTTCAGATTCCCACCCTTATGTCCGTTCAGAAGCAAAACAAGCTCCACGTTCTGATAGACCGTGTAGCTGTTGATCAGGTTGAAGTCCTGGAAGATGTTCCCGATATAGGTCTTCCGGTAGTCCTCGTATTCTTCTGTAGTGAAGGCGCTGATGTCCTCGCCGTTTACGAACATCTCACCCTCTTCATAGGTATCCAGTCCGGAGATCACGTTCAGCAGGGTAGACTTCCCCCCGCCGCTCTCTCCGGTGATCACCACAAAATCTCCCACGTCAAGATCGAGGCTCACCCTGGAAAATCCGGTGCTGACAGTATTATTCTGTGAATAAAACTTCGACACCTTGCGCATCTCTATCATATGTGCCACGATGTATCCCCCTTTTGATTTAAATGGAGCAAAGCTCCTGACGTGCTTGTAAGCTCGTCACAAATCCCTAATATATAGTATACCAGACGAATTGTTTTAGGGGAACCCCGAAATTTAAGGTCTCTACCATATGAAAAAGGCTGTCTTCTTCAGACAGCCTTCGCATTTTCAAAATCAGTTGGTGTAGTTATCGAAGTATCCCTGTACCAATACCACCGGTGTTCCCTTGTCGCCGGAACCAGAGGTCAGGTCGCAGAGCGAACCGATCAGGTCGGTGAGCTGACGGGGGGTAGTCCCTTCAGAGGCCATGTTGCCTACCAGGTTGTCGTCCTTCTGGCGGATGCTGTCGGAGATCGCCTGTTTCAGAGCCTCACCGGACAGCTCACTGAAGTCGTTATCGGCCAGATACTTCAGTTTCAACTCGTTGGGTGTTCCGATCAGACCATCTGTAAAGGCCGGGGATACCACGGGATCAGCCAGTTCCCAGATCTTTCCCTGAGGATCCTTGAAGGCGCCGTCACCATAGACCATCACCTCGACATGCTTGCCAGTCTTCTCCAGGATCTTCGCCTGGATATCCAACACCAGATCCTTGCACTCCCGCGGGAAAAGCTTGACCTTGTCTTCCGTGGACTTGTTGGAGCCCAGCAAACCGTAACGTTCATTGCAGCCGCTGCCGCCTACCGGTGCAGTCATGATGTCATCCAGTCCCATCACCACGGCGGCGCCTGCATCCTTCAGGATGCGCTTGGTCCGCTTGCGGGTATGGATATCACAGGTCAGCACATGATCAGCATAAGGCAGTACCGACTGAGCATGGTTGGCAAAGATGATCTCCGCCTCCGCTCCGCAATCCTCGATCAGTTTCTTATAGTAGTCCACATAGTCAACGCCCGTGAACTCATGCTTATTCTCTCCGAAAAGTTCTCTGTATTTCTCCAGGGTCAGCACATCACTGTAGGGATTGATCCCTGCAGCATCGATTTTGTCCAGGCTGACCAGCTCGTTCCCCACCTCATCCGAAGGATAACTCAGCATCAGGACGACCTTTCTGGCACCCTTGGCAATGCCTCTCAGGCAGATGGCAAAACGGTTTCTGGACAGGATCGGGAAGATAACACCGATGGTATCTCCCCCCAACTTGGCGCGTACATCCTCTGCGATGTCGTCCACACTGCAATAATTCCCCTGAGATCTTGCGACAATGGATTCTGTGATGGAGATGACATCTCTGTCCCGAAGTGAAAATCCCTCGGCCTCCGCTGCTCCCAACACGCTGTCTGTTACGATCTCCACCAGGTCATCGCCCTCTCTGATGATAGGGCAACGGATTCCTCTGGAAACAGTGCCTACTCTTCTCTCATTGTCGCTCATTGCTATATCCTCCATTAACTTCTCCTCCGAGTATACCCCGGAAGACTATAACGTATGCAAAAAAATACACATCTATTATACGTCCATTCCTCACAGGATGCAAGTTTTTTCATCATTGATTTGCTTTGTCCTCTTCCACCGCCAGATTCAGCGCTTCGCCGGCGAAGAGGATCATGATCACGAATCGCAACCACAAGAGCACCAGAAACAGCGAAGCCAGCGACCCGTACAGACTGGAAGCATGGTAAAAACGCGGGATGAAGAAGGCGAATAACCTGGTAAAAGCATACCAGCCGACACCTGTTAACAACGCACCTGGGATTTGACTTTTCAGAGACTTTTGGGAAGCAGGCAGCTTTGCGTAGATCTGCAGGATCACCAGAAACGCCAGCAGCGCAACAACCAGAGCACTGATGTGAAAGAAGGATCTGATGCCTTCTTCCATCGCTTCCAGTCCCTTTGGATCCAGTTTCTCCAGTGCGCCAAACAGGATTCCTTCGATAGAATCCCCCAACATCTCGAACACCAGCAGTGCCGGAAACAGCACGACCAGGGTCAAAGTAAATACCAACTGTTTCAGGAGGCCCCGTATCTTGCTCGTCTCCTCCACCTGGTTCAGCTGATTCAGTCCCTTCTGGATCGCAGAAACCCCCTTGCTGGCTGACCAGAGAGTGGTCAGGGCGGAAACAGAGGCCAGCAGACCCCCGGACTGACTCTTCAGGTTTGCGACCATGGACTCAACCAGGCCCCGAATAGAGTCCAGGTTCGGCAGCAACTGAAAAAACACCGCCGTCACATCCTTCGGGGAATACCCCGGGAGCAGATTGACGATGGCGATGATCAACATGAGAAAAGGTGCCGCCGCCGTCACCATGAACAAAGTCGCATTCCCTGCATACACCGAAACATTGTTTTCCCGGTAGATCTCAAGTGCTCGCTTACCCCGATCGATCCAACGACTCATAACAACACCCTCTTTCCTGCAATTGTCTTTTGCCCTTATTATACCTTGAACGCTCCCACCACTTAATACACTGACGCGTATTTGAAGTGGGGGATTCCTGCTTCATCGAGAACTGCAGGTTCCCTTGGAAACTCCGTCTTACACTCTCTCCACAGGCTTTACTTCCCGTGCGACCCACGGTACGATATTTCGTCCCAGAGGCTCTATGCCGCCAGGATCTCCTTCCCTTTCTTCAGTATATTGATCGCTGCATTCACATCTCTGTCATGCAGCGCTCCACACACCGGGCACTTCCATCTCCTGACCGAAAGATCCTTGACCCCCGTGTTTCTCTTTCCACAGCACGAACATTGCTGGCTTGACGGGAATGTCCGCGGTACCTTCACCAGTACCCCGCCATGATCTGCCAGCTTGTATTCCAGCATCCGGTAGAACTCCCCCCACGACGCGTCTCCGATGGACCTGGCGAGCCTGTGGTTTTTCATCATCCCTTTTACATTCAGATCCTCTACGCAGACGACTTGGTTCTCGTTCGCCAGCCGACAGGTCTCCTTATGCAAATAGTCTCTTCTGATGTCTGCTACCTTCTCCTGTTCTCTCGCAAGTTTCTTCCTTGCCTTCTCCCGGTTCTTCGATCCTCTCTTCTTTCTCGACAGCTTCTTCGCAAGTCTTGCGATCTTCTTCTCGTGCTTCTTCTGTGTCCTTGGGTTCGGAACGCTCTTCCCGGATGAATCAGTATACAGGACCGTCAGCCCAGCATCCAGCCCCGTTTCTCCTCCTTTGTTCGGAAGCACTTCTGCCTCCTCCTCTACCTGCAGCGTGATGTAATACCTCCCGCTGGCTGTCATGGATACCGTGGCCGACAGGATCCTTCCGTCAAAGACTCTTGTATTTCGGATCTTAACTTCTCCTGCTTTCGGTACCCGGATCCGGTCTCCTCCGATCCGGATGCTGCCATTTACATTCATCGTTCGGTAACTCTGAGCATGCCGTTTGCTTTTGAACTTCGGATACCCTCCTCGCTTCTGAAAAAAGTTCTCATATGCTTGTTCCAGGTGTCTCAGGGCTTGCTGCAGCGCGATGCTGTCAGCTTCTTTCAGCCATGGTGCCTCCTTTTTCAGGTGATGGGACAGATCTCTGCTTTCTTCTGTGTATTTCAGCGTGTCATGACACTCCTCCCAAAACGTTTTCTTCTGTTCAAGATAGTAGTTATATACAAAACGACAGGCCCCAAAGGTCCGTGCGAAGAACGCCTGCTGTTTCCGGTCTGGATATGCGCGATACCGGTATCCTCTGATACGCTTCATGATACACCTCCGAACGTATGTTCTTATCGTATCACATGTCATCCGTTTATGCAATATCGAAACAGGAAGTTCCTGGCATTTTACTCAGAAATGGCTCTCCTGCAGAGCGACACTCGAGGGTATAGCCGTATAGCATCCTTTGGCCCATCCCGAACGATTCATCCCTCCACTTGCAGAAGTGGGGGTTTTCTCGTTAAGCTTTTAGATAAACGGCAGGGATTGGACTTCCCCAAACCTTTGGACCGGGAAACAAAAACAGCGTTATTCAAACACGATCTTCACGTTCTCGGAACTGGCAGCATACACCAGTGTGGAATAGGTCAGATCGAAGGAGATCACATCACCGGTGTGAATCTCGCTGCCGGCTTCCATCGCCTCCTGCACATCTGCAATGGTGTGGTCGCTGGACGCCCCCAACACTTCTACACCAGATACTCGCGGAAGCAGGTCCGCAGGATCGCCGTAATCCACCTTGCCCAAGGCCAGTAACGCCCGGTGTCTGATCCCCCGGTCCTCATACTGCACGGTATGCCCAAACGCATCCACCGAGCCGATCTCCCCTACTGGAAAGGTGGGCTTGTCCCTCACCTCAATCACCTCAGCCTCCAGACTGAACACATCCCGGTGAAGGTGTACTCCAAGTTCTTCCAAGGCAGGTCCATACCCTTCCATATCCAGCATGTACTCCGCAAGCAGGATCCCCTCGCCGACCCGAAGCAGATTGACGCGTGCAGGCATATTCCCCTCCACCACCCGTGGCAGAGAGGTCGTCGCCCCACCGGAAATCCACTCCAACGGTCGGCCAATCTGTGCTTCGATCTGCTCCGCCAACACCACAAGTTCCTCCAGTTTTTTCGGCGTTGCCACGATGGATCCGTAGCAGCCAAGGTTGGTTCCGATGCCCGCCAGATGCAGATGCGGAAGGTCCTTCTCCACCCACAAAGCCGCCTGTACAAAGCTCTCCTTGTCCCACCAGCCTTCTCGCAGGTCCCCCAGATCCGCCATCAGGATCACAGAATGCTCCACATTGGCCGCCGCCGCTGCCTGCTCCATCGCCTCCAGTACCACTGGATCGCTTTGAAGGCTGATGGAGCAGAGTCGCACGACCTCATCGACCTCCGACAGCATGGGCACCCGGAGCATCATCCTCTCCGTTTCGATACCCGCGTCCCATACATGGGCAAGCTGCTCCAACCGGGAACTCGCCAGAAACCGTACGCCCGCTTCCGCCATCGCCCGGGCGCAGGGAACAAGTCCGTTCGCCCCCTTGATCACGCCAGCCAGTTGAATACCGCGGGTGTCGCAGAGTTGCCGGAGCTGATATGCATTTTCCCTCAGTTTTCTCAGGTCAATGGTCAGTCTCGGATAGTTACTCATGCCTCCTCCTTACTACAGCCAAGGCGCGGCCATTGCGGCCGCGCCAGTATACTCGGTAAATATTGCTTTGTGCTTATGCCAGGATACCTGTGACCATCTCGTTGCCACTGGCGACCAGATAGATCGCGACGACGAACAGGACAGCCATAGCCGCTGCAATGACCGCATCGTAGGTCTTGGGGAAGATCTTCTCGCCCGCTCCCTTCCGCTTGATGACATACACGATGATACCAGGGAAGAACAGCAGTGCCGCGATCAGTACATACGGATCAGAAATACAGGTTGCGTAGAACATCCAGCAGCCATAAGCGCCGCCCAGGAGGGCAAAGGCCCAGGTGAAGACCTTGGTGATCCCGCTCTGTCCAACGGTCAGTTCTCCCCTGACAGCTGTCTTCACTGCGAAGAACATGGACAGCATGTACGGGATAACGATAGCCACGGTGGACAGGTAGTAGCAGTTCTGGAACGAAGAGTTCGCGAAGGTTGCGATGACGATGAACACCTGAATGACCACTGCACTTCCGATGATGGACATGGTCGGTGCATTGTTCTTGTTACGCTCGTTGAACTTCGCCGGGAAGCAGTCGTTCTCCGCCGGACCTGCCAGTGAGTCAACGCAGAGGATGACATAGGTGAACAGGGCCAGACCGATGGAGATGATGGCTGCCACGTTGACCAGGACAGCACCCCAGTGGCCGACGATCTGCTCCATGACACCTGCCATGGAGAAGGTGTAGTTCTCTGTGTAGGAGGCCAGGGTATCGTGATCTGCCACTCCCATAGACAGGAAGGAGATCAGGAAGTACAGACCAAGCAGGCACAGGAAAGAGATCGTTGCGCCGGCACCGGCAGTTCTTGTGGTTTTGGCGCGGTGGGAGATAACCACAGCACCCTCAATTCCGATGAAGCACCATACGGTCACGAAACAGGTAGATACGACCTGCTTCAGCACCGGTGTGCCGCTGGGATCATTCCAGTTCGCCATGAAGGTCTCAAAGCTGAACGCGTTTCCAACGATGGCGGCGATGACCATGAACAGGATCGGCAGCGCCTTGGCAATGACGATGATCACGTTCAGGACGACCGCCTGGTTGACGCCCCGAAGTACCAGCAGCACCAGCAACCATAGGATGATGGAGCCCAGGATCAGGGACTTGATAGAAGAACCGCTCTCCAGCCAGGGAATAACTTCGCTCAGGGAGCCAAACAGACCCACCTGGAAGGTAACGTACGCCAGGATCGCAGAAAGCCAGTAGCCCCATGCCGCATTGAATCCCACATACTCACCGAATCCGGCTTTGGAGTAAGTATACAGACCGGAAGTCAGTTCCGGCTTGGCGATACTCAGATTGAAGTAGCTCATCATCAGAGAGAGCATACCCACGCCAGCTACCAGCCAGCCCAGCAAGGATGCCAGGGTGTACGCTCCGGAATTGGCAAAATCGCCAGGGATGGCGAACACACCGGAGGCAAGACAGCAGCCTACCGAGAAGGCCACCATCGGAATCAGGCCAAGTGAACGTTCCTGATTCAGGTTTGCTTCGTTTGTATTATTTTCCATTCTTTTTACAACCTCTCAAATAATTTCGATCAAGATCAGTCCGGCCGGCAGCCAGGGCCACCGGCGCAGACATGGGACATACGTTACTCAGCCCAAAAACGCAGGGACAGGCAGGAAAGTCCTCCATCGATCTTTCTGAATTCAGATGTGTCAACGATCAGAGTCTCATAACCCAGATCCTGTACAGCCTTCAGTACAGAAGGATAGCCTTCCGGAACGATGACAGTCTCGTTGACCCAGATGCAGTTGGCGCCGTAAGCTTCCTCTTCCGGAACCTCGACTCTGTTGTATTTCTCGAACACCGGCTTGGTGACGAACTCGCCGGCAACCAGCATGTTGTTGTGCTCCAGATAGTTTACACCGGTCTTCAGGTGCAGCACCTTCTCCAGAGGAACCTCAACGCATTCCATGCCGTACTTGTTCAGGATCTCTGTCAGCTGGCGGATACCTTCCTTGTTGGTTCTTGCGGACAGACCTACATAGAAAGTGTCATCTACCATCATGACATCGCCGCCCTCCAGGGTGCCGGGGTCCTTGATGTACTCGATCTTGTCTTCCGGGAAGAACTTCTTCACGGCATCGATGATCTCGTTCTTCTCACCGTTTCTGGACTCTGCGCCCGGGTTGGTGATGATGGCGCAAGCTCTGGTGATCAGCGCAGGATCCTCCACAAAGCAAGAGTCCGGATATCTCTCGTCAGCCGGAAGGACGGTGACGTCCACACCGCACTTCTTCAGAGCCTCGATGTACGCGTCGTGCTGCTCCAGAGCCTTCTCATAGATAGGCTGTCCCAGCTCCGGTGCGGAAGTGATCCCGTCACAAACTGCCTTGCACGGTCTTCTGACGATGACATTGTTGAATTTTTTCATGATAAAAACCTCCCTAGTTGCATTAGAATCTAAGAGACAGGCAGGTGAGACTGCCGTCGATCAGACGAAATTCATTGGTATCCATCAGTTTGATGGGATAGCCCAGTTTCTCGATCAGGGCTGCGGTCTTGGGGAACCCTTTGGGAACCAGCACCGTACCATTGATGTTCATGCTGTTGATAGCGTACAGCTCATCCTGATCGATGACGTAGCGCTCATACTCCGCAAAGGCCGGCTGCTCGTTCATGGCGGCGGAAACCAGCATCTGTCCATTGTCCAGGTAAATCACAAAATCCTTCAGATGCAGTCCCTCGGTCACAGGAACCGCTGTAGCTTCGTATCCGAACTGGCCAACGATCTCTGCGAACTGACGGAAAGCCTCTTCGTTGGTCCTGTCGGACATCCCGACGTAGAAGTGCCTGTCCACCAGCATAACATCGCCACCCTCCATGGTGCCCGGTGCCTCGATGTGGAAAACTCTGTCCTCCTCATAGAATCTCTTCAGGACCTCCTCCATCTCGATCTTTTCATCTCTTCTGGAGTCGGTGGCAGGGTTGGTAACGATGGCACACTCTTCCATAACGACCGCAGGATCCTCCACAAAGCAGGAATCCGGAAAACGTTCGTCCCCTTCCAGTACGGTCACATCCAGGCCCAGACCCTTCAGCGTCTCCACGTACGCTGCGTGCTGGGCGATGGCTGCCTCGTAATCCGGCTTACCCTCACCAAACATGGCAGTAGAAATCCCATCGATCAAAGCCCTGCAGGGTTTTCTGGTAATCGCTCTTGTAAACATGCTCGATACCTCCTTGTATCCTCGTTATGTGCTTGCCGGTGAACCGGTCATTTTTCACTAATATTTGTATATAATATATAATATATTTAAAAGCCCGTCAAGGGAATATCTATAAGGAAACACGAAAAAAGCATCATCACCAACCCCTCTTCGCAGTAAAGAAATGGCGGCAACACTGTATGCCTTGTTGCCGCCGTTGTCATTATAAGAGTATTCAGTTATGCGAAGGTGATCGTAGTACCGGTCTTCCCTTCCAGAGCTTCTACAGCTTTGTCAAGAGAGGTGATGATCGCCTTCTTGTTCGGGTACTTTCTGACGAACTTCATGGCAGCCTCTACCTTCGGCAGCATGCTTCCCGGGGCGAACTGTCCCTCCTCGATGTAGCGGGCAGCGTCCTCCAGTGTCAGGTTGGACAGGTTCTCCTGGTTGGGCTTGTTGAAGTTGATGGCGACCTTCTCCACCTCAGTGAGGATCATGAGAACATCTGCTTCGACCTTCTCGGCCAGCAGCTCAGCACCGAAGTCCTTGTCGATCACGGCTGCGATGCCCTCCAGGGTACCATCCGGGTTCTCAACGACCGGGATGCCGCCTCCGCCGACGGAAACGGTGATGGTGGAAGGCCACAGCTTGCGGATCGCATCGATTTCAACGATCTTACGCGGCATGGGGGAAGGAACCACTCTTCTCCAGCCTCTTCCGGCATCTTCCTTCATGGTGTAGCCCTTCTCCTCCTGCAGAACCTTAGCTTCTTCCTCGGTATAGAAAGGACCGATGGGCTTGGTGGGGTTCTGGAAAGCAGGGTCCTGCTTCTCGACCACGACCTGGGTCACGATGGTGGCCACCGGGACGTTTCTGTTGCGCTTGGACAGGGCGTATTTCAGGGCCTCCTGAATGTGATAGCCGATGTAGCCCTGAGACATAGCACCGCAGACGTCGAAAGGCATCGCCGGAGTCACGTCCTTGGCGGTCTCGGAAGCCAGCAGGATGCGGCCAACCTGAGGACCGTTGCCGTGAACGATACCGATCTCATAGCCCTTCTCGCTGATGTCAGCCAGATGTTCACAGGTTTTCTTTACTACGTTAAGCTGGGCTTCTGCGGTAGCCTCGCCCTTACCGGACTGCAGCGCATTTCCGCCCAGTGCGATTACGATTTTCTCTGCCATTGTTTCTTCTCCATTTCTCATCTAATAGTAGGGATTTCCGTAAGTATCCCTCGCTGCAAAAGACAGCGAGGGGAAGGCTTTGTGCACGTATTACAGGTCGTCTCTGTTGACCGGACAGCTCATGCAGCGCGGGCCGCCTCTTCCTCTGGAGAGTTCTGCGCTGGGGATGGTCAGGACCTTGATGCCCTTCTTGTCCAGCAGATCGTTGGTCACGTAGTTACGCTCGTAGGTGATGACAGTGGCTGGTGCGATGCAAAGGGTGTTGGAACCATCGTTCCACTGCTCTCTCTGTGCAGCCATAAAGTCATCGCCTCCGCAGCGGATCAGATCTACAGCAGGTACGTTCAATACCCTTGCCAGCAGACGATCAAGCTGGTCAGTAACAGACTCAAATCTCGGTTTCCCGTCCGGTCCCAGTGTGATCTCGAACAGCTGAAGCGGTCCTTCGATCTCCGGGTGGATGGTGAACTTGTCAAAGTCAACCATGGTAAATACGGTATCCAGGTGCATGAATGCTCTGCTCTTGGGAATATCGAACACCAGCACTCTCTTGAAGGTGGACTTGTGCAGCAGGTTCTCCGCCAGCTTCTCGATGCCGATGGCGGTGGTTCTCTGGGACAGGCCGATGGCCACGGTCTCAGCGTTCAGGACCAGAACGTCTCCGCCCTCGATGGAAGCGGGATCGTTGTAGTCGTACCACTGCTGGGTTCCTTCTGGAGCGAAGTCCTTGTTGTATTTCAGCATGTACTGAAGCAGCAGGCACTCGCGTCTCCTGGTAGCGGTGCTCATATGGTGTACATTCAGACCGTTGCCTACACAGGCACCGGGATCTCTGGTGAAGTACAGGTTCGGCATAGGATCCATGTAGAACGGATATGCCGAAGAGATCATGTCTGCCAGGTTGGTGGAAGCCACGTTCTCAATATCTGTCTTGCGGACACCGGCGATGATCTTGGCGACCATTTCCTCGGCCGGCATCTCGAACAGATAGTTAAAGATGGCCTCTCTGACCGCCTGGGAGTTCAGATTGCTCTCATCCAGAATGTCGTTCAGGAATGCTTTCTTGACCTGCGGGTCTGCGATGGCCTTTGCGGTCTCTTCTACATAGTAGACGACCTCTACGCCATTCTCTCTCAGCACTTCCGCGAAGCGGTCGTGCTCCTTCTGCGCAACCTCCAGGAACGGGATGTCGTCGAACAGAAGTCTCTCGAAGTTGTCAGGTACCAGACCTTCCACTTCCTTGCCAATGCGATGCAGCAAAACCTTGTTCAGTTTGCCGATTTCTGAATAGTTATGGATTCCGGGATACATAATAATCCTCCTTGCTTGCCTGCAGAAAACCTTCTGCGCAACTTGCGTTTCGATTCGATTAGCCGATGGTGGCTACGATCACAGCCTTGATGGTGTGCATTCTGTTCTCAGCCTCGTCGAATACCACACTGTTTCTGCTCAGGAATACCTCATCGGTGACCTCGCGGATGTCATAGCCCTGCTCTTTCTGCTCTGATGCCATGGTGGTGTCGAAATCATGGAAGGAAGGCAGGCAGTGCAGGAACAGGCAATCCGGGTTGCCGGTCGCCTCGATCATCTCTCTGGTGACCTTGAACGGGGTCAGCAGTCTGACTCTCTCAGGAATCTCAGCCTCTTCGCCCATGGAAGCCCAAACGTCTGCGTAGATAGCATCTGCGCCCTTCAGGCACTCAGGATCGCTGCTAATCTCGATGCATCCGCCGTTCTCCTCAGCGATGGCACGAGCAGCCTCCACCTTCTCCATGTCGATCTCTGCAGCCAGTTCCTTCGGACCATAAGCCACGTAGTGCATGCCCATCTTGGCAGCACCGTACATCCATGCATAGGACATGTTGTTTCTGACGTCTCCGGAGAAGACGATCTTCACCTTGTTCAGCGGCTTCGCGCAGTGCTCCTCGATGGTGAGCATGTCAGCCAGGATCTGGGTCGGGTGGTCAACGTCGGTCAGGCCGTTCCAGACAGGAACACCAGCGTTCTCAGCCAGCTCTTCAACAACGCTCTGCTTGAAGCCTCTGTACTCGATTCCATCGTAGAATCTACCCAGAACCTTGGCGGTATCTGCGATGGTTTCCTTCTTGCCCATCTGGGAGCTCTTGCTGTCCAGGAAGGTGACACCGGCACCCTCATCCATAGCGGCTACCTCGAACGCGCATCTGGTTCTGGTGGAAGTCTTCTCAAACAGCAGAACGATGTTCTTGCCCTTCAGCACGTGGTTCACGATACCGGCTCTTTTCTTTGCCTTCAGGTCGTGAGCCAGGTCCAGCATGTAGCGGATCTCAGCCGGTGTAAAGTCCATGAGTGTCAGAAAATGTCTACCCTTCAGATTAACTGCCATAATGAATCTCTCCTTTTCTCATTACAGAATGGTTGTAACGTACCTGTATTGCTATCGTTATTGACACTTTTATTCTATATCATTTAGGCAGAAATAAAAAGTACCAGTACTCTATTAATTCAAGGTACCAGTACTCGATTTATCAGATATATTCAAAAAGATTCACCGATTCCATATACATCGTCCGAAGGAGCTTTGTGAATCGGTGCACTCCCTCGAGGAGCCACTCCGTGGACTCATAGGAGTAGTTGAGGCGGACATGATCCCGTCCCGCATTGCGAAGGGGATAGAATACATTCCCTGGGACCACCGCAAGCTTTTCCTTCGCCGCTCGGCGTACGACCTGCTCCGCATCCAATCCGTCCGGGAGTTTCACCCAGATATAAACACCACCACGAGGTTTGGTATACTCTACACCGATATCCCTAAGCTCGTCCAGTGCCGCGCACATGATATCCCTGTTCTGCCGGTTGTGGACCACCATCTCATCGATCTTCGCCCGGTACTTCCCATTCTTCAGATATCTGGCCACCAGTCGCTGGGTGAGCCAGCCGATGGAGATGACCCGAACGGACACCAGATACTGCATGGCATGTATGAGCACCGGGTCTCCCACCACCACCGCCACAGATATCCCCGGCACAAACGTGAGCGCGAAAGAATAAATATAGACCACGTTATTATGTTCATCCATGGACTTGAGCGTGGGAAACTCGCTGTCTTCGTAGTAGAGCTCGGATGCCCCATCCTCCTCGATGATGGGCACCCCAAAACGCGCGGAAACATCCAGCAGGTTTCGACGCCGCTCCACCGTCATGACATTCCCGGTGGGATCCTGATAACTGGAGTTGACGTAGATAAACTTGGGACGCCTCTTCTCTACGATATCCGCCAGTCCCTCTGTCATCATGCCGTCCCCGTCTACCGGCATGGTGATGGGGAAGCACCCGGCAAGCTCGATCCCCCGGTACACATCCGGGGAGCACGGCTCCTCGATGATCACGCAGTCGCCTGGTTCCAGCAGCGTTGTCACGATGAAATCCAGTACCTGGTTGGTCTCCGACAGCACCTGGATCTCGGAGGCCTTGCAACGTATCCCCTTGGTGCGAAGAAATTCTCTGCACTGCTTACGGAGGTCCGGATCTCCCTGATACGGCGCTGCGTACGCAGGGAGCATCTCACTCTCCTTCAGCAGGTCCGCAATATCCGTAGCCAGTTCCTCCTCGGTGTACACAAAAGGCGGCATCCCTGCAGAGAAGGAGATCCCCTCTCCTTCATAGAACTTGCTGAAGATGGCATCAAATTCTTCCTTCATGTCCAGGTAGTCATCCTTGATCATGTGGCGCCAGTTCACTGGACGGGGACGTGACCTATGTCTCCCGCTTCCTGCTGCACGCACATTGCTGCGGCTCACTTCTTCGCTAGATCGATCGTGCTCTTCTGCGGGCTCCTCTCCCGAGAAATGTACCTGCTTCCATCCCCTCCGCGGTGCTACCGCCTGGTGGGCGGCGTCTCCCCAGTGATGCTCCGTCCCTCGCGCCACCATGTAACCGACCCCCTGCCGGGCCACGACCAATTCCATCTCCTCCAGGCAGTGGTACGCCCTGATCACTGTGTTTCGATGCACCTCAAGCTGCCCTGCCAGTCCTCGCTCCGATGGGAGCACTACACCGTCTGCCAGTTCTCCGTTCAGGATCGCCCGCTTGATAGCGTCCGCGATCTGCCAGTACATCGGCTGTCTGCTTTTTCTGTCAATCTTGATCCTCATATCGTTATTATACCACTTCCCAGCCCCAAAGTGTCAAAGTGTGTCAAAGGGGACGGTTCTTTTTGACACATTTCCTAAACACAAAACCATCCTTTCTTGTTCCACTTGACAATATCGACCATCGATATTATAATGATAGCAGAAAATATCGACCATCGATATTATAAGGGGATACCATCATGCCCAAGAAGACTTTTGACAATCTGACGGAGCCTATGTTCTATGTGCTTCTCTGTTTCTACCAGCAGGACATGTGCGGAGCGGAGATCGCGGCTCGCGTCACAGAACTGACCGCGGGCCGCGTCCGCATCGGACCTGGTACACTCTACACCCTTCTGGGCAGTTTTCAGAAGAACGATCTGATCCATGAGACCGGACGAACGGGCCGGCGGATCACCTATGCGATAACAGAGAAAGGCAGACAGATCTATCTGAATGAGATCTTTCGTCTGGAGCAGTGCCTCCGGGATGCAAGGTGTGTCAAAGGGGACGGTTCTTTTTGACACACCCGAATGTGTCGAAAAGAACCGTCCCCTTTGACACACTTAGGTCAGAAAGGATATGGAATGAGAAAACGAGACAGCAACACACTATGGAAGCTGAAACTGCTGGGTTCCTGGAGCTTCGATCGGCTGGAGTCCTGGTTCACCGATATGGCCTCCAAGGGCTGGTATCTGGAGGACTTTGGTCCCTTCAGAGCCAGGTTTCGACGCGCTGAGCCCACGGAGCAACCCATACCAGCACGCCGTTATCGTGCTGCCCTTCAGTTTGACGGGGAGATAGAAGAGGAAGAGAAGAGTATTTACGAAGAGTGCGGCTGGCATTTCGTCAGCCATTGGAATGGCGTCAACATGTTTTGTAGCGATGATTCGAACGCTCCGGAGTTTTTCTCCGACGATGTCAGTTTTCGAAAGCGCTCGCGAGGATTCTTTCTCAACCTGGTATTCTGGCTGGTCCTTTATCTTTCCTACCTCTGGAACACTTTCATTTATGGAATCGGCAAAGATATAACCACCGGCCCTCTTCACCTGTTGAATGAGCCTTTATTCCCACTGTTTCTTCTGTCACTGGTCATCGTGGCGGTTTTCTGGCTGTTTACCAGTTATCAGATAATCAGGGCTTTGTACCTGCTTCGGCGAAGACACTATCGTCACGATGTGCCCTACAGGAAAACACTGCACGCCGGCAATGTTCTCATGATTTCTCTGGTACTGATGCTGTTGCTGTCGCTGGCAGTCGTGGCACTGGACAACTCCAGCCTGTGGCACAAAGATCCTCTTAACTGGCAATCCCCCCACCCGGTGACCCTTGCAGAGTTCAACAAACCCCTGCACGAGGAATATCGCAAGCGCAAGGATGACGCTGTCTACACCCAGTTTACTGATTATTGGGGCGATACGCGCCGGTCGATCTTGTTTCACGATGCTCGCCGCATTTATTATGCGGGCAGATCGGTCGAACACCTCCCCTTCGACGATACAAGGTTATCCACCAAATACTACTATGCCGCTCAATACTACGAAGCTCGCTCGAAGACCATCGCCCGTAAGTATATGGAAGAGGAGATCAGGCAAAACGACTGGCTGAATGAGACCACAGACCCAGATTCTATCCGCATCCCATGTGCCGGAGTCGACTACGCCGGCTACTATCAGGAATATGAGGATGCCGAGCAGTACCTCTACCTGCGAAAAGGCTCTCGCCTGGAGATCATCGTATTGAAGACAGAGGGAAAGGATCTACGGGACAGCCTGACGCTTTTTGTCCGAGATCTCAACGAGCAGGCCAATGGGGTGTGAAGGTGTGTCAATAAGAACCGTCCCCTTTGACACACTCAGACACACTACCTCTTTCCATGGTACTGGTAATAGGTGGTCTCGATGTTGCCGTTGAAGAGCTTGCGGCGCCGGTCTGCCTTTCGGCGGAGGGCCTTCTCCAGCCCCTTGTCCGAGGTTAGGAGGAAGAAAGACCATCGCGGCGATTCCTTCATCAGTCTGCTCAGGATCTTGTAGACTTTCTGGATCCCCGTTTCTGACCCGATGCGCTTTCCATAGGGCAGGTTGCTGATCATAATCCCGCCCTCTTCCGGCAGATTCTCCCTGAGAGACAGGTCAGCACGGGAGAAGCGGATGCAGTCCTCCACACCAGCGGCGGCGGCATTGGTGCGTGTGGCCGCCGCCGCCCTTGGGTCGATGTCGGAGGCGTAGATCTCCAGCGGCGTTTCCGTTTGGATGGCGGCGTAGGCTGCTCGCCTCTCCTCCTTCCAGATGGACGAATCCATCAAGTCCCAGTCCTCTGCCGCAAAATGCCGAGACAATCCCGGAGCGATGTTACGCCCTATCAGTGCTGCCTCGATCGGAATCGTGCCGCTGCCGCAGCAGGGGTCCAAAAGGACACGGCCCGGTTTCCAGAAAGACAACTGGATTAGGGCGGCCGCCATGGTTTCCTTGATAGGGGCGGCCACGTCAGCTTCCCGGTATCCTCGCTTGTGCAGCGCGGTACCACTTGTATCCACGGTGAGCAAGGCTTTGTCCTTCAGAAGGGATACCTTGATGCGGTGCTCCGCGCCTGTTTCCGGGAGCACGTCCATGCCATAGCATTCGCCCAGGCGTTCCGCCACCGCCTTTTTCACGATGCTCTGGCAGGCAGGGACGCTATGGAGCCGGGATTTCACCGAGGAGCCGATCACCGTAAACTTTCCATCCGGTGGGATCAGTTCCTCCCATGCGATCCCCTTGGTCTGCTGGAACAGATCCTCGAACGTCTCCGCCGGGAATTGTCCCATCACCAGCAGCACCCGGTCCGCACACCGAAGCCACAGATTGCAACGAGCAATCGCCCGCTCGTCCCCCAGGAAGGCCACGTGTCCGTTCTCCGTGCCGATGATCTCATACCCCAATGCCTGGATCTCCCGCTTGACGCAGGCCTCCAGACCAAATGTCGCTGTCGCCATCAATTCCCTTTTCATACCATCGTCCTTTCAGTTTTTAATTATTCTACTCTCTTTCTCTATTTTTTGCTACCTTTTTCCGATCCTCCCCTTGCTACAAGTGAGATTTCCATATATAATAGAGGGCAGCAATGATTAAATATTTATTATATGGAGGCGTTAATTATGAAGAGTTTTATCAATGAATTCAAGGAATTTGCAATGCGCGGCAACGTGATGGACATGGCCATCGGTGTCATCATCGGAGGAGCGTTCGGAGCCATCATCACTGCATTGGTAGACAAAATCATCACACCGATCATCGGCGCCATCTGCGGCGGTCAGAACTTCGCCAAGCTGGCCATCACCATCGGTGAAGCCAAGATCGGCTACGGTGCATTCATCCAGGCAGTCATCGATTTCCTGATTGTAGCTTTCGTCCTGTTCCTGATGCTGAAGGCAATCAACAAGGCCATGAACAACGTCAAGAAGCAGGAGGAAGAGGAAGCTCCTACCACCAAGGTCTGCCCCTTCTGCAAGAGCGAGATCGACATCGAGGCTACCAGATGCCCACACTGCACATCCGAGCAGCCGGAGGTTGCCGAGGCGTAATCAATTCTGTCAAAAAAGAGGCTTTCACAGCCTCTTTTTTCATCCAACAATTACCTCTGTAGTTACCATTTCTTCGCACGGTAATCATCGGTACGGTTTCCATCCTCGTCATAGGTGTCCGTTCCGGAGAACTTATATCTCCCCAGAATCTTCTCCACTCGCTCATTGCGTCCCAGTTCATAAGCCCGGCGTTCCTGCTCATAAGGGGTCAGCTTGTCGATGTCTTTCATGTGGGCGGCTACCGGCTTGGGCACCACCAGGAAATACATCAGCGGGCTGATCAACAGAAGATGCAACAAGGTCACCAGACAAAGGGCAATGACCCACTCAACACCTCGCAGGTGCACAGCGGCGCACAGTGCGATGAGGAGCAACACCTCCAGACAGTAGGCCAAATCCGCCAGATAGAATCGATTGATCTTCCTGATCCCATCCTGCAGTTCCTCATCATACCACAGCCTCTTAAGCTTCTTGTTGGTATACTTGGAGAACCGATACTGGGTGTTCGCTATGAACACGCACTCCCGGAAATCCGCCAGCGTAGCCGGCTTGGACTCGATCACTGTCGGACCCATCTGCCCCTGTTCATAGTTGTAGTAAATGCTGCAGTGTACCGCAGTTCCCTCTCCCATAATGCGGATATAGGGACGCTCTCTGCGATCGTAATTGATCACCAGCTGTTCCCCGGCCTGTACCATGAGGGTTTCCTTGTCGATGCTCACGGTGGCAAATCCTTCCCGCACAAAGATCGCCTGGGTCCCCATCTGGTATCTGCCGCAATCGTCATATTCTAACTTGGTACTCTCCGAAACAAGAGGGATCACCCTGGCACTCCCCTTGTTCCCCTTGCGAACCATCAGGTTGTAATCTGTGATCTTGCCGAAACTCTTGGTCCTGTAACCACCATCGAAAGAATCCTGCTCCAGTTCTGCCAGCCTGGCAACCCGGACTCCCTCGTGGGCGAGTACAACGCTCCCCTTGAGAACGATCAGCGTCCGATCAAAATCCGGAAGTTTGGAGAACGCTGACTCATCAAGTTCACAAGTCGCGGAGCTGAGCCGCCACACGAACCGACGCTCCAGATAGTCCCCGTCCTGCGGGTAGATCGCAAGCTGTGTGGTTTTCCCCCCGGTCCAGCGGGATGTCTTCTGATCTTCACTGCGATAGATCTTACATTCCATAATCATCACTCCCGCTTATGATTATAACATGTTTCCATGCAAAGAAAAAGGGGGGAGTATCCCCCCCTCACAAGAATAACTATACACCCTTACTCCGCTTCAGATAACTTCTCTACTCGTTCCCTGAGCACATCGCTCAACGGATTAGTAATGTATGCTTTCTCGCACAAAGCCTTCGCTTCCTTCTCCCTGCCACTCTGACTGAGAATGTCCATCTTCAGGAGAACGACTCTCTCAAACAGCTCTGCATAATGCTGCCGGATCACCTTCTGCCAGTAGCAATCTTCGTCCATCAGGATTACATTTCCCTTGTAGAGGTCAATTGCCTCGTCCAGCAGGTCCTCCCGCTGACTCTCCTCATCCAGTTTTCCGGTAGCGCGCAACGCAGCCTTTTCAAAATTCTCTGCGTCCGACTCGAATTGGAAGGCATCGCTCAATCGGTAAGCACCGTTGATGTTCTGGATGATCGCCTTCCCGAAATCCTTCTCAAACTCATCCAGCCTGTTGCGAAGCTCAAACACCAAGACCTTGATGGAATTGGCTGGGTTCGCCATCGTCTTCCCGCTCCAAAGAACTCGTGTGATCTCGTCCATGCTCACGTATCTGTCTCTATTCACATAGAGGCACTCAAAAAGGATCCATACCTTTCTGGGGGCGTCCCCAATTACGTGATCGCCGTAGCGGATCGTACAGTTCCCGAGCAATTCTAACTGTAATTTCTTCATTTCTCTACTCTCCCGTCAACAAGTACATTCAGACGTATCGTTAGAAAAAACTCAACCATTTTGTATATTTTTTAATACACATGAATCATTCTAACAAATAGGTACTTTTTTGTCAATTGATAATTTGGAATATCTATACCTTTCCAGTAAAAAAAGTGGTATAATAGTCCAAATAACTTACGGGAGGGAATTATGAACAGAAAAGAACTTGCTTACAAACTTCATCACCAGGGGTTTAATTGCGCACAGGCGGTCGCCTGTTCCTACTGCAATGTTCTGGGATTCGATCCGGAGACCGTCTTTCGAATGATGGAAGCCTTTGGTTTTGGGATGGGATGTATGGATACCTGTGGTGCCGTCACCGGTATGGCTGCCGTCATCGGCATGAAAACCTCCGATGGCAACATGGACAAGCCCGGCACCAAGCGGGAGTGCTATGCGCTGATGCGTCAGGCACACGACGAGTTTCTGTCCATGAACGGCTCTGTCATCTGCCGGGAAATCAAGGGCGTGGATACAGGCAAGGTGCTCCGCAGCTGCGATGGCTGTATCGAGGATGCCGTCACCATACTGGACAAGCTTCTGCTTGGAATCGAGGACTGACCTACAGAACTCACAAGTTCACCTCGTAGAAAACAGGGACTGTCATACACCGTTGTGTACGACAGTCCCGTTTTTAGAGAGTATCTGCGATCCGCCTGAGCTCTCTGGCCAACCGATTGATGGCGTTGATCCGGTGGCAGACCTTGTAGGCGTTCTCCTCCCGGTAGAGAAGGATCCGGTCTAACGTCGATTTCAGATCACCGCACAGAGACTCTGCCTGTGCCAGGAAATCCTCCTGCTCCATTTCCGTCAGGCCGATCCTGAGCATATCGATATCGTAGTGGTACTCCATCCCAAACTGCTCCCGCACGCAATCTGAGAGTTCCATCTTGTATTCGTTCAGGTGGAGCATGTAATCCCCCTCGCACTCCCTCGCCCGCTGGCGCACCTCGGAGAGCTTCTCATCCACCTGAGCAAACCGTTCGTCCAGTTCCTTGTATTCCAGATTCATTGCCTTCCAATAGAAATCCAGCTGGGTGACCGCGCTGTGGATCAAATCCCCAAGTTTCTTGGCACAGGAGTCCTCCATGATCTCCCTGGCGTGTGCACTGCAGTCAGCCAGGATCTGCTGTTTCAACACCTCCACGCCGGCGCCAGTTCTGGCACTAACGGGAAAGAGTCTGATCTCCTCCATACCCATCAGTTTCTGCAGGAGCATCCTGCAGTAGTCCATATATACCTTCAATTCTTCCTCACTGACGGTATCGACCTTATTCACCGCAAAATAGAACCGGGCGGCAAAATCCTTTGTGCTCCGCAGAAAATCGATCTCAATCTGGTTGATGGGGCTGTCCACCGACAGAAGGAAGATCACTGCGTCGCTCTCCTTCATGTGGTCATACGCCACCTCGGTGTTATTCTTGTGGAAAGATCCTACACCCGGTGTATCGACAAAGGTCAATCCTCTTTCCAGGAACTCGGAGGGTGTGTGGAGCACCACTTCTGCAACGCCCTTGGCATTGTTTTGATTCTCCTGCTCACTGATGTATCCGGAGAGTTCCTGAAAAGGGATCTCAGTGACCACACCATTGCGAAAGTGAACCTCCGCCATGGGAGCACCGTATTTCACCTTGGTCACCGCAGAAGTGATAGGCACGATTCCCACCGGCAGCACGTCGGCTCCCAGAATCCTGTTAGACAAAGCACTCTTCCCGCGCTTGAACTGTCCAATCACGGTCACGTTCATATCCGCATCATCCAGTCGGGCCAGCAGGCTCTCCACCTGGGCGGCCTGTCCTGAGGTCGCCTCCTCTCCAGAGAGAAGTTCCAGTGCTCTGGCGGTCTTCTCACGTATCGTCATTTCTCTGATCAGTCTCGGTAACATGGTTCTCCTCAATAATTCACGGGCGCCTTCAGGACGCCCGTGCTCCTTAGTATCTTTCCTTGATGAGGCCGCGCCTGTAGGCAGCCACCAGATCCTTCAGCTGTTCCACCTGATCCACCAGTTCCGCACCCTGATCGGTATCGATGATCATCATTCGTTCTGGCAGCGTCTCCACCACCTTGATCACCGGAGAATGGAACTCCTGGGTGCCGTCCGGCTGCAGTGGGGAATACGGCTTATGCTCCGCCAGAGCCATGAAACGGGAATTGAAGATGAAGGTATACCCGGCAATGCCCGTCTGCTTCTGATAGGCCTTGGAGATGCCTCCGTCAATGACGTACAGCAGGCCTCCGCCCTTGATGGGACTCTCACCGTCCTTGATCTTCACGGGGACGTGACCGTTCAGGATCTTCCCGCGGTGAGGATCCAGACCGAATTCCACCAGGATCTTCTCGCAGGGCCACTTCTCCTTGATCAGCGTATAGTAGGCTCCTGTATGCTCCTTGTGGGCAGCCTTGTCCGCGATAAAGAGACGCTCAAAAGTCGTCATCTTGTCTTTCAGGAAGAAGGGAGATTTCTTCCCTTCCCAGAGATACCACATCAGATCTCCCGACCGGCCGGACTCCTTCGCCTCATCGGGGTAGAAGTAGGCGGCGCGCACCTGCTCGTCCAGATAGTCAAACAAAGCCTTGCCGCTATAGCTCTTCCCGTCCAGATTGACCTCTGTAAAGGAACCGTCCGGTTCCATGGGAACTGCGCCATGATAGAGCAGGTTCCCGTTGATCTTCGCATACATCGCGCCGTTGTCGAGCAGGAAGCGGATATGCTTCTGGAGCTTGTCTGACTTGACTACCGAGGCCTCCAGTGCCTCCAGCACGGCCTCCTCCTCTGGAGTCAGTTCATAAGGATGCTCCGGATCTACGGTAGGCAGATTCATGTCTGCCATCTCGTATTCCGTCCCTTCGATAGTGACCGTCCCCTTCTCCCAGTTGATCTTGTCCAGCAGCAGACGGTGCTCCATCTCGTATTCCGGATGTGCCATGATCCTCTGTCCCTCGCACTTGAACTGCATGATCGCGATAGCCTTGTGCATCTTGGCTGCCAGTTCCAGCTCGATGGGATCGTCCTTGTTCACATCGTATACCTTGGGGACGAACTTAGTGCAGGGATCATCACCGTAAACGTCCGCTGCAAACACTGCCAGCGGACGCAGGTTGATCCCATAGCCCACTTCCAGCATGTCGAAGTTGTTGTACCCCATGTTCAGTCGGAGGATATTGGTAATACAAGCCCAGTTTCCGGTGGCAGCTCCCATCCACACAATGTCATGGTTCCCCCACTGGAAGTCGACCTTGTTGGGGTAATCGAGGAGAAAATCAAGAATGTCATCCGGGTGTGCCCCTCTGTCAAAGATATCTCCGATGATATGCAGTTGATCCACTGCCAGCGCACCGATGGTGTCCGCCATCTTGATGATGAATTCCTCTGCGATGCCGCAGTCCACAACCGACCGTATGATAGATTCGTAGTAGTGGTTCTTGTTGGCCTCATCGTCTGCGTGCAGTAGCTCGTCCATGGCGTAAGCCAGGTACTTGGGCAGGCGTTTCCTGACCTTGGATCTGGTGTACTTGGTGGATACGGACCGGCAGATGGTGATCAGCCGATAGATCACCGTCGTGCACCACTGGTCAAAGTCTGCCTCAGACCTCTTGCGCCGCTTGATCTCGTTCTTGGCGTCGTAGATCAGCGCGGCCAGATCATCCCTGTCCTGTTCACTGAGCACTCCCCCGTAGTGTTCATCGATCTTACTCTTGATGGTGCCGGAAGCACTCTTCAGCATGTGGATGAATGCTTTGTGCTCGCCGTGCAGATCGCTTAGAAAGTACTCTGTTCCCTTGGGCAGGTTCAGGATCGCGTTCAGGTTGATGATCTCTGCAGATGCTGCCTCGATGTTTGGAAACTCCTTGGAAAGAAGCTCCAGATACTTGATATCGGCCATAGTTCCCCTCCATTAATCGTCATTAACTGTGATCAATCGTCGATTCTAAGTATGCTTGCGCCCAGCGCTTTGAATTTGTTGATAAACTTCTCGTATCCGCGCTCCACGTGGTAGATCTCTGAGATCTCGGTGGTGCCATCTGCCACCAGGCCGGCCAACACAAGTGCCGCGCCTGCGCGCAGGTCTGTCGCGATGACCTGAGCACCCTCCAGATGCCTGCCGCCGTGGATGATGGCCTTGTTGCCGGATGTCTTGATGTTTGCACCCATACGGTTCAGTTCTGCTACGTGCATGAACCGGTTCTCGAACACGGTCTCGATGACAGTGCTGGATCCTTCCACGGTGGTCAGAAAAGCCATAAACGGGGACTGGATGTCCGTGGGGAATCCCGGATAGGGAAGCGTCTTGATATCGGTAGCCCGCAGTGGCTTCTGGTCGGCCACCACGTACATACCTTCATCTCCCATCTCTACGATTACGCCACACTCCCGAAGCTTGGCGGTGATGGGCTTGACGTGATCTGGCACGATGTTATGGATCAGAATCTGCCCTCGTGTGATCGCGCCTGCCAGCATAAACGTACCGGCCTCGATCCTGTCCGGAATCACCGTATGGTAAGCGCCCTTCATGGACGTGACTCCCTCGATCTTGATGGTATCGGTACCTGCGCCCTTGATCCTGGCCCCCATCTTGTTCAGGAAGTTGGCCAGGTCAACGATCTCAGGTTCCTCTGCTGCATTGACGATGTAGGTCGTGCCCTGCGCCAGTGCCGCACACATCATGATGTTCTCCGTGGCTCCGACACTTGGGAAATCCAGGTAGACACTCTCCCCTACCAAACCGCCTTCCGGAGCGATAGCCTCTACATAGTTATCCTTCTGTATGATCTCCGCCCCCAGAGCTCGAAAGCCCTTCAGATGCAGGTCGATAGGCCTGGCGCCGATGGTGCATCCTCCCGGCATATGAACCTTGGCTCTTCCCGTGCGGGACAGGAGAGGTCCCATCACCAGGAAGGAGGCCCGCATCTTGCTGACCAGGTCGTAATCCGCCTCGTTCTCTATCACATCCGGAAAACTGATATCCAGAATATCTTCTTCCACTTCCTCGATCGTTGCTCCCAGGGAGATCAGAATATCCTTCATGACCTCCACGTCCTTCAGCTGAGGGACCTCCATGATCCTACAGGTCCCCTCACTCAGGAGTGCCGCTGCCATCAGGGGAAGCACAGCGTTCTTGGCGCCGCTTATCTTCACCTCACCGTTCAACGGCTCGCTTTTCTGTACCAGAAATCTTGCCACAATATCCTCCATCTATCTTCTGCTTCGCGCTCTGCAAAGTATCTCGACTTCGTATCCAGGGCCATGCCCTTCAAAAACGGGCACAACAAAAAATTGCGCTCTACGCTTGATAGTATTATACCTGTAATCTGCTGTTCGTGCAAGTTCCACACAAAAAAACCTGCCCCAAAGACAGGTTAATAATTCTTAAGATTTGGACTTGATGCCCTTCACCTATAGTTTCTTCATTTCCTCAATGCATTTCCCACACACGTTCTTCCCGTGAATCTGTCTGATATCATCCATCTCTCCGCAGAATATGCAGGAAGGCTCATACTTTTTCAGCATGATGTACTGACCATCCACAAAGATCTCCAAGGAGTCATCTGTATTGATCGACAGATTTCTCCTGAGTTCCACCGGAATCACCACTCTTCCCAGGGCATCTACGGGTCTAACTATCCCAGTTGCCTTCATGACCTACCTCCTATTTCCTTTCTTTCCTTCTCTGCTTATGCCCTTCTTCCTTATTCTTGCTGCCACGGCTTACGCCTGCGACTGAAGACACTGCCTTAGCCACATTGCTGACTGCACCAAATACGCCCACATCAGAGGTTCCGGACCGTAACTGTCCTGCCGTTGCGCTCACATCTGCAACGATCCCATCCACCTGATTCGCTGTGTTGGCAGCTACCTCCGATACAACAGAGGCATCATCCAGTACCTTATTCAGTTCCTTTACTGTCTTGATCAGATTCACCGCAACAATACAAAGAACAACAAGCAGCACAAGCAATGCAAGCAAAACAAGACAAATCAAAGTATATTTCACACTAATCGTAATCATACGGACCTCCTTTGGTACATTATATTATTATTTCCAAAAAATAGCAACCTCTAAAACGAAATTTTCAAAAAATTCCGTAAACTTTTTTCATCCAAGGAGAATACTCCCCTGTGTCTTCTTCTCTGGTATACTGCTGAGGCAGTACTCGCAATTCCCTTCCTCCGTTTCGTACACAGTGGAGAAGCATGATATTCGGAACATCCTTCGGTTTCCCGCTCACCAGCTGCAATGTTTTCGGCTCCAACTGAAATGCTCTGCATGTGTACATCACATCCACCATACGGGAAGGACGGTGAACCAGGAAAAGATCCCCCTTGTCTGCCAAAAGCAAGGATGCTCCCCGCAAGAAATCCTCCAGACTCCCAAGTACTTCATGCCTTGCGATCATGCGAGCATCGTCCTCACACTTCATGCCCCCATGGTTCTCGGTGTACGGTGGGTTGGATATCACCACATCGTAACTGTGCTCCCCTCCCATGGCTTCCAGTAACGGAGAGTCTTTCGTAAGTTCCGCCACATTCCCTTCCAGGAATCGCAGCTTGTCCTCCAGCCCGTTCATTTCGGTGCTCCGCCTGGCGAGTTCAATGCTCCGTGCCTGTACATCCAGCCCTGTGAACTCTGCGATCCCGGTTTTGTGCGAGAGGATCAGTGGGATGATCCCGTTCCCCGTGCCCAAATCGCAAAGCCTTCGCGGCCAATTTCTGGTTCTTCCCAGAATCTCTGCCGCAAACCATGCAACCATCACCGCATCCGCACCGTAGCAGAATCCACAAGGATCCTGCAGAATCCTTATGTTACCGAACCCGATCTCATCAACACGCAGCCCCGTGTGCTCGGAATCATTCAGCCTGCGGCTGTGCAGGTTTACTTCCATTCTTTTTTCCTCTGCGACGTCTTCTTCTATTCCTGTTCCGGCTCTTTCCACCGGCCTCCTCTGCTCCAGCGGAGGCTCCTTCCTCTTCAGATGCTCCAGCCTTTTGTTTAGGCGGCTCCTCCGGTTTTGGTTTTCGTGCTCCCTTCTTATTGATCCTCTCAACCTCATCCTTGCCGAACACGAACACATCAGAGCCCAGTTTGAGCTCGCCGTTATCCCCCTTCTCATCGCTGTAAATACGCACCTTCACCCGTCCCTGCATCACATCGGACTCGATGACCTTGCCCAGACCTTCTGAAGTCATGACTCTCTCGTTCTGGTCTGGCATATCTTTTCGAAGTTCCAGATACATATCGTTCTCGTACTTCAGACAACACATAAGTCTGCCACAGACCCCGGAAATCTTGGAAGGATTCAGGGATAGGTTCTGCACCTTCGCCATCTTGATGGAAACAGGCTCAAAAGCCTTCAGCCACGTAGCACAGCACAGTCCCTTTCCACAGGAACCCACGCCCCCCAGGATCTTTGCCTCATCTCTGACCCCTACCTGACGCAGTTCAATGCGCATACGGAAGGTGCTGGCCAGATCCTTCACCAACTCGCGAAAGTCCACCCGGCCCTCCGCTGTAAAATAGAAGATCACCTTGTTGTTATCAAAGGTGTACTCCACGTCGATCAGTTTCATTTCCAGACCATGCTTGTGTATCTTCTCCTGGCATATGGCCATGGCCTTAGATTTCTTTTTCTCGTTCTCCTCGTGTCTGGCGATATCCTTCTCGTCTGCGATTCGGACGATCTTTTTCAGGGGTTTGGAGATGTCCTTCCGGTTGACGGCTGTGATCCCCATGGTCACCGTGCCAAACTCAAGCCCCCGGGCTGTCTCAACGATCACCCCGGCCCCTGGTTCAGGTACAAACTCTCCCGGATCGAAATAATAAACCTTTCCGCCTGTCTTGAACCTGACTCCAACAACATTAACCATTAAAATTCCTCCAATTTTAAAATCAGACTTCTGATTGCATATTTCTGATTTACATTTCTCCGGATATCCATCCTCGCCTGTTCCACAAGGGAGATCGCTTCTGCTATGGCGCCGCGACTGAAGCTGCTGCCACCATCCTTCATTGCCTGGCTCAGAACGACCTCCAGCGCATCCAGAAATGCGTCTGCGCTCTGTCTATCCTTAACTCGCTTATCCAGCGCCTTCTGTATATCAAAGAAAAAGGACTTCTGGCTCACTTGCTCCAGAATCTCTGCAGCAAACCGTCCCATCTCGTGTTCCACCGATGATGTCGGTGCTCCCAAACGAAGAATTATGCACCGAGATCGAATGGTCGGCAGAAGATTTTCCACGTTCTCCGAAAGAAGCATGATCACCGTCCCTTCGGACGGCTCCTCCAGGGTCTTCAGAAAACGATTCTGTGCGCGCACCGTCATATGATCAGCGCCTTCCACTATGGCGATATTTCTGTCCCCACCCGTCGGCTTGAGCCGCAACCGGTTCTGCAGATCCTCTGCTGCCTGATCACGAATAGAAGCAACACTGCCTGAACGGCTTGCCTCAGGACCAATGCAGTAGAGATCCTCGTAGTTTCCACTGTCGATCCTCCGGCAGGTCCTGCACTGATCACAACCTTCGCCCGGCGCCTCGGCACAAAGCAATGCTTTCGCAAAGGCTCGCGCAAACCCAGACTTGTCCGTATTGTGATCGCCCTCTATGATATATGCGTGCGGAACCATCCCATGCAAGATCGCGCTGGAGACAGTGTCCGCTGCATTTCCAAGATCTCTGTAGGCGGAGAGACTCATAGCATCCCCCGTTCTTTAAGGACAACAGTGAGATGTTCCATAATGAAATCTCGCATCTCCTCTCGGGTACCTGAACCATCCACGGTGACGATTCGATCAGGATCCTTCTCTGCCATAGCAATATATCCCTGATAGACCTTTCTGTGGAAACGGATCTTTTCACTCTCCAACCGATCACGCTCGCCAGAAGAAATACGCCTCTTCCCGACCTTAGGATCTACATCGATAAAAAAAGTAATATCTGGCAACAGGTTTCCGGTGGCATAACGGTTGATTTCTTCCACCAGGTCACCCAGACCTCTGGCATATCCCTGATAAGCGATGGAGGAATCCACAAAGCGGTCACAAACCACCACCTTGCCTGCCTCTAGGGCCGGCTGGATCACCTGCTCCACGTGTTGACTTCTGCTGGCAGCATAAAGAAAAGCCTCTGTCAGATCTGTCATATCGTTATTCTGCTTATCCAGGATGATCTCCCGAATCTCCTCACCAATGTGAGTACCACCTGGCTCCCGTGTAAAAACACAGGCAATCTCCCTCTCCAGAAAATATTCCTTCAGATACTCAATCTGTGTCGATTTGCCGGAACCATCCGGTCCCTCAAAGCTAATGAATAGTCCTCTCTCCATGTAGATCTCCCTATTGACCTTTCCTTCTTCCTTCCGACAAGAGGTTGGTATAAAGGATGTATCCAACAAAACCAAAGGGTACGGTAACCATGATAGCAAATATGATTTTTAATACGAACATGTCCACCCTCCAGTCCTTTAAATATAACTCGACATATTATTGTATCACGAAACCTCAGAGTTTTCAATGTTTTCAGCTTATCCTGCGATCGCAAAGAAGAGAATGTTTTCACAAAACATATCCGTCCAAACCTGCGGGCATGCGGCAGGTTCCCTGGGATGCCGGCTTACGATTGGTGAGAGGTATCCCAAGGAATCGGGAAGCATCGTTCCATGGGATCATTGTTCAGGAGGAGCATCGTTCCAGGCGAGCATTTTCAGGACGAGCTTTCGGGAAGCATTGTTTCAGGCGAGCATTTTCCGTCATCCTGTGCACATCGAATAATTGACGGAAACGGACACCCGGTTTTTACCATGTTCTGCTAATTACTTTCCTCAGAAAGGCGCAATATGCATCTCTGCAAGGAAAAACGAGCCCCAGTGGTACCTTTTCCCTTTCAAATGGCCCACTCTCTGGCACAACAGACGGTGTTTCGAACTCGAATCAACCAATAATCTCCCTTTGAATTCCGTCAGAATACGAGTAAGATACTTTTGACGGAAACGGCTTCCGGCAGCATCCCCCAGGCAACGGAGCGCAAGGAAAATCCATGGTCACGCAACGGCCTTCTCAAAGGTCCGCGCGCCTCCAGCCTAAAAAAAACAGACCGCCGTAGCGATCTGTCTTCTGTCGAAACTGGCAGCGTCCTACTTTCCCGGGCAGTCTCCCACCGAGTATCATCGGCGCTGAAGAGCTTAACTACTGTGTTCGGGATGGGAACAGGTGTGACCTCTTCGCTATTGCCACCAGATTCAATCATTTTTCTGAGAGTTGGTACCCTCAAATCCGAATAACCTTGCAAGTCCGCTCACTCACCTTCTTTGCCATTTGCTGGCCAAGCTCTCGGTCTATTAGTATCGGTCAGCTCCATACATTACTGCACTTCCACCTCCGACCTATCAACGTGGTAGTCTCCCACGGACCTTACCTTGCGGGGGAGATCTCTTCTCGTGGGGGGCTTCGCACTTAGATGCTTTCAGCGCTTATCCCGTCCCTGCGTAGCTACCCAGCTGTGCCCTTGGCAGAACAACTGGTGCACCAGAGGCAAGTCCGTCCCGGTCCTCTCGTACTAAGGACAGCTCCACTCAAATCTCCAACGCCCACAGCGGATAGGGACCGAACTGTCTCACGACGTTCTGAACCCAGCTCGCGTACCTCTTTAATGGGCGAACAGCCCAACCCTTGGGACCTACTCCAGCCCCAGGATGAGACGAGCCGACATCGAGGTGCCAAACACCCCCGTCGATGTGAACTCTTGGGGGGTATCAGCCTGTTATCCCCAGGGTAGCTTTTATCCGTTGAGCGATGGCCCTTCCACTCGGTACCACCGGATCACTAAGCCCGACTTTCGTCCCTGCTCGACCTGTTTGTCTTGCAGTCAAGCTCCCTTCTGCCTTTGCACTCTTCGCGCGATTTCCGTCCGCGCTGAGGGAACCTTTGGGCGCCTCCGTTACTCTTTTGGAGGCGACCGCCCCAGTCAAACTGCCCACCTGCCACTGTCCCGGTACCAGATCATGATACGCGGTTAGAACCCCAACACTACAAGGGTGGTATCCCAACGGTGACTCCCTGAATACTGGCGTACTCAGTTCTCTGTCTCCCACCTATCCTGTACATGCAGCGCCGAGGCTCAATATCAGGCTGCAGTAAAGCTCCATGGGGTCTTTCCGTCCTGCTGCGGGTAGCCGGCATCTTTACCGGCACTACAATTTCACCGAGTCCATTGTCGAGACAGCGCCCAGATCATTACGCCTTTCGTGCGGGTCGGAACTTACCCGACAAGGAATTTCGCTACCTTAGGACCGTTATAGTTACGGCCGCCGTTTACTGGGGCTTCAGTTCCGTGCTTCGGTTGCCCTGACACTTTCCCTTAACCTTCCAGCACCGGGCAGGCGTCAGCCCCTATACTTCAGCTTACGCTTTCGCAGAGACCTGTGTTTTTGGTAAACAGTTGCCTGGGCCTTTTCACTGCGGCCAGCTCTCGCTGGCACCCCTTCTCGCGAACTTACGGGGTGATTTTGCCGAGTTCCTTGACAATAGTTCTCTCGCTCACCTTAGGATTCTCTCCTCATCTACCTGTGTCGGTTTGCGGTACGGGCACCTTGTACCTCGCTAGCGGCTTTTCTTGACGGCGTGAAATCAGCTGCTTCAGACTCTTTCGTCACCCCATCGCGCCTCAGTTTCGCTATGATGATTAAACCATACCTGCCTCGACGCTTGGACACACTCTACCAACGGTGTGCTCAGCTTATCCTTCCGTGTCCCCGCCTCGCTCAAACGGTACTCGGTGGTACAGGAATATCTACCTGTTGTCCATCGACTACGGCTTTCGCCCTTGCCTTAGGCCCCGACTAACCCTGAGTGGACGAACCTTCCTCAGGAAACCTTAGATTTTCGGTGGACAGGATTCTCACCTGCCTTGCGCTACTCATGCCAACATTCTCTCTCGTATGCAGTCCACCATCCCTTTCAGAACAGCTTCTGCCCGCATACGATGCTCCCCTACCATACCCATAGGTATCCGTAGCTTCGGTAACAGATTTCAGCCCCGTTCATCTTCGGCGCAGGGTCACTCGACTAGTGAGCTATTACGCACTCTTTGAATGAATGGCTGCTTCTAAGCCAACATCCTAGCTGTCTGTGCAACCCCACATCCTTTTCCACTTAATCTGCATTTTGGGACCTTAGCTGACGGTCTGGGCTGTTTCCCTTTCGACCATGAATCTTATCACACATAGTCTGACTCCCGTGTTTGATATTCTGGTATTCGGAGTTTGATAGTCTTCGGTAACCGGTGAAGGCCCCTAGGACATTCAGTGCTCTACCCCCAGGTATCACCACACGAGGCTAGCCCTAAAGCTATTTCGGGGAGAACCAGCTATCTCCGGGTTCGATTGGAATTTCACCGCTATCCACACGTCATCCCAACCTTTTTCAACAGATACGGGTTCGGTCCTCCATGTCCTTTTACGGACACTTCAACCTGCACATGGATAGGTCACCCGGTTTCGGGTCTACAGCATGCAACTTTCGCCGGTTATGACTCGGTTTCCCTTCGGCTCCGGTGCTCCAGCACCTTAACCTCGCTGCATACCATAACTCGTTGGCCCGTTCTACAAAAAGTACGAGGTCACTTTCGCTCCCTCCGATTGTAGGCATATGGTTTCAGGTTCTCTTTCACTCCCCTCCCGGGGTTCTTTTCACCTTTCCCTCACGGTACTATTCGCTATCGGTCACTGGGTAGTATTTAGGCTTGGAGGGTGGGCCCCCCTGCTTCAGACCGGGTTCCACGTGTCCGGCCCTACTCTGGATCCTGCCCTGTGTCTCATGTTTTCGCATACGGGAGTGTTACCCTCTATGCTCTGACTTTCCAACCATGTTCTGCTAACATGTCAACATCCTTTGGCAGTCCTCAACCCCAGGTGCAAGCACCTGGTTTGGCCTCTTTCCCGTTCGCTCGCCGCTACTAGGAAAATCGCGGTTGCTTTCTCTTCCTGCGGGTACTTAGATGTTTCAGTTCCCCGCGTTACCTTATCCGTACCTGCTTGACTCAGTACGGTATGACTGAACATTACTTCAGCCGGGTTCCCCCATTCGGACATCTACGGGTCAACGGATATGTGCTCCTCACCGTAGCTTTTCGCAGCTTGTCACGTCCTTCTTCGGCTCCCAGTGCCAAGGCATCCACCTTATGCCCTTCTTTGCTTGGCCAATTGAGTTCCTCTCGGTTCTCTTAGCTTGCCATACATGGCGCTCATGTATGGTCTTTCTTGCTTTGTCAAAGAACATACTGTTACGTTGTTCTTCTCCTGGCTTCTCGGTTGAAATCGTAGATTCATACCCTCTTGCTTAGTCTTTACTTACTAATACCTTTCAGATATTGATCTCGATCTCTTACTGTGATGCATTTCTTGCAAGTTATTCGGTTTTCAAGGTACATATTAACTTCCGCAGAAGTTAATGGTGGAGAATAAGGGATTCGAACCCTTGACCCCCTGCGTGCAAAGCAGGTGCTCTCCCATCTGAGCTAATTCCCCATAAAACCCATAGACAGTATCCAGTGTCTCCCTAGAAAGGAGGTGATCCAGCCGCACCTTCCGATACGGCTACCTTGTTACGACTTCACCCCAGTCACCAGTTTTGCCTTAGGCAGTCTGATTAGTTGACCGACTTCGGGCACCCCCGGCTTCCATGGTGTGACGGGCGGTGTGTACAAGACCCGGGAACGCATTCACCGCGGCATGCTGATCCGCGATTACTAGCAACTCCGGCTTCGTGCAGGCGGGTTTCAGCCTGCAGTCCGAACTGGGACCGCCTTTGGGGGTTCGCTCAGGATCGCTCCGTCGCCTCCCTCTGTGACGGCCATTGTAGCACGTGTGTCGCCCAGGACATAAGGGGCATGATGATTTGACGTCATCCCCGCCTTCCTCCGGATTGTCTCCGGCAGTCCCATTAGAGTGCCCAACTTAATGATGGCAACTAACGGCAAGGGTTGCGCTCGTTGCGGGACTTAACCCAACATCTCACGACACGAGCTGACGACAACCATGCACCACCTGTCTCCTCTGCTCCGAAGAGGGGACCGGCATTACCCGGTCTTTCAGAGGGATGTCAAGCCCTGGTAAGGTTCTTCGCGTTGCTTCGAATTAAACCACATGCTCCGCTGCTTGTGCGGGTCCCCGTCAATTCCTTTGAGTTTTACACTTGCGTGCGTACTCCCCAGGCGGAGCACTTAATGCGTTTGCTCCGGCACCGAACTCTTATGAGCCCGACACCTAGTGCTCATCGTTTACGGCGTGGACTACCAGGGTATCTAATCCTGTTTGCTACCCACGCTTTCGTACCTCAGTGTCAGTTACTGTCCAGAAGGCCGCCTTCGCCACTGGTGTTCCTCCTAATATCTACGCATTTCACCGCTACACTAGGAATTCCGCCTTCCCCTCCAGCACTCAAGCTCTGCAGTTCACAGGGCGAACGACGGTTGGGCCGTCGCCTTAAACCCTACGCTTACAGGGCCACCTACGTACTCTTTACGCCCAGTAATTCCGGATAACGCTTGCCCCCTACGTATTACCGCGGCTGCTGGCACGTAGTTAGCCGGGGCTTCCTCCAAAGGTACCGTCAGAGTTCTTCCCTTTGGACAGAAGTTTACGACCCGAAGGCCTTCTTCCTTCACGCGGCGTTGCTGCATCAGGCTTGCGCCCATTGTGCAATATTCCCCACTGCTGCCTCCCGTAGGAGTCTGGACCGTGTCTCAGTTCCAATGTGGCCGTTCACCCTCTCAGGCCGGCTACTGATCGTTGCCTTGGTGAGCCGCTGCCTCACCAACTAGCTAATCAGACGCGGGACCATCCTTCACCGATAAATCTTTGGCATCGTAGCCATGCGACCTCGATGCGTTATGAGGTATTAATCGAAGTTTCCCTCGGCTGTCCCTCTGTGAAGGGCAGGTTTCCCACGCGTTACTCACCCGTCCGCCGCTTTCCTCGCCCTGAATCTACCGAAGCGTCATCAGAGCGATTCTCGCTCGACTTGCATGTGTTAAGCACGCCGCCAGCGTTCATCCTGAGCCAGGATCAAACTCTTAATGAAAATGGTATGTTAACGCTCTCGCGTTATCATCTCTTTCCGTTTGTATCCGGTCAGACGCTTGCGTCTCTTGTTACCGTATTACTGTTTTGGAAATCTTGGGGATCATTCATGTCTCAATGATCCAGGTTGGTTAACATGTAACCTGTAATTGTCTTGTTTGACTACTAGATTTCTGTCTATGGAGTTTTCAATGTTCAGCGGACTTTCGCCCGCGCCCGCTTACCGCGAACAGTAAATACTATACCACTCTCCGACACTCATGTCAACAACTTTTTTTGGTTTTCTGAAAGTTTTTTTTCGGTTCTCCCTCCCCCGCCTCTGTATGGCTGCGCACCCTTCCGAATCTCCTACCTCATATGCTGACTTCCCGGAACCATCCCGTTTGATGGAATCGAACTCTTCTTCTGGTCAGGGTATACATCCCTCAACACTTTCTTCCCTCGAAAACCAACCTGTTCCTACATTATTATATATTATATACATTGCACAACCAACCGATACCTGTTCCTCTTTACCCTCCCCCTAAGGGTATACTTTGGTATCACATTAAAGCGCAAAAGTATCCTCCGCAAATATTGAAATTCCAACAATACCGACCCTTTTTCACATAATTCCCACAATCTTGACAAAAACCCAATAATAATCTATAATAATAGATGCAATTAGCATTGGTTTTATTTTATTACAAAACTTGTCTTATTTTAGGAGGACTTATTATGGGTAAAAAGATACCTCTATGGCAAGCATACGTGGTGTTTCTCGTAACCATCATCGTACTTATGTATTGCCTGGGCATCCTCGGAATGCTTTTGGGGGATGCGTTCGCCTGTGACTATGGCGAAGTACACATCGCACTTTTAACGTCAGCGACATTCGCTGCAATTGTAGCCGCGGCTAACGGCTACAAATGGTCATTCCTCGAGGCCGGCATGCTGGCCTCCATCAACCGTTCCATGCAGGCTATGCTGATCCTGGCAGAAGTCGGTCTGATGATCGGCGCCTGGGTCGCTGCCGGTGTGGTCCCGGCTATGATCTACTACGGACTGCTCATCCTGAAGCCGTCCATCTTCCTGTTTGCTGCCTGCCTGCTGTGCTGCATCGTAGCACTGGCTACCGGTTCTTCCTGGACCACCGCAGGCACCATCGGCGTTGCGCTGATCGGTGTTGCTACCGGTCTGGGCATCCCGACCGGTATGGCAGCAGGCGCAGTCGTATCCGGCGCTTACTTCGGTGACAAGATGTCCCCGCTGTCGGATACCACCAACCTAGCTCCTGCTATGGCAGGAGCCACCCTGTTCGACCATATCAGCCACATGATCTACACTGTTACTCCATCTCTGCTCATCGCGCTGATCCTGTACCTGATCCTGGGATTCAAGAACATAAGCGGATCCGGCACCATGGATATCGTTGAGCCGATGAGAGCAGCTTGCCAGATCAACTTCAACATCAATCTGTTCATGCTGATCCCACCGATCCTGGTTATCCTGATCGTCGCCCTGAAGATCCCTGCGATCCCGGGCTTGACAGCAGGCATCATCGCCGGATTGATCATCGGATCCATCTTCAACGGAGTAACTCTGGCAGAGTGGCCGGGAATCATGCACTATGGATATGAGGTTCCGTCCTACACTGACACCTTCACCAACTGGGAGACCACCAACGCAGATGCCATCGCATCCATCAATCCGGATGCGGGCGGTTTGATGGATCTGTCCAACGACGAGTTTGCAGCCCTGCAGGCAGCTACTACCGTACCTCCTGAGATTGCCGGTGAGTACAACGTAGAGCAGCTGCTGGACGGCAGAGGCGGTATGGACGGCATGATGTGGACCATCAACCTGATCCTCTGCGCTATGTGCTTCGGCGGTATCATGGACGCTTCCGGAATGCTGGGCGCGATCGCACAGTCCTTCCTGAAGGTGGCCAAGGGCCGCGGCGGACTGGTTACCGCAACCGTATTCTCCTGCATCCTGATGAACGTCATCGCAGGAGACCAGTACCTGGCTATCGTACTTCCGGGAAGAATGTACAAGACCACTTACGAGGATATGAAGCTTGCTCCGCGTAACCTGTCCAGATGTCTGGAGGACTCCGGAACGATCACATCCTCCCTCGTACCATGGAACACCTGCGGTGCTACCATGCAGAAGTTCCTGGGCGTCCCGACATGGGGCAAGGGCGGATATGGTTACTTCGCTTTCCTGAACCTCATCAATCCTCTGGTATCCATCTTCTACGGATTCACCGGTATCACCATGATGAAGATGACCGACGAAGAATACGAGCACATCCTGAGAGAAAGAGAGAGAGAGAAGGAAGAGGCTCTGGGAGAACTGGATGCATAATCCAACCTACCCAAATACTCTTCACCAAGAATAAAATCCATGCTAAAAGAGGCGGCCACAATCGGCCGCCTTTTGCATATCTTGCTTACGCTTACCAACTCTGATCAATTCATATTCCATATACCCTTCGCACACCGCTTCGGTACAGGTTTCCGCGCACGACAGCACACTCGCCCTCTTCGGGTACCAGCAACGTCTGGTCTGAATCCGGCCTCCGAAGGATACGAAGTGCCTCGTGTCTTTTCGCCAGAAGCCGTTCGCCATCCGGCGTATGCTGCAGTGTCATAAGTGGGACTTTCCCCGCTTCTCGGAAATCTACAGCTTCCAGACTGTCCACACAATGCTCCACCCCCAGGGAGGCCAGCGCCGCTTCTGCCTGACTATTGTACACGTTCAATCCGAAGTCGCCGTAAACCGGCACCCCAGCTTCGCGAAAGGGTGCGATCCACGAGAGATTCCCCACATAGACGCCTGTCTCCCGGCATGCTTCCACCACCTGATCAAAGTGTTCTTCCAACCAGTTCGATTCTTCTCCTCTGGTCACATTGGATATCCACGGGATTACTGTTTTCCCCTCACAAAGCTGGACATCCTTCTCCACGAAATACTTCACCGGCACCACCAGAACTTCCTTTTGGTCTTGCTTTCTGTACAAATCCTCGGGATCCGTTGTCCTCTCAACGTCTGGCAACTCCCAGAGATATCGCTCCGTAATCTGCCCTTCTCTTCTGGTTTCCATAGGCTGGTACCAACAGGTTGGTTTCAGCCGTCTCACTCGCAGCGCATCCTCCAGCACAGCCATTCCCTGCCTGCGCAGAGCATTCATCTCCGCCACGCGCAGACCTCCCAGAAAACGCCCTCGTATATCAACTTTGGTCACCGTAAACGCCGTTGCGCCGGTTTTTCGAAGGGCAGCAGCCAGCCGTTCCTCGTCCAGTTCCATATCACCGTGAAGAGCAGCAGGTACCTGAACCGTGCGCCCGCTCTCATGCTTCAGTACCAGTTCCAGATTCTCTCCCTTCCCGATCACACGGGCAGACACCCTGGTACGGCAGGCGGTAGGCTTTGTGCTATCGCCACTCAGCGAAAACCCTTGAAAAGTTCGTCGCACCGACACGAGCTGTGACTTGGAGAAGAGGCGATAGACCTTGTCCCCCGGATGTACCTCCCCATCGATGTCTCCGATCCGCCAGAGCGGCCCGCGTTTCTCCAGCCAGGTCACAAAGCAGCCTTCCACCGATCGCCCGCGGATCTCGATACTGTCCCCCTTCGCAAGGGGCTTGGACAAAGCCATGTCGACCAATGCCGTTCCCTTAATGCGGGCCTTCACCGTGCCGACGAAGATCCCCTGGTGCTTCGGGATATCTCCGGCCATGAGTTCCATCCCATCATTCCCTCGCAGATACCCATCCGTGAAGCCGCCCCGGTTGAATATCTGGGCCAACGCTTCTCTATCCTCTTCAGAAACGCGACAGTGACCGCTTCTATAGTAGTTGTCAATATACTTTCGGTAGATTGCCACTACTGTGCCAACATACTCAGGAGATTTCATGCGCCCTTCGATCTTCAACGAGCGGACACCGGCTTCGATCAACTCCCCCAGGTGGTCGATCAGACACTGATCCTTGGGACTCAGCGGATAGCGCACATTCCCCTGGCCTCCTACCGTCTCATAAGGAAGGCGACAGGGCTGAGCGCAGGCACCGCGGTTACCGCTCCGGCCACCGAAAAAACGGCTAAGTTGACACTGGCCAGAATAGCATACACAAAGCGCGCCGTGACAAAAGACTTCGATCTCTACGTCTGTTCCCTTACAAATCTGTCGAATCTCAGTCAGGGACAGCTCCCTCGCCAGCACGACCCGAGAAAACCCTAACCGGACAGCCGCCTCGACTCCACGCAGATCGTAAGTCGTCCCTTGCGTAGAAAAATGAAGCGGCAGATCTGGCATGAACTGATGAATGAGTTTCGCCAGCCCCAGATCCTGAATGATCAGCGCATCCACCCCTGCTGCGTACAGAAAAGCCGCGTACTTAAGCGCCTCCGGGAGCTCTTCCTCCCGGAGAAGCGTATTCAGTGTCACATGGACCGCGACCCCATGCTGATGGGCGTAGTCAATGGCTTGCTGCATAGTCTCGTCGTCAAAATTCCCGGCGTTCATCCTGGCATTGAACAGTCGTCCCCCCAGGTACACCGCATCCGCACCGTTTTCCACGGCAGCGATCAATTGCGTTACGCCGCCGGCTGGTGCCAGCAGCTCGATCCTTTGTTTACTCATGGTCTTATTATATAACGGCCTTGCAGGATGCGTCAACGCCAACGCTCCGCTCATTGTACTTTTATTCATACAATGTATAAAAAATGTGTGTTTTGTATCAAATTATACCATTATTTTTGAGAATATTTGGATTTTATCACAAAATCCCCTTGCCTCTTGCTTATTTATGTGATATAGTAGTTATGCACTTTAATATTTATTAATTTTTAGATTTTTTTATTCAGAAAGGAAGTCTGACCATGTCAAAAGAAAAGGTGATCCTTGCTTATTCCGGTGGACTCGATACCTCCGTCATCCTGAAATGGCTGATCAACGAGTATGACTATGAAGTTATCGCAGCCTGCTGCGATGCCGGACAGAGAGAAGACTTCGATGCCGTAGAGAAGAAAGCGATCGCTACCGGCGCATCGAAGGCCGTTACGATCGATATCAGAGAAGAATTCATCACAGATTATATCTACCCGACTCTGAAAGCAGGCGCCATCTACGAGGGAGACTACCTATTGGGCACCTCCATGGCAAGACCTCTGATGGCTCAGAAACTGGTGGAGCTGGCGCATGCGGAGGGTGCCTCTGCCCTGTGTCACGGTTGCACCGGCAAGGGAAATGACCAGGTTCGGTTTGAGACGTCCGCACATGCCATCGATCCTTCTCTGAAGATCATCGCCCCCTGGCGGTTCTGGGACTTCCAGTCCAGAGAGGATCTGATCGAGTACGCCTCCGCAAATGGCATTCCCATCGAACAGACCACCGAGAAGATCTACTCCAGGGATGAAAACATCTGGCATATCAGCCATGAAGGCGGGGAGCTTGAGGACCCCTGGAATCTCCACAAGGATACCATCCATGTTCTGTCCTGCACACCGGAGGAAGCGCCGGATGTGCCGACGTTCGTGGATATCACCTTCGAGAAAGGTGTGCCTGTCGCCATTGATGATCAGGCGATGGATCCCATCGCCCTCCTCACCAGGCTCAACGAGCTGGGCAGCCAGAACGGTGTCGGGACCATCGACATTATCGAGAACCGGCTGGTAGGGATGAAATCCAGAGGGGTCTATGAGACGCCGGGCGGCACCATCTTGTTTGCTGCCCATAGAGATCTAGAGAAACTGATTCTGGACCGAGACACCATGCAATACAAGTCCATCGTGGCCCAGAAGTTCGCCCAGCTCTGCTATGACGGACTCTGGTATACGCCTCTCCGTGAGGCTATCTCCGCTTTCGTGGATGTTACCCAGGAGAAGGTGACCGGCAAGGTGAAAATGAAACTCTACAAGGGCACTGCATGGCCTGTGGCCAGTCAGTCCCCCTACTCGCTCTACAACGAAGAGTTCGCCACTTTCAGTGCAGATGATGTCTATGATCAGAGCGATGCGGAAGGATTCATCAACCTCTTCTCCCTGCCCCTGAAAATCCGGGCACTGCAGAAAGGGTGTGTCAAAGGGGACGGTTCTTTTTGACACACTTCTATAATACGTAAAAAATGCACAAGAGGGGGCGCATCCCCCTCTTGTGCATTTTCTCCTCACGAAAGTGTGTCAAAAAGAACCGTCCCCTCTGACACACCCTCTGACACGCTCGTCAACATACATATTGTCCTGTCGTTTGATCTTCCTCGTGGTGGTCCGGACAAAGTCTTCTTTCCTTACGAACACCTTACGAATCCGCTTGTAGACAGCCAACTCCTGGTTTTTCTCCTTGATCAGCTCCGTCATAAAATCGCCAAGTTCTTCTTCCGATAGTTCTCTTTCGAACTTCTCCCGGAGTTCTTCCTTCTGGGGAAGAATCTGGATGCCCACCAGTTCCTCTCCGTTGTCGTTATAAGGAAAGACCATACAGTCTTCCACAAAGGGACTGGCACCGATCACTTCCTCGACCTCTTCCGGATACACGTTCTCGCCTGTCTTGGTGACGATCACGTTCTTGCAGCGCCCCGTCAGGAAGAGCCATCCGTCTTTCATGTAGCCCAGATCGCCGGTATGCAGCCAACCATCCTGGTCGATGACCTCCGCTGTCTCCTCCGGCATTTTATAATAGCCCATCGTTACGTTCGGTCCGCGGAACAACACCTCGCCGATGCCATCCTCATCCTTGTTGATGATCCGAAGTTCACCTGTATGCACCGGCACACCCACAGATCCCGCTTTCTGATAGCGTTCTTTTGGGGCGCTCATAGGCGTGCCCGAGATCAACGGAGTGCACTCCGTCATGCCGTAGCCCTGCAGGACGATGATGCCGAAATCCTCAAAAGCCCGGTTGATCTCAGGTGACAGCGCTGCCGCCCCGGTAATAACGATCCGAAGGTTTCCTCCCAGCTCATCGATGATCTGATGGAAAATCCGGCGGCTCACATTGATCCCCATGCGCCGCAACCTGCGGTTCAGCCTCATGATCCGTCCAAACATCTTCTCCTTGCCACCCTTGGCCACGCTCTTCTGGATACGCCCGTAGATCATCTCCAGCACCCTGGGCACCACGATGATCACCGTGTTATGCACCTCCTGCATATTCTTGGAGATGTACTTGAAGCCTTCGCAGAACGCTGTACTGGCCCCTCGATAGAGCACCAGCAGCATCCCCAGCGTACACTCATAGGTGTGATGGATAGGCAGCAGCGACAAAGTCTTATCCTCCGGAGTGATATAAGCGATCCGGCACACATCCATGATATTCATCGTAATGTTCCGGTGACAAAGCATGACTCCCTTTGGATTTCCTGTGGTTCCAGAGGTAAACAGGATCGCCGCCAGCGCGTCCGGATCGATCACAGTATCCACGTAATCCCTACGGCCCTCCGCCAGCAGCACCTCTCCTTCTGCCAAAAGCTCCCGCCAGGCCCATACCTGCACCGGTGGTTCACCTTCTTCCCGAAGCATATCCCGGTATTTTCCGATGTCATCGACTCCCGAGACCGGCTTCTGATCAACCTCCGCCCGGTCGCCGTAAAACTCCATGACCACCGCTTGCTTCACCGCCGGCAGACCCCGCAGCTTGCGAAACTCTTCCTTGGTACAAAAGATGGTATCACATTCCGCCGTTTCCATAAGGTTTCCCACCTCTGGTCCGGTCAGTTCCTTGTCAATTGGCACGACCACCCCTATGCCGTTTATCACCGCCAGATAGGTGGCGATCCACTCGTAGCAGTTCTGTCCCATGACCGCGACCGGCTTGCCGGCAAGGCCCATTGCCGATAGCTTTGTGCCCAGCGCGTTCACGTCATGCTGCAGCAGTGCGTAGCTGATGGGCCGATATGCTGCCCCGCGCTTTTCCTTCACCCAGAAGGCAGGACGATCCGCGTAGAGCTCTACGCTTCCTGCCAGCATGTCCTTCAGAGTGACCATCTCCCTGATATCAGTATACCAATAGTGATCGTATTGCTGTGCCATGTTCTCTCCTTCTCTTCAGTCTATATCGTCTTCAAACGGATCTTCTTCGATCTGCGAAAGCCGGCGCCCCTTCTCGTCATACTGATCAGCCTTTTGCTTTGCCGTCTTTTGAATGCTCTCCTCGTACCCTGTAAGCGCCGCAAAGGGAGCGAACTGCGCCGCTCGATTTTCAATGGACATCGGCTTGTGCTTTCGGGAAACAGGTCTGTCTCTGTAGATCAGGTCATCATACTCTGTCATGCCTTGTGCCCTCCGATGGTCTTGTTCCGTTCTATGGTAGTGGCGCCATCCTCCAGGTTGGTCCCCTTCAGGATGGCGTTCTTGCCGAATTTCTGTTGGATATCCAGAATCGCCTTCTGAACGTGGCGCTCCTGTTTCCTGCCTTCTGCCGCCTCCTTCTCTGCCCTCTCCCTGGCTGCGTAATCCGTAAAGAAATCCAGCTGTTCACCAGTCAGATCCGGTTCTGTTGCAGCAGGTGGCTCCGGCTGCACGTGGTTTGCCGTGATGTAGATACGGCGCACCAGAAGTGCCGGGTTCACGATGCGGTCAAACAGCGCCACAGCGCCCTCAACGATTTCTTTGGTAGAAGATGTCAGGCGTGGGAAGTTCGTCGTTCCATGGGCGTGTTTCGGCGTTTTACGGCCATAATAGTCTGTGGTCACAGGTCCATGGTAGCTGGCAGTGATCGCTGGATCCTTCAGGTTCTCGATGTCGTACATCACTGTCAGCACGATCTGATCTGTGACGAGCCCCTTTCTCACCAGATCCAGCACCAGCAGATCGATCATCTCCCTGAGAACGATCCTGGCGCTATGGACCTCGTAGGGATGGGCGAGGACCTGCCCGGAACCAAGACTGTTTGAGGCTGGCCGATAGGCTTTCACATCAGCGATGGTACAGGGCTCGTATCCCCATGCGTGATCGATGAGCAGCTCCGCATTCACACCGAACAGCCGGTACAGAAGATCCTCGTTGTAGAACTCTTCCGGCCGACCCACCGAGCAGCGAGCCACGTCCCCCATGGTGTAAATGCCCACCGCGGCCAGTCGTCTGGCATACCCCCGGCCGATACGCCAGAAATCCGTGATAGGCCGATGGCTCCAGAGCTGCTGCCGGTAGCTGATCTCATCCAATTCCGCCATGCGCAGGCCATCCTCGTCTGCCGGCTGATGCTTGGCATAGATATCCATGGCGATCTTGGCCAGATACAGGTTAGATCCGATCCCTACCGTAGCCGTGATCCCGGTTTCTGCCAGAACCTCGCCTACCATCCTCCGGGCCAGCTCCCGTGCAGTACATCCATAGGTCTTCAGGTAATCCGTTACGTCCATGAACACCTCATCGATGGAATACACATGGATGTCCTCCGGCGCCACGAACCGCAGATAGATATCGTAGATCTTGTTGCTGAACTCCATGTACAAAGCCATCCTGGGCGGCGCAGCGATGTAGCTGAGTTTCCTGGAAGGGTCCGCTCGCAGCTCATCGTCATCATAAGACTCCCCGCTGAAGGGCTTCCCTCCATTCTCAGCCTGCCGGACGGCGTTGATCTCCTTCACACGCTGGACCACCTCGAAAAGCCGGGCCCTTCCGGAGATATTCCATGCCTTCAGCGACGGAGACACCGCCAGGCAGATGGTCTTCTCTGTCCTGCTGGCATCCGCCACCACCAGATTGGTCTTCAACGGATCCAGCCCTCTCTCCCTGCACTCCACCGAGGCATAAAAAGATTTCAGGTCGATGGCAACGTAGACCCTCTTCTTCTTTCTCTCCACCATCAGTCTCTCAACCCCGGTGGCTTGTTATCAAACGCCATGAACGATGCCATGGAGGTTGCCATGAGCTTCCCCGTGTCCTCGTCGTAGATCTTCCCCATACAGCGGATCAGTGTACGCCCGATATGGGTGTAGTCCACATGGATGCGGAAATGAGTCCCTGCCATAGCCCGAATGAAGCTCATATGCAGGTCTGTGGTGGTCACATAGCAGCCGGTCAGAGCCACCGCTCCCATGCCGCTGCAGGTATCCGCCAGGGCACTGATGATTCCTCCATGGATACCCCCATACGGATTGCGGTGTGCTTCTGTTCCCTTGTAGCGAAACTCGATCCACGGTACATCCTCTCCGCAACAGTCCAACAGTTCCAGCCCCAGCTGACGATTGAACCTGCCCTCCTGCTCATTGCTCAATGCAAGCACTTTATATATATTCGACTTAAAAACAGATTTCTCCATATTTACCTCCTCTCATTATTGTACCACAAACGGCGTATTGCGAAAGAGTAATTTCTATGGTATTATTATCTGGATGAAAAAGGAAACCGAAGGACTGAAACTTAACAGAAAAATCCTCTGGGCTATCGTTTCCGCGGTCATCGCTGTCTGCACGATCTATACAGTCATCCAGGAATCCGGCGAGATCTCCCTCGCCTCCCTGTGGGCCATGATCCGTGGCGGCGACCCGTGTTTTCTTGTGCTAGCCATTCTTGGGATGTTCGGATATGTGTTCTTCGAAGGCGCAGCTCTGCGCTGTATCGTCAACCGAATAGAAGCAGGCGCTGGCATGACCCAGCTGCATGGCTTTCTCTACGCCGCTGCGGACGTCTACTTTTCTGCGATCACGCCCTCGGCCACAGGCGGACAACCCGCTTCCCTGTACTTCATGAAGAAAGACGGGCTGCCCTTCTACCTGAGCAGTGCAGCGCTGGTCCTGAACCTGGCCATGTATAACGCTGCCATCGTACTGATCGGAATAGTCTGCATGGTTTTGTGCCCGGGACTGTTCCTGCAGTTCAACCTGCCCTGCAAGGTCCTGATCCTCATCGGCTACGTGGCCCTGACCGGACTCATGGCAGGATTCCTTCTTCTTCTGCGCAAAGGCGACTGGATCAAGGCCATCGGTGGGGCTCTGATCCTCCTGTTTCATAAGCTGCATCTCCTCCGAAAGCCAGACCGGCTCATCCAACGGCTGGATCGGCTCGTGAAGAACTACGGCGAATGCGCCGCCCTCTTCCTGGGAGACAAAGCCCTGCTCCGGAACGCCTTCTTCTATAATCTGGCGCAACGGGCATGCCAGATCGCGGTTTCCTCCTGTATATTCGTATGTATCGGCGGAAACCCCGCAATGTTTTTCCAGATCTTCGCCTTGCAGAGTTTTGCGGTCATTGGGTCAAATTGCATTCCTATCCCTGGTGCCATGGGGGTCGTGGACTATCTGATGTTGTCCGGCTTCTCCATGCTCATGCCTCGCAACATGGCGGCACATCTGGAGCTTCTCAGTCGCGGTATCAGCTTCTACTTTTGCGTAGTCATCTGTCTGCTGATCATCGCCGGAGGCTATCTGCGCCGGCGAGCTTCTGAGACCTGAACCATACCTGAAGGAGTCATATATGATAGGTGTTTACAATTATACAGTAGTATTGACATATCTGTCACTGATCTCTGCCATCACAGGGATCTTTACATCTCTGCACGGCAACGGGCATCCGTTCCTCGGGGTCTTCTTCCTGATGATCTGTGGCTGTTGCGATGCCTTTGACGGCAAGGTGGCACGCACCAAGAAAAACCGTTCCGATCTGGAGAAGAACTATGGCATCCAGATCGATTCTCTGGCGGATATCGTCGCCTTCGGGGTCCTTCCCGCCTGTATCGGCGACTCCATGCTCTGGAATTACCCCAAGCTGGACGGGATCCCCCATCTGATCACAGACTGGGGCAAGGAATCCTGGATGACGGTTCTTATCCTGGCAGTGATCATCTTCTACGCCATGGCAGCACTGATCCGCCTGGCTTATTTCAACGTAACGGAGGAGGAACGCAGCCGAAAGGAAGGTGGAGTGCGCAAGTATTACGAAGGGCTGCCTGTCACCGGTGCCGCCCTGATCTTCCCTTTTGTCATGCTGCTCCAGTACATCATCGTCATCGATCTGACCCCTGTGTATTTCCTGGTCATGTTCATCGTCGGCGTGTGCTTCATCGTTCCCATAAAGATCCCCAAGCCTTCTTTCCGAATGGTTCTGGTCCTGGTTGCCATCGGCGCCATCGAGGCTTTCGTCTTGGGCTACTTCCACGACGCCATCAACGTCCTGTAGGATGGGCGCCGTTCACACCTTAGAATCAATCGCGGGCGCTTGCAGGCGCCCGCTTTCCACATCCCCGCGGCTGTGCCGCAGAAAGGATCTCTGTCATGGCTGATACTGGTCTGAAGTTTCTGTACGAAACCGTTCCTGGACGCCTCCTTCTGCGCGTCCTGACTACCCCCGGACTGTCTGCCGCCTGCGGTCGTTTTCTGGACGGCCCACTGTCCAGACGGTTGGTTCCCGGATTCATCCGGCGAAATCACATCGATATGGCAGACTACGAGCCAGGCCCCTTTCCTTCTTTTAATGCGTTTTTCTCCCGCCACCTTCGCGAGGCAGATCGGCGCCCCTTTGCTGCAGACCCATCGACACTGGCAGCCCCCTGCGATGGGCTACTGACTTGTATCCCCATCGAAGGAGAGACGATCCTGCCTGTCAAGCAATCCCACTATGATCTCTCCACTCTGTTGGATGATCCTGCCCTGGCGGCGGAGTTTTCCGGCGGAATGTGCCTGGTATACAGACTGTGTGTGGACAACTACCATCGGTATGCCTTCTTCGATGGCGGCACCTGTGTCTCCACTCGCAGGATCCCGGGGCGTCTTCACACGGTGCGTCCCATCGCCCTGCGAAACGTTCCCGTATTCACCGAAAACACCCGGGAATACGCAGTTCTGAACACAGAGAGGTTTGGACGTGCCATCCAGATGGAAGTCGGCGCCCTGCTGGTGGGAAAGATCGTCAACCACCCCATCACCCGATTCCAGCGCGGCCAGGAAAAAGGCTGTTTCCTCTATGGAGGATCCACCATCATAGTCCTTCTGCAAGCAGGCCGAGCTGTCATTGAGCCCCCCCTGATGGAAGCCTCCGCTGCTGGCAGGGAGACGCCCGTGCGTATGGGCCAGACAGTTGGACACGCAGTCCTGTAACGTTCGCTTTACCTGGCCGGAGGCGACACCGTTCAACCACATGAAAGGATATTGCACCATGATCATACGTAATCGTACACGTCGGGTCCTTCTGCTTCTGACTCTGGTCGTTTTGCTTTGTGCCACCGCAGCTCACGCGGATGCCGACACAAAGTCTTCTATCACGGGAGTCAATGGGAGCATCACCGAGAACTACAAACACACTGCCTCGGACACCGTCACCATCTCTCCCGCCTATGGGCGACCAGTGGAGCTTTATCTCTACGACGAGGACAACAGGCAGTGGCTCCTGAAGAAGACCTTCCTCACATCGAACGACCAGCAATCCAAGGTGACGATCAAGTACCCGGACAACTGGAAGGCTCACGCGGAATCCAGGTGGAAGATCCTGGTCCCCGCCGCGGACGCTTCCAACTCAGGCAATCTGACACCGGCAGAAGCTGCAGAGACCACCACCACGTTGCACAACAAGTTTCTGAGTTGCAAGACCGCGGTGGCTATGCCAGCCGCTTCCGGTGAGATCCTTTACGATTTCAAGATGGACAAGAAGCGCAAGGTCGCCTCTCTGACCAAGCTGATGACGGCTGTCCTTCTGGTCGAAAACAAGAAGCTCTCCTCCAAGGTCAAGATCAGGAAATCCTCCATCAAGGAGGTCCGTCCATGGCAATACGGGTTCAAGCCCAAGGACTCCATGAGCGCAAAAAAAGCGCTCTATGCCATGATGCTGGTCAGCGCCAACGAGGTAGCAGATGGCGCAGGCAAGGCTGTCTCCGGTTCCCGGAAGGCGTTCGTCCGAAAGATGAACCGACGCGCCCGCGCGCTTGGAATGTACCGGACAGAATACAAGAACGCACATGGTCTGGATGTAGGAAAAAAGCAAAGGAGCGGCAACTATTCCACGGCCTATGATCAAGCGCTCCTGGCCAGGTTTATCATGACGAATGGCCGCATGGCACCTGTACGCAAGGCCATGAAAAAGAAAAGCAAAACAATCAAGACCCGGAAGGGCCGCTACGCCCTCACTACTACCAACGAGCTCCTGGGGCAGAAAGGGTGCATCGGCATGAAAACGGGCACGGAAAAACGGGCAGGCTATTGTTTCGCCGGGGCCTTTCACTACAAGGGAAAGACCTACATCACTGTAGTTCTTGGCGCTGGCTCAGAATCCGCCCGTTGGTCCAACACTCGCAAGCTGTTCGACTATGTAAAATACGCCGTAGATCACAGGATCACGGCGTACTGATCGACAACAGAAATCGGAATCAAAGACCCCGTATTCTCGATGTGAGGATACGGGGTCTATTGCTGTCGTTATCTCCAGAAATCGGTTTTTTCTTTCAGCCCGATATCGGTTGCATGGAACTCCGGATTCTTTCCTTCCTCCTTCTGCTTCTGATAATCTCTCAAACACTTGATGGCGATACCTCCAAGGATCAGGATAGACGGTACGTTAGTGACTACCATCAGAGCCTGCATCAAATCCGCAGTATGCCATACAAGACCGGCACTTGCGACAGCCCCTACGAACACCAGAGCGGTGGCAGCCAGTCGGAACACCAGAAGTCCAGTCGGGCTTGCTTCTCTATTCAGGATGAACCGCAGACAGCCCTCGCAGTAGGAGTAGTTACCGATCAGCGTGGTAAAGGCGAACATAGACATAGCCACTGCCAGGAATACCGGACCGAACCCTCCCAAGGTGGAGCCGATGGAACTCTGTACATAGCCTGCCGCATCTGCCGTACCATCCGCGTTCAGGAAATCCTTAGGCACTACGTTGGTGCACAGGCACATCAGGGCGGTAGCAGAACAGATCAGCAATGTATCGATGAACACGGACAGCATCTGCACCAGACCCTGCTTGACCGGATGAGATACATCCGCAGTAGCCGCCGCATTCGGAGCGGAACCCATACCAGCCTCATTGGAGTACAGGCCTCTCTTGATACCGTACATGATACAGGAACCGGCGAATCCACCGAAGATCGCCTTGAAATCAAAGGCACTCTTGAAGATAAGCACGAACATGTGCGGAATATTTGTGATGTTCAGAATCAGTACCAGCACAGCTATCAGCACGTACATTACACCCATAACAGGCACCATGACGCCGGTAACATGCACCAGTCTCCTGGCACCACCGATAACGATGATACCGAACAGCACCGCCAGAATGATGCCGATGATCGCTGGTGTGGTACCTTCCTTGTAGAAACTGAACACCGCGAACGTAGACTGTAGGTTATACGCCGCCAGCATATTGTATCCAACCGCATACGTCAGGATGATGAAGATGGAAAACAGCACACCCAGCCATCTCTGGCCCAGCGCATCTCTCATGTAGTAGGCCGGTCCACCGTAGCTGGATCCGTCCGGGTTCTTTCTCTTGTAGACCTGCGCCAATGTGGACTCCACGAACGCTGTAGCACCACCGATGAAAGCGGTCACCCACATCCAGAAGATCGCCCCGGGACCACCACTCACAATGGCTGTGGCTACACCAATGATGTTTCCGGTTCCGACACGGGATGCCGTGGAAACCATCAGAGCTCCAAAGGAACTGATACCGTTCTCATTCTTCGGTTTTTCCATGACCACCCGGATGCTTTCCCGGAAAAACTTCACCTGCATAAGACCGCTTCTGCCGGTAAAATAAAGCCCGCCTGCTAACAGCAGCAGTGGAACGAACCATGGCTGGTAAAGGAAATCGCCGATCTTTAGGATCACACTATCGATTGCCTGCATAACAAAACCTCCGTTAACTTTTCAAAATAAATATAACGTGATAAAACCGAATACAATTTTAACACAATTTGTACCGTTTGTCTACTAGGTTCACTGGATGCGTGTAAACACGCCAACCGTTTCCAAAAATCAATATTACTCGGTTCTTGTTCCCATTTTGCTTCATAATGGTTACCTGGATACCAAAAAACGTTTTTCAAAGGAAAACAGTATCCCAAGGCCTTTTGCTACGTACATAGGAGACAGAAACGCCGTTTTTTTAAATTTAGGCAACCGTTGTCGGGGTTTCAGGCAACCGCTCCATTACGAAAGAACGAGGATACTTCTTCCGTTAAAGTACGATACAGTCGTACCGGATTGATTTCCCCTTCAGGACAAAGCTGGGTTTTCTACCTGCCAGAGCAGGCCCTTTCAGGGGTCGCTTGATCACGATGCGGATCGGCTTCGCGGCAATGGCCGCCGCCAACAAATCCTCTTCATCAGCGCAGGGACTCTCCAGCCTCTGTAGCAACTGAAACTTTTTTTTGATCTTTCCACTCTTTTGCCGTTCCGGGAACATGGGATCCAGGTAGATCACATCTGGTGGTGCAGATGCAGTCATGGGCTCGTCACCGATCGCCCGCATAGCCGCGACACTGTCCCCTTCTACCACGTCCATCCTGGAAACGATCTCTGCAAGCGCCGGATGTCCGGCAGCACGGCGTACACCATCCCCCAGCAGTGCCGCAATCACAGGATCACTCTCGTACATAGTCACCTGAAACCCTGCTGCCGCCAACAGCAGAGAATCCTCCCCCAGCCCGGCAGTGGCATCCAGCACCCGAATGGGGCGCGGGCCATAGGCAGAGGGGGAAGTTCCATTGTGAGCCCTGTTCCTCCGTTCAGCAGCCTCCAACTGTGCGGGCTTGATTCTGCATGCCCGCACCAGCAACTCTCGCTGCAGATTTTGTGGACGAAGGCGTGGCAGCATCTCGCCAAAATCCGCCCGAACGACCATTCCGTCGCCTTCCAGCGCCAATCCCTCTTCATCCCTATATAGTTCCAGCCCCACTGCCCTGACCAAACGTATCAACTCGTCTGCAACGAGTCGTTCTACACTATTTTTGCTCATTTTAACGATCATTATTCAACTGTATTGATTCCCTTGAAGCCCCCACTATTTGATATCCTGAAAGTACAGTATGACAAGCGGGCGCCCAACATAGACCATGGGCGCCCGCAGCTGCAACATACTAATGGTTTACTTTTTCGGTCTCCACTTCTTTCTTGACCCGCTGGGCACAGGCAGAGGCCGCTGCGCTCTCCATAGAGTTGGATGGTTTCAGCAGTGGATCCGGATCCGGGACGGACGGCGCCTTGGGGGCTTTGTCCACCGGTGTCGCATCCCCGATCCCCAGCGACTCGCTGGCAACACCGAGGGCAGCCACCGCCGAAGCGATGTCAGAAGGCATGTAGATCTTGGTGGCACGGCCATCGGCCACATCGCGAAGTGCATCCAGCCCCTTCAACCGAAGCACGGACTCATTGATATTGGCATCCTTCAGCATTTCCAGACCCTGCGCCTGCGCCTCGTAGACAAGGCGGATCGACTCCGCTTCACCCTGTGCCAGCGCGATCTTGGCTTCTCGCTCCGCCTGCGCTGCCAGGACCTTTGCTTCCTTATCACCGGTGGCACGAGCGACCACAGCCTCCTTATGGGCCTGCGCCTCCAGCACCGTCTGCCGGCGTTCACGCTCAGCACGCATCTGCTTGGTCATGACTTCCTCAATCTCCGAAGGAGGCTGAATGTTCTTCAGTTCCACGCGGGTGACCGTCAGCCCCCAGGGATCTGTGGCATCGTCCAGTATAGTCTTCATCTGAGCGTTGATCTGGTCACGGGAGGTCAGTGTCTGATCCAACTCCAGCTCACCGATGATATTACGCAGCGTGGTGGCGGACAGGTTCTGCAGACCACGAATGGGATCCTCCACCCCGTAGGTGTACAGTTTTGGATCGAACACCTTGGCAAAGATGACCGCATCGATATCCATAGATACATTGTCCTTGGTGATCACAGGCTGAGGTGGAAAGTCCAGTACCTGCTCCTTCAGCGAGATCTTCCGGGAAACCCTCTGCAAGACAGGAATCTTGAAGTGCAGCCCCGCCTCCCAGGTGGAGTAGTACTTCCCAAGGAATTCCGTGATGTAGGTGTGTGCCTGTGGCACGATGCGCACGCAGCTAACCAGCAGCAATACCACGATGATCAGCAAGATCAATTTGATGATAGCTCCAAAATATAACATATAAAACCTCCTTAGAATCTATTGCGAAAGCCCTCTTTGGGGGCAATCATGCCAGTCCCTTCGACGCCATTTCCTCCTCGATCTGGCGGATCTCGTCGTGGCGTCTTGTCTTCTGTGTGGTGGTCTTGATGGTGGGCTGCTCCGAGAGGAACCAGTGTTTCACCATCTTGTATGCAGGCAACTCTCGGTTGATCTCCTCCATATCCTGGTCCAGCCGCTGCGAGAGTTCCTCCAGGGAGCATCCGTGCTCCCTCATATACTCTCCATCGACGACGACCTTCGCCCAGAGCACCAGATCGTTGGCTTTGTGCCGGGTGAACAGCATACTTTCCGATACGTAGGGGAGCATGTTCAGCACATTCTCGATCTCCTCAGGAAATACGTTCTTCCCGTTCTTCATGACGATCACGTTCTTCTTGCGGCCACAGATGAACACGTATCCGTCGCTGTCGATACGAGCCAGGTCGCCGGTATGGAACCAGTCGCCCTCCATGACCTCTGCCGTGGCTTCCGGATCGTTGTAGTAACCCAGCATCACATTCTCTCCCCGGACCACCAGTTCTCCAACCCCGTGCTCATCCGGATCATCGATCCTCGCCTCCACGTTAGGCATGAGTTTTCCTGTGCTCCCGGGACGCAGGTAGCGATATGTCTCGCTGGCAATGGTAGGCGAGGTCTCCGTCAGACCGTAACCCTGCACCGTCAGGATCCCGAACTCGTTGAGTCCCTTCTGCACCTCTGGATCCAGCGCCGCTGCTCCATTGATGAAGAACCGCATTCGGCCGCCCATCTGGTCGATGATGCTCCTGAAAAGTCTCTTCCGCAGGTTGATATGCACTCGATCTGCTGCCGCACAAAGCCTTCTGGCGACCGCCACCTTCCGCTGGGCGCCCTGCTTCTCGATGGCCTTGTTGATTTTCTTGTACATGTTCTCCAGTAGCAGAGGCACACTCATGATCACCGACACCCCGTACTCCTGCATATTCTTTGCGATATACTTCAGTCCATCGCAGAAGCAGTTGGTCAGCCCCTGGGACAGGAAGGTCAACAATCCCGAGAACCCATAGATGTGATGAAGTGGTAGGATCATCATGTTGATGTCCTCCGGGAAGAAGAGTTCCTCGCAGTTCATGCCGAAGTTGCAGCTCATCAGGTTCCTGTGGGAAAGCATGACCGCCTTGGACTGGGATGTGGTACCCGAAGTGAACAGCAGGAAGGACATGGCATCCGGATCGATCTCTGCGTCCAGGTAATCCCGTGCTCCCGCCTCCACCAGCGCTCTGCCTTCTTCCAGCAACGCCTCCTCAGTCACAAAGCCTTCCTCGAGCGCCGGGAGCATCTCCTCGCCGGCGAATGGATCCATCAATACATATAACCGTATGTTTGTCTCTCCGGACTCAGCGATCTCCCTCACCAGTCCCTCGTGCTTCTTGTCGTAAAACAGGCACCGAAGGTCCGCCCTGTTGATGCAACTGATCAGTTCCTCCTTCTGGAGCATCTTGTCCAAAGGCACCGTAACACCAACGCCGCAAGCCACCGTCACGTAGGACAGCACCCAGCGATAGCTGTTCTCTCCGATCACACCGGTCTTCTGCCCTGCCATACCACGTGCAGTCAGGGCACTGCCGAGCCAGCCCATCTGCGCAAACAGATCGGCATATGTAGTGGTCACATACATAGCGCCATCGGCGGGCGCGGCGACACAGGACGCTGCCGCGCCCGCATCCTTCCTGCTCTCCTCAGGAATCCTCGCCAGAGCTTTCCCCTTCAGTTTGGTAATGAAGGCAATACGATCGCTGTAAGCCTCCGCACACCACCTGAGCATCTCCCGCAGATCACGGTGCAGAAAAAAACGCTTCTCCAGGTGGTAATCCTTCTTATATCCGTTCATTCTGTAGTCTACCCTCTCCTTAGTATGCTTCTGTTGACCATTATATCATATTTCGCCGTGTTCTGCTACTCTACCAAAAGAGGCCGGCGTCAATGCGCCGGCCTCTTCCAAAAGTCTTATTCAGTTGTGAAAAGTACTAGCACTTCTCAACGATGACAGCAGTTCCCATTCCGCCGCCGATGCACAGAGTAGCCAGACCCTTCTTGGCGTCTTCTCTCTTCAGCATCTCGTAGATCAAGGTGACGAGAATTCTGCAGCCGGAAGCTCCGATCGGGTGTCCCAGAGCGATAGCTCCACCGTTGACGTTCAGCTTCTCAGGATCGAATCCCAGCTCCTTGCCAACTGCCAGAGACTGTGCTGCGAATGCCTCATTAGCCTCATACAGGTCCAGATCAGCGATGGTCAGGTCAGCCTTCTCCAGAGCCTTCTGAGTTGCCGGTACAGGACCAACGCCCATGATGGAAGGATCAACACCGCCAGAAGCATAGCTTACGATCTTCACCAGCGGCTTCAGGCCGAGTTCCTCAGCCTTCTCTGCGGACATTACGACCACTGCAGCGCCAGAATCATTGATTCCGGAAGCGTTCGCTGCTGTGACAACACCGCCGTCCTTCTTGAATGCCGGCTTCAGCTTAGCCATCTTCTCCATGGTGGATCCAAACTTAGGATGCTCATCAGTATCGAAGATGATGGGATCACCCTTTCTCTGAGGGACCTCGACAGGAACGATCTCATCCTTGAACTTACCGCCCTTGATAGCTGCTTCTGCCTTCTGCTGGGATGCCAGAGCAAACTCGTCCAGTTCTTCTCTGGTCAGGCCCCACTGCTCAGCTACGTTCTCAGCGGTGATTCCCATGTGGTAGTTATTGAATACATCCCACAGACCGTCGTTAACCATCATATCAACAGCCGGAGTATTGAACATTCTGGCTCCCCATCTAGCCTTGGGCAGCGCATAGGATGTAGCGGACATATTCTCAGCACCACCGGCAACGATGATATCAGCGTCGCCCGCCTTGATGATCTGTGCTGCCAGTTCAACTGCTCTCAGACCGGAACCGCAGACCTTGTTAATAGTCATGGCAGGTACTTCTACCGGAAGACCAGCATCCAGAGACATCTGTCTTGCCACGTTCTGACCAAGTCCACCCTGGAGAACATCACCCATGATGACCTCGTCTACCTGCTCAGGCTTGACGCCTGCTCTGTTCAGGGCTTCCTTGATAACGACTGCACCCAGCTTGCGAGCCGGTACGTCCTTCAGAGCTCCACCGAAAGTTCCGATAGCTGTTCTAGCAGCACCTACGATTACTACGTCTTTCATTTTATGTGTACCTCCTTATTAGTAATTGCCAATCGGCAAAATAAGTGACAGTAATTGTGAAATTTATGTCAGTTTCATTCTACTACACGCCTGACTAAAAATCAACCTAATTGTAGCATCAATTATGTTCTTAATTTTAAACCAAATGCTTCCACCGTCTCCATCTTATCAAACTGAGTGTAGTCGCAGTGCATGGGGGTGATGGTCACATAGCCGGCGCCCAGCGCCGCCATATCGAGTCGCAGGCTTTCATCCTCTTCAGGAGCCGGGTATCCTTCCAACTCGTACCCGCCTCCTGGCTGCTCCACAAAACCGTCCGAGTAATAACGCCCACCCAGTGCGCAGGTTCGGATCCCCTTGATCTCGGCCCTGGGGATGTAGGGCACGTTGATATTCAGAATGGTATCCGGTCCGATCTTCTCCATGGCCATATCGATTACATCCACCGCCAGTTCGCATGCGACAGTGAAGTCCGTGGCTTTGTGCGAGTCCAGCGACAAAGCGATGCTCCGCACTCCGCTGAGTGCACCTTCCATGGCTGCTCCCACTGTGCCAGAGTACAAGGTGTCGCAACCCAGGTTGCTACCCAGGTTGACACCGCTGTAGATCAGATCGAACGATATCCCCCTCTCTCCAAAAAATTGCAGACCGACCTTGGTGCAGTCGGTAGGAGTTCCGGTCACCATCAGCGCCCCCTCTGCGCCGGGATACACCGCTTCGTTAATGTAGATGCGGTCCGTCAGGGTCAGGGACTGACTGGCGCCACTTCTCTGGGTATCCGGCGCACATACATATACGCTGGCCACCTTGCTCAAAGCCTGGGTCAACTGACGCAATCCTTCGGAATGAATACCGTCGTCGTTCACCACCAGCACATTCAGCCGGCGGCTGTTTCTGTCTACTCCCATGCCATCACCTTTCCGATGGAGTCGTTGATCACCAGATCAGCCCGGTTATCGTACGCTGTCGCATCCTTGTTGATCAGAACCAGGTGGTTGCCGTGGAAATAGTTGATCAGCCCTGCTGCCGGATAGACCACCAGGGAAGTTCCCCCGATGATCAGCGTATCTGCCTCGGAGATGGCCCGTACCGCACCGTTCACGCATGCATCATCCAGCGCCTCCTCGTAGAGGACCACGTCTGGTTTGATGGTACCTCCGCAGTTGCAAACAGGCACACCATCCTTGCAGTTTGCCTCATCCATGATGTAGTCCAGATCGTAAGCCTTGCCACACCTCTCACAGTAGTTGCGGAGCACGCTTCCGTGAAGCTCATAGACGGCCTTGGAGCCGGCCTTCTGATGAAGTCCATCGATGTTCTGCGTCACCACTGCCTTCAGTTTACCCATATCCTCCAGTCTGGCCAAGGTCTTGTGAGCCTCATTGGGCTGTGCTTCCCGGTGAATGAGATTTTCTTTATAATACTGGAAGAAAAGTTTGGTGTTCCGTGTGTAGAACGAATGGGACAACATGGTCTCCGGGGAATACCCGTACACCTGCTGTGCATGGTACAGTCCTTTTTCTGAACGGAAGTCAGGAATCCCGCTCTCTGTGGACACGCCCGCGCCGCCAAAGAACACGATATTCTCACTAGTCTCGATGATTTCTTTCAGTCTTGCATCCATAATGATTTCCTCCTCCACTACAGTATACCACGGAGTGTGTCAAAGGGGACGGTTCTTTTTGACACAATGTGTCAAAAAGAACCGTCCCCTTTGACACACTTCCGAAGCAGTGGTATATTGGAATGCGGAGAATTTGAAAAGGACACAATAATTATCGATGGAAACAAACAAAAAAATCTTTTTGCATGGAATGCATGATGGGATCCCCATCGGGATCGGATACTTCGCTGTCGCCTTTTCTCTGGGTATTACTGCCAGAGACTGTGGCTTCAACGCTTTCCAGGGATTCCTATCCAGTATCACCACCTATGCATCGGCGGGCCAGTTCATCGGCTACACACTGTATGCGGCCAACGCCACGCTGCTGCAGCTGGCAATCATGACGGTCATCACCAACGCACGCTATCTGCTGATGGGATTCGCCCTGAACCAGCGACTACCCCAGGGGACACCGCTATACAAGCGTATGCTTTGTGGAGTGGCCATCACGGATGAGATCTTTGGGATCACCATCGCACGCCCGGGGTACGTCAACCCCTTCTATCCACTGGGCGCGCTGGTAACGGCAGCTCCCATGTGGTCCTGTGGCATCGCCCTTGGGATCACCATGGGAAATCTTCTTCCGCTACGCCTGGTCAGCGCCCTCAGCGTAGCTCTCTTTGGCATGTTCCTGGCGGTAATCATCCCGCCATCCCGCCGCGATAAGATCGTGGGAATCTTTGTCGCCATCAGTTTTGGCACCAGTTATGCAGCTACCATCCTTCCCTGGATCCGGGATCTGTCTGCGGGAAATCGAACCATCATCCTTACGGTGGCCATATCTGCGATTGCCGCGGTTCTCTTCCCGGCGCGGCACGAAGTGGAAGGCGCGGCGGACACAGCGGACACATCCAACACCACCGCCATTACCAGAGAGGAGGCCTCCCGTGAGTGAAACGATCTATATTTATATCTACATCGCGGTCATGGCACTGGCCACCTACCTGTGCCGGGTGCTCCCGTTGACGCTGATCCGCCGGCCAATCGAGAACCGGTTCTTTCAGTCTTTTCTGTACTATGTTCCTTACGTGACATTGGCAGTGATGACCTTTCCCGCCATCATGCAGGCAACACAGTCCCAGCTGGCAGGCGCTGCCGCCCTGTTGGTTGGCGTTCTGGTGGCCTGGCGCGGTGCCAGTCTCTTCAAGGTAGCTGCCGCCTGCTGCGTCACGGTGTTCCTGCTGGAGCTGGTGCTCTGCCCATAACAAGAAACTAGTCCGGCCATCCGGACTAGTTTCTTGGCTTATTTCTTCTGATGTTTGGCCTGATAGCGCTCCCGGTTGATCCGTTTCCTTGTCTTCGGCTTCATGACGGAGTACCCGAACTTGCCCAGGGGTTGTTTCTTCAGACCGAAATACTCACCATGACAATATGCCACCAGGCCGGCTTTGTCCAGGCGGATCCTCCCTGCCTCATCGAACAAAGCCTGGTCCGCGTGCACCTTCACGATCTCAGCCAGGAACACGTCATGACTGCCGCACTCGATGATCTGTTTCACCTTGCACTCCAGATTTACCGGTGACTCCGCCACCAGCGGCGCGGCAACTACTGCCCCCGGCACCTTGGATAGACCGCATACCTCGAACTTGTCCAGATCTCTGCCGGAGCGAACGCCGCAGAAATCCGTAGCCTTTGCCAGGTCCTCGGTGACCAGATTGATCACAAACTCGCCGGACTCCCGGATGATATGGTAGGAGTGGCGCTCTTTTCGCACAGAAATGGACACCATGGGTGGGTCTGAGCAAATGGTGCCGGCCCAGGCGATAGTAATGAGATTCTCTTCCCTGTCATCTGCACAGGATACCAACACCACAGGGACGGGGTTCAGCATCGCAGACGGTTTCATGATTGTCTTTTCCACGTTTCAGCCTCTTTCGTTTTTTTCCTGAATTCTCTAAAAGAGATTATAGCAACGCCTTTCAAAAACGTCAATTGTTTATCTTTTGTTTATATTTCCTTCATATCCAGTTTATGGAGAGTTGTTATGATTGAAAAAAACGAAAGGAGAATGACAACATGAAGAATTTCAGATCACGGATCCTCTCCGTAGACTACGGGAAACGATTCCGGCTCCTGCTGGCGGCAGGGCTTTGTATCCTGATCATCGGAGGGGGTGCATCGGCAATCCTCTTGCACACAGTGGATGCGAATGCCCTGGGTGGATCGACACAGATCGAACAGGAAAACAACGCCGGAAGGCAACCACCGGGAACCGCGCAGCCTTACGGAGGTCACGGACGATTCGGGAATGACGGAAAACAACATCTTCCGGACCAGAACAGCACACCGGATACACAGGAAGGCAACGGCGCCTCCCCTGAGAATGGTGCCAACAATGATAACAATACAGGCAATAGTAATAACAGTAGCAAAAGCGGAAACACTTCCCAGGACGCCAATACTACAGGAGCCATAGCACAGGTCGCCAGTTACCAGCAGACAGCTGGCGGCAACATGGGTAGCATGGGCAACATGGGAGGCGGATTTGACGGAGTACGCATGGATGGACGCGGCGGTCATCACGGACACTTCCTGTCCATGATCCTTCACAACAATCAGATATCCATCGTCACCAAGATCGTCATATTGGCTACCACCATCCTGGGGATCCTCTGGTTACTTGTAGTCTGGTACACCATCGTCTGTTACCTCTATCGCTCCAGTACCTTCTCTCGCATGAACCGCACCCTTTGGACCATCCTGGGAATATTTGGAGGGCTCCTGGCGCTGCTCGCCTTCTTTATCGCCAGGAGCATCCTGAAGGTCCGTTGTGAAAACTGCGACGCCTGGCAGGATGCGGAGCAGGCGTACTGCACGGACTGCGGAGCCGCCCTGCAGCAGAATTGCCCTGGTTGCGGAGCCTCTGTCTCACAAAACGCAGCTTACTGCCCTTCCTGTGGAAAAGAAATGGCGGCAGACAACAGCACGAACCCTTAACAACTTCTTTCTCACCAAATACACCGCAGAACATCCGGTTTCTGCGGTGTTTTTTTTATTTCTATTTTTGTGTGCGCAGCAGATCTTTGTACAGATGCATCTGGACTTCACTGTTCCGGTCCGAACGAGATTCTGTGGCAGGTCTGTGCGGCAAGCTGCTACATATTTAATGAAAGGCAATGCATTGTAGTCCAATACTCCGGCCAGGCGCACAAAGAAAAATGAGACCCCAGAAACCCCAAAAACGAAAACAGAACCTCCGAATGAAGGTTCTGCTTTCGGTACTTGTTATCACGGAAGAGGCGAAAACGCCACTTTCATGCGAAGTTAATTGGCTTCCGCCAGGCGGAAATTACTTGGCCTCCTCTGCACGGATGCGTTCCAGTGCTTTCATGGCCTTCTCGTGAGCTTCTGCCGGAGCCTCTGCCACATCTCCCTTGACCAGCCTGCCGAAGAGGTTGATACGAGTACCGTCTGCATAGAAGATGTTTCTCTTCAGAGCAACGGTGACCAACGCGAAGATCGGATTGATCAGATTCATGAAGCAGAACGGCAGGTATGCGAAGGTGCTGACACCCAGAATGCTGGAATGGTACGCTCCACAGGAGGACCAGGGAACAAGTGGTGACCACAGTGTGCCGCCATCCTCCAGTGTTCTGGAGAGCATATTTCTGCCAAGGCCCATCTCGTCATACTTGTCCTTATACATAGCGGACGGGATGATCAGGCCCAGATACTGGTCGCACATGGTGGTGATGCAGAACATTCCTGTCAGAATGGTCACCAGGACCAGCTGGAATACGTTGTTTACACGGTGGATCAGTCCACCCAGAATCGCCTCCACCGCACCGATGGTCTGCAGGATCCCGCCGAAGCCAACGGCAATGATGACCAGGTTGTTGGTCCAGAGCATGCTGTCCATACCGCCCTTGTTCAGCAGTTTGTCACAGAGCTCATTGCCAGTCTCAGCCTCGTAGCCATAGTGCCACATGGTGATCAGATCGTTCACGCTAGCCCCCTGGAAGACCATGGCGAAAATGCCGCCGATGAAGGCCAGAAGCAGGATGCCAGGCAGTGCCGGAACCTTCAGGATCGCTACCACAAAGATGGCGATGAAGGGGATCAGCAGCACAGGGCTCATATACTGATAGTGATCTGTAATTGCCGCAGACAGTGAGTTAGCCACCTCAGGATCATAGTTGGAAGAACCCTTCAGCGACAGGATCGCAAAGAGAAGGATGGCGATAGCCAGGCTCGGCAGTGTCGTCGTCATCATGGCACGCACATGGTCAAACAGACCAGTCTGCGATGCACCTGCAGCCAGGTTGGTGGAGTCGGACAGTGGGGACAGTTTGTCTCCTGTACACGCTCCAGACAGGATCATGCCGGCAACCAGCGCCGGGTTCAATCCCATGGTCTGACCGATAGACATGAATGCGATGCCCAGAGTAGCGGTTACTGTCCAGGCAGATCCAAGTGCGATACCTACGATAGAACAAAGTATGCATGCCAGGGGCAGAAAGAAGCCCGGATTGATGCACTTCAGTCCATAGAATACCACGGCAGGGATGCTTCCGCACCACTCGAAAGAACCGATCAGGCACCCTACACAAAGGATGATGATGATAGCCTCCAGAGACTGATTGACGGCGGCCAGACCGCCTGCCAGCATTTCCTTGTAGGTGTGACCACTGATCCTTCCGACGATCATTGCCACGACACACGCAATCAGCACAGGGATGTGTGGATCCTGGCCCCAGTCCAGCACGTAGTTGGTGATCATGATCACCAGAAGAACTACGATCGGGAGCAGGGCAAGGACAGGATGAGGAAGACGAGATGTCTTGTTTTCCATTGCTGTAAACCTCCTAAACCTTTCATAAAACAAATTCTCATAATAGAAAGCAATTACGAACGGTTCAAATTCTAACTCATTCCTCACCAATTGTCAATGCATTATCAAAAAAATTGCAATTATTTTTGCTCTATTTCGCCAAATTATTTGCACTCTGATGCAAATTCAGTCCATCATGTCTTCCACCCGAATATTGGGGTTCATCCGGAGAGCCAGTTCCTTGACGGCTCTGGCATCTGCATGATTGAGAACCACGATCCTGTGAACTGTATCACGGCCGATATGAACGGCCAGATTGGGAGCCGCCTGCTTGTAGTCCACCAGCACATGGGTGATTTCCTCCCAGGACCAGGCGTTTTCCATATGCCAGCCCGGCATCAGGTAGCGGATCTCCACCCCCTCCTCCGTGACCGCCATGTCCTTGAACATCAGAGAAGCCAGGAACACGGCTACACCGAGAATAATAATATAGTACTGGTGATTTCGGATGGCAACGTAGCACAGGAAAAGTCCAGCCAACATACCCAGAATGCGCAACCACGCTTCTTTCTCTTTCTGGAGACCGATATACTCCGCCTCTCCTTCCACGAGATAACGGATCCCCTTCCCGGTTTTCCAACGTTGTATCCACATAACAAATGACTCACCTCAGCACTTTATCGACTCTAATAAAAATATAACATATAATATATTTCATATCAACAAAATTGGGTTAATAACCATTAACTTTTTTATATAAACCATTATAATACCCCCGAGCGATCTTTTTCCACAAAGCATCAGGCAAAAACCACTTGCAATCTCCCCTTTCCTGTTGTATACTTAACGTTAGCGAATTTATAGCTAAATTGATAGAAGTGGGGTGAAATTTACATGGCAAACATTAAATCCGCAAAGAAAAGAATCAAGGTAATCGACCGCAAGACAGCACAGAACAGAAGAATCAAGAACAACATCAAGCTGGCTCTGAAGGCTTTTGATCAGGCTGTTGTTGAGGGCGACATGGAAGCTGCCGCTGAGAAGAGAACTGCTGCTGAGAAGACCCTGAAGAAGGCTGCCAGCAAGCACACCATCTCCAAGCAGTCTGCTAACCACAAGGTCTCCCAGATCACCAAGAGATTCAACGCAGCCAAGGCTGCAAAATAAGTCTCACCCGTCCCCACATATGTACACGCTAAGTACATACCAATGAGCAAACAGAAACCCGCGGAGTGTCTCCCGCGGGTTTTCCATTTCTATTCTACACTCTCCACTGTCAGCAGATCGCCCGCCACCCGAAACCGGATGTTGTGTTCCGCATAGCGCATCCCGTATACACGTTCCGGATCCTCCTGGTAACCAGGTCTTGGGTCCTGGGACAAAGCCTCCAGCAGCGGCAACCGTTTCTTTTCCGGCAACTTTTCCAACAGTGCCGCAGGGAAATCCACCTCCAGCGCGTGCTGCTTTGTGCGCTCCGTAAAACTGCCCGTCGCCTCCGGATGTGAGTCTGCATAGGGCACATAAGGCTTGATGTCGTAGATGGGTGTGCCGTCCATCAGGTCGGCTCCCCGCACCCAGATCACCGGCCCCGGTTCTACCTTCTCAATGCGCACGCAGGAAAGCCCGATGGGGTTGGGGCGGAACGGAGAGCGGGTGGCGAATACTCCCACGTGCCTGTTACCCCCAAGCCGGGGCGGCCGCACGGTCGGCGACCAGTGCTTGCCCACGTTTTCGGAAAACTGCCAGATGATCCAAAGGTGAGAGAACTCCGCTAGCCCCCGCACCGCGTCCTCGCTCCGGAATTCCGGTTCAAACACGATCCGAGCCAGCCCATTCGTCAGTCCCGCCTGCCGAGGGATCCCGAACTTCTCACCGTAGTCACTCTCGATATGGGCGATGATCTTCATTTCCGGTGAATCGTACATATTATTTCTCCTTACTCCAACACCTTCATGATATATGAGAACACCAGGTAGCCCGTCTTCACTGCGTGGTGGCGGACTTTGTCCTCCTCATCCAGCTGGAACACATCACCGGAGATCACCCGACATCCCATCTCTTCTACCTTGTCCCGGTCGATGACCAGCATATTCTTGCCCTCGGTGTCCAGATACCGCTTCACCACGAAAGGATCCACCGGAGAATCGTTGGCGATACATACATCCACCTTACGATAACGCAGGAAACGATTCAGCACCCGAATGTGGCGGGACAGCCTGGGGTCATCCGTCTCCCCCGGCTGTGTCACCAGGTTCGCCACATACATCACCGGGGCCTTGCTGTCCCTGATCGCCTCCACCACATCATCCGAAAGCAGATGGGGAATGATGCTGGTGTACAGACTGCCTGGCGGGAGGATGATCAGATCCGCGGATCGTATCTTCTCCGTGATCTCCGTGCGTACCGTGATGTCGTGATCGTAAGTGAGCCGGTGGATCTTCTTGACGTTCTCCGAAACTTCCATTTCTCCATAGAACTCTCTGTCTCCGCCTACGCCAACCAGTTCCACCTTCTCTTCGGTCAGAGGATAGATGGTCCCGCGCACCCCCAGCAATCTGCTCAGGTACTGGGTCGCTTCCGTCAGATCTCCCTGAAGGTCAATCAGCGCCGCCAAGAGGATGTTGCGAATCGGATGGTTCTCCAACGATCCATGAGAAAACCGGTAGCCCAGCAGGTCCACCATATCCTTGTCCGCATTGGCCATGGCCATGATCACCTTGCCTACATCTCCTACCGCCGGAATGTTTAGTTCTTCTTTCAGCGCTCCCGTACTGCTGCCGTTGTCGCTGACTGTAATGATCGCGGTCACATCCACCGGAAACTCTTTCAGCCCGCGCAGCAGACTCGAGATCCCGGTGCCACCGCCGAGAACGACTACATTCTTCATATATACCTCACCTTCAACTCAGCTTGTCGCTGGCGGGTTTCTGCTGAAGCGTCGCCGACAAGGCAACATCCAGCCCATGGCGCACGGCCTCAAACAGGTCCTTCGCGATGATCATAGACTCCGTGAACGGATTGATCACGACCCCCACCAGATCCTCCTGATGATGCTCTACCATATCCAGTACTTCCAGGAAAGGTTTCTCCACCTTGGAATACCGGTCTCCATATGAGCCCATGTCCTCCGGGGAGACGAAGACCGGAAGAAACAAGGATCCATCCTCATGCTTTAGGATATCCGGAACCAACTCGATTTCCCCCTCACTGGACATGATGTACTCGTTCAGTTTCTCTACATCCTCTCCGTACTCATCCAGAAGTGCCTCTAGCTTCGCCTGCTCCTCCTGGCTGAGGACCGTGTTACACGGCAGCCACACATCCCTCTCCCGAAGTGCTTCGATGACTCGGTTGATCCCCTCATAGGTCTTATCGTGCTCAAAATCCGCCAGCGCCCTTCGCAACGGATCTGCCTCGTCTGCACGCCTCTTCACGATGGTCTCCGGACGGTCAAAGTCCGCGCAACAGATGATCTTCTCATCCTCCAGCTTCTGCACATAGAAAGTGATTACATCCCCTGCCTCTACACCAAAATCATGCTTCGGTCTTCCCAACAACCTGCCGGTCAGATTGTGTTCCTCCCGGTTCAGATCCTCGATCCGCACCCAGCATACCTCTGGCTCCATGTCATCCTTTATCATGTAGATCCTCAGGTCATCCACATAGATCTGATCCCGCAGATGATCCAGAAATTCCATGTTCCGAGAGCGCCTCACTCCCTCTGACACGGGAAGGAACCGCGCCTGGGCAATCTTTTCTGCGTACTCCGGATGTGCGCCTGCATCCTCATCATCAAAGATGTAGATCTCCTGTTCGTCCACCATCGCCGCGCCCACCGTGGACCGTTTCCCAGGGTGTGGAGGATAGACAGCCATCCCCTCCTCCGTCATCCTGGCAGCCGCCATCACTTCCAAAAACAGGCCCGACTCGTGGTCTACGTATCCGTAACAGACCGCATGGTCTGCCTCTTCCGCGCCCGGAAACTCTTTCAGTGCCTCTGTAAGGGCTTCGTTCAGTGAAAGGACCACCAGTCTCTCGTAGATCGCCCTCCATCCAGCTTCCTTAAGATTCATTTCAATTCTCCTTCTGCGTCAGCCAGTGCCGCTGCGATCACTGCATCCATATCGTAATAACGGTAGCGCCCCAGGCGTCCTCCAAAGAGAACGTGACGTTCCGCCTGCGCCAGTTTCTCATACTCCTGGCACAAAGCCATATTCGCCTGATCATTGACGGGATAATACGGTTCCCCGCCAGGCTGCCATTCCTCCGGGTATTCCCAGCTCACAACCGTCTTCGCCTGATTCCCGAAGGCGAAGTGCTTATGTTCAATGATCCTGGTCCAAGGCGTCTCACTGTCGGTGTAATTCACCACCGCGTTTCCCTGGAAATTCTCCATATCCAGTACCTTGGTCTCAAACCGTACCGACCTATAGGCGAGAGGCCCCAGAGTGTACCCAAAATACGCATCCAGTGGCCCAGTGTAGACGATTCGGTCCGCAAGCGCGTCCAAGGAGAGTTTCTCCTTCAGGTAATCACAGTTCAGGCGTACCTCAACCCCCTGCAGCAGCTGCTCCACCAGATGGGTGTATCCTTCCTCTGGGATTCCCTGGAACAAAGCATTGAAGTAATTGTTGTCATAGGTAAGTCGTACCGGCAGACGACGGATAATGAATGCCGGCAGCTGGTCACAAGGCCGTCCCCACTGCTTCTGCGTATAGCCGCGAACAAGTTTCTCATAAATGTCCGTCCCTACCAGTGAGATAGCCTGCTCTTCCAGGTTCCGGGGTTCTGTTATTCCCGCTGCTTCTCGCTGACGCCGGATCTCTTCCGCCGCCTCCTGTGGAGTCACCACACCCCACATCTTGTTGAAGGTATACATGTTGAAGGGGAGGGAGTAGATCTCTCCCCTGAAGTTCGCTACCGGTGCATTGGTGAATCGGTTGAAACGCGCAAAGCGGTTCACATACTCCCAGACCTTCCTATCGTTGGTATGGAATATGTGCGCTCCGTACCTGTGGACCTGGATTCCCTCCACATCCTCCGTATACACGTTGCCACCGATGTGGGAACGCTTCTCCACTACCAGCACTGTCTTTCCGGCGTCGGTCATCTGTCTGGCGAATACCGCCCCGTACAGTCCGCATCCGACGATCAGATAGTCGTATTTCATGATATAATCTCCTACTTTCTTTGAATCATTTCTATTCTATCAGAAAACCATCCACTTGTGAAGATTCGGTGAACCATCTTGGATATATTGACATTCTATCAAAAAAAGGTTATAGTAAAGAATGGACTTGTATAAGAAAGGAACTCTATGGAAACGCATAGCATACTCAACAAACTCATATCACTTGCGAAGAAATACCCTCTTCTGGTACCTGTCGCTTACGCACTGTTCTATTTCCCGTGCTTTATGATCCTGGAGAAGGTTCCGGCTCTGTCCGGGTATTACACCGTTCAGTTCTGGCCGGATGAGATCATGCCCTTCATTCCGGAGTTCGTGATTCCCTATCTGAGCTGGTTTCTCCTGGTGCCTCTGGCAGTATTATTCTTCCTGCTTACAGAGAAAGACAGGTACTTCGAGCTTTGCTTCCTGCTCTTTACAGGCATGACAGTATGTCTGTTCATCTATACCGTCTTCCCGACACAGGTTGCACTCCGTCAACCACTGATCACAGAGGGCTTTTGCACGGATCTGATCCGAATGATCCGGGAGACAGACACTTCCACCAACGTGCTTCCATCCATCCATGTAGCGAACACGGTGGCTGTAATGCTGGTAGCAAGTCGCTCCCGCGCACTGCGCGGCTGGATGAAACACGCAGTCAACATCTGGGGGATCATGATCTGTCTGTCCACCATGTTCATCGACCAACATTCTATCGCGGATGTGCTTTGTGGCTGCGGACTGGCGTTCTTCCTTCTGTGGGTGAAAGACCAGATTACAGAAACCTATCTGGAACACCTGCACGCAGTTGAACATTGATTATTTAGCCGGACGTCTGTTTTGTGCGTCTGGCTTTTGTTTTTGAGGAGAAGGGAAAGAAATGAAACTAATGACACTGGCTGTGCCATGCTACAACTCAGAAGAGTACATGGACAAGTGCCTCGACACACTTCTCACCGGCGGAGAGGATGTGGAGATCATCATCATCGACGATGGTTCCACCGACCGCACCGGGGAGATCGCAGATTCCTACGCAGAGAAATACCCTGACATCGTTCGTGTGATCCACCAGCCAAATGGCGGTCACGGCGAGGGCGTCAACCAGGGACTTCGCCATGCCACCGGCCTCTACTACAAGGTGGTCGATTCGGACGATTGGCTGGGAGAGAAATCTCTGCAAAGGATCCTGGTGGCACTGAAGGTGTTCGAAAAACGTGGCACTCTGCCGGATCTCCTGGTAGCGAACTATGTTTACGAGCATGTAGAGGACGGAACCAGCTACTCCGTAAACTACAAGAACGTCTTCCCTGTGGAGAAACTCTTTGGGTGGGAGGATGTGGGCAGGTTCCGCCAGTCCCAGTACCTGTTGATGCACTCAGCTATCTATCGGACCGACATCCTGCGCAAGAGCAGAATGGAGTTGCCTAAGCACACCTTCTATGTGGACAACATCTTTGTCTTTCAGCCACTCCCCTTCGTAGAGCGACTCTACTACATGGACGAGGATCTCTACCACTATTATATCGGACGAGAGGATCAGAGTGTCAACGAGAAGGTAATGATCGGCCGGATCGATCAGCAGATTCGAGTCACCAGCATGATGCGCGATTTTCTGGCAAGGTACACCGATCCAGAGTGCGCAGGTGACGAAGCCTGCGGGACAGCCCCCCTGCCCAAGCGACTGCATCGCTACATGTTGCATTACCTGAGCATGATGTACACCATCTGCACCACTCTGCTTCTGCGAGACGGCAGCCAGGATGCCATGGCCAAGGAATCTGCCATCTGGCAGGATCTGGCGACGCTGTATCCAAGGCTTGACCGTGAGATCCGCTCCACCGCGCTGGGCCGCGCACTGAGCCTGCCCTTGCCGGGAAGGCGCCGTCTCATCGTTGCCGGATACCGCCTCGCCCGCAGGATCGTGAAATTCAACTGATTGACAAGGAAAGGGGAAAAACATGAAAAAGGGATTGAGAAAGGGGCTCACCGTACTGATGTCACTGTGTCTGATCGCAGCGTTTCTGCCGATGGCAGGCGGAGAAGGGACTGCTTATGCAGCCAAATCGACCAAGTCAGTTCACCTGAACAAAACCAGCGTCAGGCTCATCCAGGGGAACAAGCTGAAACTGAAGGTGAAGGGCCTCCAGAAGAACGCCAAGACCGGAAAGAAACCAAAGATCAAGTGGAAGAGCGCGAATAGCAAGATTGCCTCGGTCAGCAAGAAAGGCAAGGTCAAGGCCAAGAGCGGCGGTCAGACAGTGATTACCGCAACCATCAAATACTCCAAGAAGAAGCAGACACATCTGACCTGCAAGGTGAACGTGATCCGCCTCACCAGCCATAACGCATCCAAGGTGTGGAACTATGTGAAGGCGCACGGCAAGTACGAGGATGAGAACGAGGATGGCTACACCTACACCGTGGGCAGCAGTCCTTCCATCAGCATCGACTCGGCACTGGGAAGCAGCTATCTGGAGTTCTACTACGGATCCCGGAAAAAGACTTACCCGGACCTGGACACCGTATACATGGATAGCCAGCTCATGAACAACCAGTTCAACAACTACGTGTATGTGGAACTGGAACTTGGCCCCAAACCAAGGGATGTCTACACCCTGTGCGGCAGGATCTACGGCAGCTACGATGGCGGTGCCAGAGGAATCGTATTCACCACCATCAAGGATCGCCATTGGAAAGACTACAGCGGGTTCTCTCCCACACAGCTGCAGACCTACAAGACAGAAGCCGCGAAGTCCGTTGGCCGTGCCTTCCGGCAGTTCAACAGCATCACCAAATCCAAGACCGGCTTTACCATGGCCCAGATCGGATTTACCAGGTGGAAATAAAAACTCTACGAACAAAAACCGAAGTGCTGTCCCAAACGAAAGGGACCATCTCCAAAATGTGGAGATGGTCCCTTCTGCATAGTCTGATTGCTTATTTCTCTTCCTCTGCGTGAGCAGCGATGATCTTGTCGGCCATCTGCTTAGGCACTTCCTGATATCTCTCAAAGTGCATCTCGAAACGACCTCTACCCTGTGTCATGGAACGCAGGCCCAGCGCGTAGTCGAACAGTTCTGCCTGCGGCGCCTCTGCCATCAGCTTCTGCTCACCGTTGGCCTGTGGCTCCATACCCAGGATGCTGCCGCGCCGCTTGTTCATATCACCCATGACAGCGCCCATGTAGTCATCCGGTACATAGATGTCCATATGCATGATGGGCTCCAACAGGCACGGATTCGCCTCAACGATTCCCTTCTTGAAAGCCAGGCTTGCTGCCAGCTTGAAGGATACTTCGTTGGAGTCTACCTCGTGATAGGATCCATCGTAGAGGACGGCCTTAATGTTGACGCACTTGCAGCCAGCCAGGGGGCCCTTCTCCATGCATTCCAGCAGACCCTTCTCAACAGCCGGTACGTAGTTCTTGGGTACACTTCCACCGAACAGTTCCTCGGAGAACTCCAGTCCATCCTCCTGAGACGGAGAGAACCGGATGTGTACATCACCGTACTGCCCGGCACCACCGGATTGTTTCTTGTGTTTACCCTGTACGTCGGAATTGCCCTTGATGGTCTCTCTGTACGCGATCTTCTGCGGTACGGTGTGCACGTTCACACCGAAACGATCCTTCAGTTTCGCCATGACGATGTTCAGCTGCATGTCGCCCTGGCCGCCCAGGAGAGTCTGGTGGGTCTCTGCGTTACGCTCTACGGTGAAGGACGGATCCTCTTCCTTCAGACGGTTCAGACCTGTACCCATCTTCTCCTCATCGTTCTTGTCATCTGCTTCCACGGCCACATAGTAAGTCGGGGAGGCGAAGTCCACCGGCGGGAACTTGATCTGCGAACCCTTGTCGCAGAGAGTATCACCTGTCTCGGTATACTGCAACTTGGCAACGGCACAGATATCTCCAGCAGCGATAGCTCCTACCTCGTTCTGTTCCTTACCTCTCATGCAGACGACCTTGGCCAGCCTCTCGGTCTTACCGGCTCTGTCGTTGTACATATCCTGGCCATTCTCCAGCTTGCCGGATACGACCTTCATGATGCTGATCTTGCCCACGAACGGGTCAGCGATAGTCTTGAATACGAAAGCTGCCGGAGCACCGTCCACGGAGCATTCTCTCTCCACGGTCTCCCCTGCATCGTCAGTACCCTCATAGGGAGCATGCTGCAGCGGGTTGGGTGTCAGTTCCTGCACCATATCCAGGATCCCGGCTACACTCTGCCCCATCTGGAACAAAGTCGTGCACACGGGAACGATGGTCCCTTCAGAGATGCCCTTGACCATACCGGTCTGGATCTCTTCCTTGGTGAACTCCTCACCCTCAAAGAACTTCTCCATCAGGTCCTCGTCTGCGGAGGCGATGGCTTCCATCAGGTCGTCATCCACGTCCTCCAACGGCAAAGTGATGGGAACCAGCGCATCGCCAAACTTCTCCTTCAGCTGTCCCAGCGTGGTATCAAAATCGAACTCGTCTCTGTCTCTCTTATTGATCACGACCATGCGCGGCATGTTGTAGCGCTCGCAAGCCTTCCAGGCCTTCTCGGTACCGACCTGTACGCCGGAGCCGGCATCCACCATGATCACGGCAGCCTCTGCAGCCCTCATTGCCGCGTTAACCTCACCTACATAGTCGAAGTATCCCGGTGTATCGATGAAGTTGAGCTTGGTGTCCTTCCACTCCACAGGGACGATGGAGGTGTTGATGGAGAATCCCTTCTCCTTCTCCATCTTGTCATAGTCGGATACGGTGTTTCCATCCTCGACCTTTCCGGCCTTCTTGATCACACCTGTCTCCAGGAGTGCCGCCTCGAGGAATGTGGTCTTGCCGCATCCGCCATGTCCAAGCAACGCAACGTTTCTGATATTTTCACTTGTATAGCCCTTCATAAAAAGACCTCCCTTAAAATATAATCGTAAGTCAACATAACCATTCTAACACAAAAGAATCTGGTGTACAATGTATTTTTGAATAGTCAGTCAACTCGGTCACTTCGCCTCTTTCAACACACAAAATAACGGAAAAAACAGCGATATCGCGTACGTCTCATCATCCTTCACTTCACAACGTCCACCCATACTTCGCATCATAATTTCGATGTTCCGAACACCGATGTGGGTGCTGTCCTCCTCAGGCTCATGGGTGGTTTTCCTGTTTCGGAATCGAAGGACAGCCTCCTCCCCGGTATTCACCACCTCTATCTCCACCGGTTCTTCAGCATTCGCGTATTTCTGTATGTTGGAACAGATGTTTTCCATGATGCGACTAATATCGTCCGTATAGACTCTTACGCATTTAGACGCCGGGAGATCCACAAGTGCCCTAACCATGAAACCCTGGTCCTCCAGGTTGATGATCACATCAGACAACTGATCCTCAAACGCTTCAGGAAGACTTTGTGTACACAGTTTCCTCGTCTGTCGCATTCCCGCAGCCAGGAACTGACGAAAGAGATCGTCGGACAAAGTCTTGATCCGGCGCCCCTTCTCCATAGAGGTGTCGATGAATTGCTTCATCTGGACCTCATCGCGGTACTTTTCCTTCTGAAGCAGTTCCAGATAGAGAAGCAATGTCGTCAAGGGAGTGCGCAGGTCATGGGCCATCCCGGTCACCAGTTCCTGATTAGCCTGAAGCAGCCGATCACTGCGGTCTATGTTCTCTTTCAGCGCCAGCCGCATATCATCGATAGCACCAGCCAGGGAGGCGATCTCGTCCTTTCCGCGGATCATGACTCGATGCTCCAGATCGCCGGACTCCAGGAGCCCCACTTGCTCCTCCAGGTGCTCGATGTCCCTGATCTTCCCGTATACAAAGTATAGGAAGATCAGCAAAAACAGGAGGATCGTCAACACGATCTCTACCACAAGAGCAACCGTGAAGTAACGATCCGCGTAATCCCAGTGGAGCTGTAGATCCGCCTGCCGGTCAGAGAACTCCAGCTTGTAATGGGGTCGGCTCTCATTGTTGGTGATCTGTTTCCCTTGATAGTCCTCTGAGTCGTAGATCAGTTCCTTCTTCCCAACGTTGCTGATATAGACAAAAAGCCCCTTCTGGGACTGCATCCATCGGTTCATTTCCCTCACATCGTGGGAGGAGAGATGATTCTTCGTAATGAACGACTGGAGTTCCTGCGCCTTGTCTGCCATCTTGTCCTTCCACACGTCCTCATCGGCAAAGTGATGTGCAAGGAGCATGTTTCCTGCCGTATGCAAAAAATAAAAGAAGATCAGCGATATGATCGCGGCGATCACCACGGAAAAGATGGACTCGTTCCGGAGACCCCCTTTAATATAGTTTCGTCTAGCCAAATCGATAACCCTTTCCCCAAATGGTTTTGATCAGTACCGGCTCCTGTGGGTTTTTCTCGATCTTCAGACGCAATTTTCGGATGTGTACCATCACGGTGCTTGCAGAAGAATGGAAGAAAGGCTCTTCCCACACACTCTCGTAGATGTGTTTGGCCGAGAACACCATCTCCGGATGACTGATCAGGAGCATCAGGATTCTGTATTCGATGTCTGAGAGCATGACCTCTCCTCCATCGACCCAGACACGGTTGCAGTCTTTTCGCAGGCGTACACCCGCTCTCTCTATGCAGGCATCTTCTGCCGCCACATTCTCAGCATCCTTGCCTTTGTACACATGAAAACGCCGGATCTGCGCCTTGACCCTTCCCAGTAGCTCTGAGTAGGAGAAGGGCTTGGACAGATAGTCATCGCCCCCCACCATCAAGCCCAGAAGCTTATCCGACTCCTGATCCTTGGCAGTCAGAAAAAGTACCGGAACGTTGGAACTCTTTCGGATCTCCTCACATGTCCGAATACCGTTCATTCCCGGCATCATCACATCCAGGATCACCAGATCCAAAGCTTCGTCGATCAAGGAAAGACACTGTTCCCCGCTCTCCGCTTCCAGCACCTCGTAACCCTCGCTCTCAAGCAGGATCCGAACGCCTTCCCGGATGTCTCCATCATCTTCTGTTACAAGTATTCTGGCTTTCATACTTCCTCCCGCGGCTTTCCAGGATCCGAGAAAAGCCCTACCAAATAACGATAGAAATCTGACTTATATGCCTTCTCGTCTTTGGAATCGCCTGTTGTTATATATATAATACGCTTAAGCGCCGGATTGTCAATCTCATGTAATTGAACTCCTCTGGAAGGCTCTCCCCAGGATCGAACCGGCCAGAATGCAATTCCCATACCGGCTGCCACAAGATCATTGATGGCCCGTGGATCCTCACTCTCGTAAGCCACCCGGGGATCAAATCCCCCCTCCATGCACTGCCCCACAGCGAAGCGACCGAATTGAGTGTTTCGCGGCGGCAGAATCATATCTTCGTCCTTCAACTGGTAAAGACTCAATTTCTCTTCCATGTCTCTTCCTGCAGAGACGGCAACCTTGATCCTTTCTGAATACAAAGGCACCGATTTCCACTTGCCAACAGGAGAAGGCATCAATGAGATCCGATAATCCCAACCCGTCTCTTCCTCGTTCTGCGTAAGACGGAATCTCACATCCTGGTGTTTCTTCCGGTACGCGCTGATGATACCTACGATCAGAGAATGACATGCCAGTGTATTGAGATGAATGATCTTCGGTTCCTCCTTGCTACGATGCCGGATGGCCTCGGGAACGTTATCCAGTTTCTCGATCAAAGGAGTCAGTTCTTCGTAGAACTCCTTCCCTGCCTCCGTCAGCTGGATATTCCGTCCCTTTTTCTGGAACAAAGCAAATCCTACATCCTCTGCCAGATGCTTCATAGCCAGACTTATGGCCGGCTCTGCAATGTGCAGTTCCCTGGCCGCCCTCGTCATACTTTCGTACTTGGCCACCTGTAGAAAGTATCTTGCTCTCATGATATCCATGACATTCCCTTCTCTTTCTCATACTATCATTGATCTCATATACAATTATCCCACTAAAATCTTAAGATTAATTAAACATTTCTCTTAAAGATTCTTAAGTTTCAAACACTCCAAAAAGAAAAGTAAGAGACCGCTTTCGCGGTCTCTTACCACAGGTTTATAAAATTTACTCCATGCCAAACGAATTACTATGCATCCAGTTCTCCCAGAGCCTCTTCCTTCTCTCTCTCTCTTTCCTTCAGGATGTGCTCGTATTCCTCGTCGGTCATCTTCATCATGGTGATTCCTGTGAATCCGTAGAAGATGGATACCAGAGGATTGATGAGGTTCAGAAAGGCGAAGTAACCATACCCGCCTTTGCCCCATGTCGGGCAACCCAGGAACTTCTGCATGGTAGCGCCGCAGGTGTTCCATGGTACGAGGGAAGAAGTGATGGTTCCGGCATCTTCCAGACATCTGGACAGGTTGCGCGGAGCAAGCTTCATATCCTCGTAAGTGGACTTGTACATTCTTCCCGGAAGTACGATAGCCAGGTACTGGTCTCCTGCGATGACGTTCATCAGGATGCAGGAGAATATGGTTGCGGTAACCAGTCCGCCGCGGCCCTTGGCCACCTTCAGGAAGGACTGTGCGATCGCGCCCAGCATTCCGGAAGCGTCCATGATGCCGCCGAAGCACATGGCGCAGAGGATCAGGTTGATGGTCCACATCATGCCGTCCATACCGCCTCTGCCGTCCAGCAGCTGCTCTACGTTGTACTCACCGGCAATCTCAGGAGGTACGGTAGTCGCTGCCTGCAGGGCTGCAAACTCGTCATTGGACAGATCCATCAGACCGCCCGCATCCGGATTGATGGATGCGATGGCATCTGCGTTGGTGGTCTCCCAGTTGGTGAAGGTGTCAGTGTAGGACGGAACCTCATACCCATAGTGCATGATTCCCGGCCACTCTGCCAGAGACACTCCGTTGAAGATGGAGCCGATGATCAATCCGGCGACGATGCCTGCCGCCAGGCCCGGGATCGCAGGGATCTTCAGGGCGACGATCAGGATGACCAGGATCGGCGGGATCAGCATGAACAGGTTGATGTTGAAGTTGATCTGGCATGCTGCTCTCATCGGCTCAACGATATTCATGCTGCCGGATCCGTTGACGTTCTTGAATCCCAGGATCAGGTACAGGATCAGCGCGATGAGCAGAGATGGAGTAACAGTGTAGATCATGTGGCTGATATGGTCGAACAGGGTGGATCCTGCCATAGCAGGAGCCAGGTTGGTGGTATCCGACAGCGGGGACATCTTGTCACCGAAGTAAGCGCCGGATACGACTGCGCCTGCCGCCATACCGGTCGGGATGCCCAGACCGGTAGCAACACCGATCAGCGCAACGCCGATGGTGCCTGCGGTGGTCCAGGAAGAACCGGTAGCCAATGCTACGATGCAGCACAGCAGGCAGGCAGCAAACAGGAAGATGGACGGCTTCAGGATGAGCAGTCCGTAGTAGATCATAGCCGGGACCACACCGGCAGCGACCCAGGCGCCGATCATCAGACCGACTTCTGCCAGGATCAGCATAGCCTGCATGGAACGGTTGATGGAGGCCAGCATGCCGGCCTCAAGGAATGACCATTTGTAGCCGTTAGCCGCAGCTACAATTGCAGCGAATGTCGCTGACGTTAAAAGTGCGATGTGTACTTCGCCATAGTCACAGGCGAATGCATCCCCCAGAAGTTTTCCGAGGATGCCCAGGCAATACATAAGTACGATGATGGTTACGAGAAACACCACGTATGCTTGCCATAGAGGTATCTTTTTACCCATAATAAGTCCTCCTAAAAAAATGGCACAAGGTAAACAATAAACCTTATCATAATTATAATGCGCGGGTCTACATACCGTCCAATATCCTGTCAGTACAAAGACCCACGCATTAATAATCTGTATTTATCATTCAGGAAGACCTTCAATGTCAACCGAACTCTACTCGCTTTTCGCCACCTGCATCATGATGGCGCACTCCATCCGCTTGCGGAAAAGCTCGCATCCATACTCGTAGACACCCCGGATAGAGCCGGTTCCGTGGTAAGCGTTGGCAGCGCATCCGCCGGCACAGTATAGCCTGGCCCAGCACTCCCGACACTCCTCCCGTGCGTAGACGTTGCACATCTTGAAATCCTGCTTTGTGCTCTCGGCCGTGATCCCGTGCCAGATGTCCCCCATGCGGAAGGCCTCCTCCCCCACGAATTGGTGGCAGGGGTAGAGATCCCCCCAGGGAGTCACCGCGAAATACTCGGTCCCAGAGCCGCAGCCGGAGATCCGCTTGTAGATGCAAGGACCGCCGGTAAGGTCGATCATGTAGTGATAGAAGGTGATGGGATGACCTTCCTCCTCCCGGCGCAGCATGTCCCTGGCCAGGATCTCGTACTGCTCCTTGATGACGGGCAGATCCTCCTCGGTCAGCGCGTAGGGCTCTCCCGGGGCACAGACCACCGGCTCCATGGAAAGTTTGTCAAACCCCAGGTCAGCCATGTGGAAAATATCCTCGGTGAAATCCGTGTTGGCGTGGGTGAAGGTGCCACGTATGTAGTAGTCCTTTTCCCCGCGAGCCGCCACGAATTTCTGGAACTTGGGCACGATCTCGTCGTAGCTCCCCCTGCCGTCCAGGTGCCTGCGCAGTCTGTCGTGTACTTCCTTGCGGCCGTCCAGGCTCAGCACCACGTTGTGCATCTCCCGGTTGGCAAACTCTATGACCTCGTCGGTGATCCCCACCCCGTTGGTGGTCAGGGTGAATCGGAAGTTTTTTCCGGCATCCTTCTCGATGGACCGGGCGTAGCGGACAGTGTCCTTCACCACCTCCCAGTTCATCAGCGGCTCGCCCCCAAAGAAATCCACCTCCAGGTTATGCCTGTCTCCGGAGTTCTCGACGAGGAAGTCGATGGCTCGCCGGGCGGTCTCTGGGCTCATCAGGGCCCGCTCTCCGTGGAACTTCCCCTGCCCCGCGAAACAGTACTCGCAGTCCAGGTTACAGGTATGCGCCACGTGCAGGCACAAAGCCTTCACCTCCGTGTGTCTTTCCTTCAGCACCCCGGCCGATGGCGCGAAGTTATCTTCTGCGAACAGCTTCCCCTGGGCCTTCAGGACCTCGATATCCTCGATGGTCTCGTCGATATCTTCTGGCGTAACATCCGGCCGGTGTCCGTAGCGAGCCAGAACCTCTGCCTTGACATCCTCCCTGCTCTTCTGCTCACAAAAAAGGCGGATGATGTCGTAGGCGACATCATCCACGCTATGTACAGACCCGCTGTTTACATCCAGTACTATGTTGTAGCCGTTCAGCTTATACTGATGTACCATGTTACTCGGCCTTCTCGCAGTTCTGGTTGGCAACGCCGCAGGATGTCTTGCAGGCAGACTGGCAGGAAGTCTGGCACTCGCCGCATCCACCGTTCTTGGCACTGTCCTTCAGGTTTCTGGTCTCGATAGTCTTAATTCTTTTCATGGTAATACTTTCCTTTCTACTTTTTGATTCACTTAAATTAGAAGCGCGGTAGGCCGTTTCCGATCACACTTCGCCTCCGGCTCGTGTTCTCGGACGTCCCTCGCGGAGGACCTACCATCGATTCTGCCTTCGCCTTTGGCTCGGCACAATCGGATTAGAACTCTGCGGTCTTGGGCGTTCTCGGGAACGGGAGTACGTCGCGGATGTTGCTCACACCGGTGATGTACATGATGATGCGCTCGAATCCCAAACCATAGCCCGCGTGCTTGACACCGCCGTACTTCCGCAGTTCCAGATACCACCAGTAGTCGGCAGGATCCATGCCCAGCTCCTTGATCCGCTCTTCCAGCACATCCAGACGCTCCTCTCTCTGGGAGCCGCCGATGATCTCGCCCACGCCGGGCACCAGCATGTCGCAGGCCGCCACGGTCTTACCGTCGTCGTTCAACCGCATATAGAAGGCCTTGATGTCCTTCGGATAATCGGTGACAAAGATCGGCTTCTTGAATACCTTCTCCGTCAGATAGCGCTCATGCTCCGTCTGCAGGTCGATGCCCCACTCCACCGGATACTGGAACTTCTCTCCGCAGTTTTGCAGGATCTCTACCGCCTTGGTGTAGGTTACCCGCTCGAAATCCGAGTTGGCCACGTGATTCAATCGATCCATCAGCCCCTTGTCCACGAACTTGTTGAAGAATTCCATTTCTTCTGGCGCATTCTCCAGCACGTAGTTGATGATATACTTCACCATATCCTCTGCCACCTGCATATCGTCCGTCAGATCCGCGAAAGCGATCTCCGGCTCGATCATCCAGAACTCAGAGGCGTGACGAGCTGTGTTGGAGTTCTCCGCGCGGAAGGTCGGTCCAAAGGTATAGATGTTCCGGAAAGCCATGGCGAAGATCTCTCCCTCCAGCTGGCCGCTGACGGTAAGATTACACTCCTTGCCAAAGAAGTCCTTGCTGTAGTCGATTGCACCACCTTCTGTCCTGGGAAGTTCCTCCAGAGGCAACGTAGTCACCTGGAACATCTCTCCGGCGCCCTCCGCGTCACTTCCGGTGATGATCGGTGTATGCACGTACACAAAGCCTCTCTCCTGGAAGAACTGGTGGATGGCATAGGCTACCAGGGAACGCACCCGGAACACGGCCTGAAACAGGTTCGCTCTTGGCCGCAGATGAGCGATCTCCCGGAGGTACTCCATGGTATGACGCTTGTTCTGCAGCGGGTAATCCGGTGTGGACTCCGCCTCGATCACCACTTCGGTGGCCTTGATCTCGAAAGGCTGCTTGGCCTGCGGGGTCTTCACCAGGGTGCCCTTCACCAATACACCGGAGGAAAGATGCGCCTTAGCGATTTCCTCGTAGTTGGACAGTTTCTCCGATTCGCACACGATCTGTACAGGGCTGAAGAAGGATCCATCGCTGATGGCCAGAAAGCCAAAAGCGTTGGAGCTGCGGTTCTGGCGGATCCAGCCCCGCACAGTCACTTCTTTGCCGTCATAGGCATCTGTGTTGCGATACAGTTCTCGTAGTTCGATGTCTTTGATTTCCATTCCTGTTGTTCGTTCCTTTCCTATTTCTTAGGCTTGAAAGAGCTCTTCAGTCCCACGATCAGATTGAAGACCTTCTCCTCGTCGGTAGTCAGTTTCTCATCGGCAATGTAGTAACCGTGACGGAAGAACTGGAACCGTTCGCCTGGCTTTGCCTCCGCCAGAGAAGGCTCTCCATAGCAGATCTTCTCCTCTACGGAGTTCTCGTTGAAGATCTCTTCTCCTTCCTCATTTTCCTTATACAGGTAGTCATAGTTACGGACTCGTATCTTCACCGCGGTCTTTGCGTCCACGAAGTGTATGGTGCCCTTCACCTTCCGGCCCTCGAACCCACTTCCGGATCTGGTCGCAGGATCGTAGGTGCAGTGAAGCTCCTTGATGGTGCCATCCTCGTTCTTGATGACCTCCTCGCACTTGATGAAATAGGCGCCCTTTACCCGGACCTCATTCCCCGGGAAGAGACGGAAGTATTTCTTGACGGGGACCTCCATGAAATCCGCACCATCGATGTAAATCTCTCTGGAGAAGGGGATCTCACGATTCCCCATTTCCGGCACGTTCCGATTGTTCTCCATCTCCACCATCTCGGACTTGTCCTCCGGGTAGTTGGTGATGATGACCTTGATGGGATCCTCCACCACGTTGCGGGCCTGGACCTTGTCCTGCAGGTCATCCCGGACGCAGTGTTCCAGCATGGCCACATCGATGGTGCTGTTGCCCTTGGCAACACCGATCTCCTCGCAGAAGTTGCGGATAGATTCCGGAGTGTATCCCCGGCGGCGCAGCCCTGCAATCGTCGGCATACGCGGATCATCCCAGCCCTCCACCATGCCATCGTCCACCAGGCCTTTCAACAGGCGCTTGCTCATGACGGTGTTGGTCAGGTTCAGCCGGGCAAACTCGATCTGCTTGGGTGGGTTGGGCCAGAAGCCAACGTTCTGAAGCACCCAGTCGTAAAGCGGCCGGTGATCCTCAAACTCCAGTGTACAGATGGAGTGTGTGATCCCCTCTATGGCATCCTCGATGGGGTGTGCAAAATCGTACATCGGATAGATGCACCACTTATCTCCTGTATTATGATGCTCCGTATGGGCGATGCGGTAGATGATAGGGTCTCTCATGTTGATGTTGGGAGAGGCCATGTCGATCCTGGCCCGCAGGGTACGCTCTCCGTCGGCGAATTCGCCGGCGCGCATCCGCTCGAACAAAGCCAGCGCCTCCTCGGGGCTCTGGTTCCGGTTGGGGCTTTCCTTGCCCGGCTCCTTCAGGGTACCTCTGTATTCCCTCATCTGTTCCGGGGAGAGGTCATCCACATAGGCCAGGCCCTTCCGGATCAGTTCCACAGCAGCCTCGTACATGGTATCGAAATAGTCCGATGCCCAGAGGCGCTTCTCCCACTGGAAGCCTAGCCAGCGTACATCCTCCTCGATGGAATCCACGTACTCCACGTCTTCCTTGACGGGGTTGGTGTCGTCATATCGGAGGTTGGTCTTGCCACCGTACTTCTGCGCGGTGGTGAAGTTCAGGCAGATAGACTTGGCGTGACCGATATGGAGGTAGCCGTTCGGTTCCGGCGGGAAACGGGTGTACACCTTGCCGCCGTACAGGCCGGACGCATTGTCCTCATCGATGATGTTGTGAATAAAGTTGTTTGACTTGTTCTCGCTCATAAGGTTCCTTTCTCTGTTGCTGTCAGCGTATCCTCTAGCTGATACCGGTCTCATTGACGATCTGCTTACTGATCTTGCGTACTGTCTTGCTCGGTTTATAATCTTCCTGGGCGAACGCCTTCTTATGGAGTTTCTTCACATTGCTGTTCAGGGTAGTGGGCACCGCATACCAGACACCTCCCACGATCCCGCCGTAGTAGGACTTGGGCCATGCGATGCCTTTCTTCATGTCCATGCCGCGCATTTTCAGCATCAACGTGGACAACTGCATCCGACTCATGTTGGTCCGGATCTGCGGCATGACCGTCTCTGCCAGCTCATCGGCCTTCCATGGCTGGGTGACGGCTTTCTTCATGACGCCCTCCACGACCTTCTTGTAACGCTTGGCACGGCCTGTATCTCCGCCGGAATTCTTACGGATTCGGCAGTAGGTAGTGGCCTGTACGCCGTCCAACGTCTGGACACCAGCGTGTTTTACCTTGTGGAATTTCTTGCCTACGTTCTTTCCGGTCTCCTTGCCGTAATGGTTCAGGTCCTTCAGTTCCTTCTTCTTGACATCCACCTCGATGCCGCCTAGGGTATCCACTGTGTCCGCCACGGCCTTCCAGTTGAACACTACGTATTCCTGGATGTTCAGATCCAGGTTTCGGTTCAGAGCCCGGGTGGTGTCCATGCCTCCGCCGAAGGCGTGGGCATGGGTAACTTTGTCGAGAGTAAGTTCCCCATCAGAGCCCTCGATCTTCAGGTAGGAGTCGCGCATCACAGAAATGAGCCGGGACTCCTTGGTCTTTTTGTTGATGCTGAGCACCAGAATGGCGTCCGTTCGGCTGCCCTCATAGCCCTCTCCCTTACGTGCATCTGATCCCAGGATGGCAATGTTGCGGTATCCGCTGAGACTATCTGCAACTCCCGCGTCAATGGCAAAGTTCTTGTCATCGGTATCCACGCGATCCAGATGGGAAGTGATCTTCCAGAAATTGTATCCGGCAAAAACCAGAAGGGCAATCACGAGTACGCCAATAAGCGCCAGCACCCTCTTCAGGCGTTTGCCTCTGGGCTGTCGCTTTCTGGGAGCACGGGCTGTCCGCACTGCTTTCGGGGCGGCTTTTCGTCCAGTGGCCACCTCTCTGACGTTTGGCAGTGCATTCCTGCTGTGCTTGCCGTGTTTTCCGTGCTTTCCTACTCTTGATGACATATAGTCATCATAGGTGAAACTCTGGTTCGGCTTGTGGGCCGGTCTGGGCTCTTCCTTCTGTTTCTGTCCGGATTGCCTGGCCGCCCTGGCCTGCCGCTCGTATTCCTCAGCGGCCTTGGCATACGCAGGATCTTCCAGCTTACGGATCAGATCCTTGCTGTAATGCGCATGTTCAAAATCTACTGTCTTCTTATTCATAACCTATATATTCTACCATCTGCAGAGGATAATTGCAACGTCTGCGTTCTAAAAAAACCCGGCATAAAGCCGGGGGATTGTTTTGGCGGACGGGAATCAGTCCAGTGTCAGGGATGGTGCCGAGTAGGTTCTTCCGGCCAGTTCCTGATCCAGCATGTACAGGCCCTTTCCATCGGTGCCGAACAGTTCCATCTTCTTGATAAGAGTGCTGGCGTTGTCCTCTTCCTCTACCTGCTCCTTGACGAACCAGTCCAGGAACTGCATGGTCTTGAAATCCTTCACATCATAAGCTGCCGCATAGATGTTGTTGATCAGACCGGTAACATACTGTTCGTGCTCATAGGCCTTCTGCAGGGGATCCATCAGGGTCTTCAGCTCTGCCTCCGGCTTGTCGATGGCCAGAAGCTCGATGCTCTCTCCGCACATCTGCAGAAACTTCAGCATCAGCATGGCGTGATCTCTCTCCTCCTGCGCCTGGATCGTGTACCAGTTGTTGAACCCGCTGAGTCCCTCATCCTCGTAGAAGTTTGCAAACTCCAGATACAGGTACGCAGAATAGAGTTCCTTGTTGATCTGGGTGTTCAGTAAATCCTTCACGTTCTTATCGAGCATATCTTTTCCTCCTATATACTATAATAATTCTTTAAAGGTATCCAGCGAAATGTCCCCGTTGCTGCGCATCCTGGGCAGCAGCATGGGGTCGTTCCCCGGATAGATCTTTCCGTACTGGGTGGTGAATGCCACGCGGAAGCCTGCGTCCTTTACGGCCAGCGCGCACTCCTCGGTGTAATCTCCAAAGGGATAGGCTAGCGCATCCGATGTTCCCAGGATGTCCTGGGATTTCTTCAGATCCGCCACGATCTCATCGTGGCCAAGGGCCGTCATGATGCCGCCGTGTCCAATGAGACCTCCCGGCTTATGCATATCATGGGAGTGAGACTGGAACTCCACATGCTGCGGCGGATCATTCTGCAGCAGCTTCTGTATTTTCTTTCCTTTCTTGGACGTGATCACGAAGGATGTAGCGTGCACATCGTACTTCTCAAGCAGGGGGATCCCGTTCTTCAGGAACCCATCGGTAGCATCATCAAAGGTGAGCACCACGCTCTTCTCCGGCAGGTCGATCTTCCCGTTCAGGTAGCGCTCCACCTCTTTCCAGGTGGGGAAGTAATACTCTTCCTCTACCAGGAACTGCAGTTCCTCCTCCAGGGTCGCTGTTGAGACCTTGTTCGGCGTGACCTCCACCGTCAGATCCTCCGGGTCATATACATCGTGGTACATGATCACAGAAAGCCCTCTGGCCGCCCCTTCCTCGGTCTGTTTGGGAAAGTCGACCTTGACGGTGCGCTCCGCGTCGGCTGTGTTCCCACGCTTGTCTGCCACATGATAGCGCACAGTGTAGGTGCCCCGCTCCTTCAGATCCGGCACATCCACCTCCACCTGGTCGGTCAGATCCTTCCCAAAGGCATCCACCGCTGAATACCCGGGTTCCTTGAACTTCTTCCCCTGACGGACCTTCACGGTGTCCTTGCCCTCCAGTGTCAGTGTGGGCGGAAGCTTCTCCTTCCGGGCCAGTTCCTCGGCTCTTGCCTTATCATCCATGAACTTCTCCGTGGCGATGTAGGCAGTCAGTGCCAGCGCACTGAGCAAAACCAGGATGATCAATACTCTGCCAATAATCCCCTTCATGTCGTGCTCACTTTCTCTGTTCGATACAATACCCATTCTCATTTTACCACAGAAAAGGGGGATATGGCAATGATCTCGTTCTACGTAAAAGGCTTCCGCCCTGTTCAGAGGATTGGAAGCCTATCCAGTTAAATCTTTTCCAGTTTACCCAGGCTTTGTGCAAGCTGCAGTAGTTCCTCCACGCGCCGATTGGCGGTGCCGCGGGGAAACTCGGCGTAGATCACCCGGCCACAAAGCCGGATCAGCTCCTTCGCCCGCTCCAGGGCAGCGTCACTGATCTCTTCGAAGGGTCTCTCCGTGATCACTTCGCGCGCCAGCAGTCTGGCCAACCGGAAATCCACGTCGTTTTCGTACAGGATGCCCGTCGCAAAGGACCTGTTCTCCTTCTGCAGTTTCCTGTAGACAGGGATCCCCGTACCGCAGGAACTGATGACGAACACGTCCGGTGCGTCCTGCACTGCCGATCCCGGTGCCTCTGCCGCGCCATACCCCCAGCCTTTGCCGTTAGGGGCGGGGAGTTCGATGCTGCCGAACAGCGGATCGAAGAACCCGTTGTCGATCTCGTAAAGATCCCTGATCATGTTTTCTTCAAATATCTCTTCCGGTGAACCGTACCGGTAGATGTGGTCGCCTTTCACACAGATGACCTTGTCTGCGATCTTCTCCGCCAGGTCAATCTCATGAAGGGACATGATCACGGTGATGCCTTTCTCCTTCGCCATGTTTCGCAGGATGGAGAGGAGTTCCAGCTTGTAGCGGACATCCAGGAAGGAAGTGGGCTCGTCCAGGATGATGAGTTCCGGATCCTGGCAGATGGCCCTGGCCAGCAAGATGCGCTGACGCTGGCCATCACTGATGGCATTGAAGTCCCTGGGCCCCAGCTCGGTGGCGTTGACGGCGGCGATGGCCGTATCTACCATGGCTTCATCCTCTGGGCGCAGCACACCCAGACGACCGGTGTAGGGATAGCGGCCGCTTGCGACGATATCATAGCAGGTCAGAAGTTCCGTTTTCAGGCGCTCTGTGAGCACCACTGCCATCTTCCGGGATAGCTCCGCATACGGGATACGGTGGATGTCCCGACCTTCCAGACTCACACCGCCGCGGATCTTGGCCAGCTGCCGGGTAATGGTCTTCAGAATGGTAGACTTGCCGGCACCGTTAGGACCGATCATGGCCACGATCTCGCCCTTTCTGATATCCAAGCAGATATCTCGAATCAGCGCCTGCCCACTGTAACCCACAGACAGGTTATCCAAGGAGATATAACTGTTCCTATCCATTAGCCGAGCCTCCTTTTGCTGATCATCATGTAGATCACCACGGGGGCACCGAAGATAGCGGTCACCGTGCTGATATTCAGTTCCTGAGGTGCGAAAGCCAATCTGGCGATCAGGTCACAGATCATGCAGAACACCGCTCCGCCCATCATACAGCCCGGGATCACCACCAGCGGTTTGGAGGTGCCCATGGCGCCCTTCACCAGGAATGGCGCCGCAATGCCCACGAAGGAGATGGGACCCGCGAAAGCTGTGACACAGCCGGAGAACAGGCTGGACAGCACGATCAGGAGCACACGGAACAGGCGGATGTTCACCCCGATGCTCTGGGCATAGGACTCGCCCATCTGGAACGCGCTGATGGGCTTTGACAGGAGCATGGTGACCACAAAGCACACACCCACCACGCCCAGGCAGATAAACACATTGCTCCAGGTCATGCCTGAGAACGTTCCCTGATTCCAGTTGTGCAGGTTGGCGATGTCCGAATCCTCCGCAAAGGTGATCACGAACTCCGTCACGCCGGTACAGATGTAGCCCACCATGATGCCTGCCACCAGAAGTGCTGACATATTGTGGATCCTACGGGAGACCGCCAGAATGAACATGGTGGCGATCAGGGATCCAACAAAGGCTGCCACGATCAACGTATAGGAGGAAACATGTTCCATGTTCCGAAGGAACACGATCAAGGTGATGGCAACCACCATCTTGGCACCCGAAGAGATTCCCAGCACAAAAGGCCCCGCAATGGGATTGCGGAAGAAGGTCTGCAGAAGGAACCCGGACAGTGCCAGCGCCCCTCCCAGGATCCCCGCCGTGATGATCCGTGGCAGGCGAATGGTCCACACGATGTCCATCGTCTTCTCCGATCCGTCACGAAGGAAGATAGCGCGGGCGATTTCGCCCACGCTAATATGTACGTTTCCAGAATTGATGTTCACCACGGTGATCACCAGAAAGGCCACTGCCATCAGCACGAACACGATGGCGCACCGCAGACGGCGCCGCGCATTCTCCCCATGAAAGCCCTGTTCCATACTTTACTCCAATCTTGTGATATACTTCAGATCCTTTGGATCGTCTTCAGCAAACAGCTTGTGGAAATCCATAATCATATCCGCTACCAGGTCCGTCCGTTGGTACATCGCACTCTCAGTGACCCAGCAGTTGTTGTTTTTCACGGCCTTCATCTGTTTCATGATGGGATCCTTGCCCAGCAGCGCCTTCATGGATTTCACGCTGCCATCGATGCTCCCGTTGTATACGATGTAGTCCGCGTCCTTGGCAGTGTCATAGAACTGTTCCATGGACATGTCGATGGAGATTCGACCGTCCTCGTCATCCAGATCCTTGAACACGTACCGCGCTCCCGCGATATCGATCATCTTGGGGATGTAGTCTGTGCTCCGTCGGACGACGACTTTGTTATCGGTAGAGATATAGAAGAACGCCACGGTCTTCTCTGTGTTCTTGAAGTCATCCAGCGCCTTCAGTTCCTCCATCTGGCGGTCAAAGAACGCGTTCGCTTCCTTCTCGTGATCGGTGAGCACGCCGTAGAGCTTGATCCACTCTGCCCGGCCCATGGGGTCCGACTCGTAGCTGGCCCGGTCGATCATCACCGGAACGCCCAGGTCCTCGATCATCTCCTGTACTTCTGGGGTATGTTCGATCATGGTGGACTCCAGCGCCAGATCGCATCCTTCATCCAGAATGGTCTCGTAATCCGGCTGGCTGTACTTGCCTGCGTAGAGGATCTTTCCCTCCTCCATGGCCTTCTTCGGCTCGTCAAAGGTCCATGCCTCTTTCTTGATGGAGCTCATGCGCACGTGATCCATCGCGTCCATGGAGGCGAACATAGCCATGGACGCTGTAGCCGCCAGGTAGATTCTGTCGATGGGTTTCTGGAGGACCTTGATATCTTCGTCCAGACCCTCAGGAGCCTCCTTCCCCTCCGGCACCAGCAGGAATCGCTGGTGATCGTGGATGTCGATCAGATCATACCCGTCCTGATAGCGGTAAACGCTGAACTCCTTCGCCCGTTCCAAGGGCAGTTCTGACTCATAGGTCAGGCCCTCGATCTGGGGGGCTTTGTTGTCAGAGTCGGCTTTGTTCCCGCCGCCACCGCAGCCCGTGCACAAAGCCATCATCACCATGACCGCAGCCACCACCAGGGCCAGTACCCGTCCTTTCTTACTTCTCATCATTGCTCTTACCCTTCAGTTTCTTTTCTTTGTGATCTTTCATGTACTTCTGGAAAACTTTCTTGGCCAGGTCTTCCTCGCCATAGATGGCGCCATAGACCTTGATCCACTCTGCCTTGGCATAGTTGGACTTCTCCGCATCGGCGCGGTCCACCAGCATGGGGATCGACAGGGCTGCAAAACGCTTCTGGAGGACAGCCAGATTCTTCGTCTTCTGCTCGGACTCTTTCTTTGCCTCTTCGTTATCGCTGCCGCCCAACAGGCCTTTCTCCTCTGCCTTGACCTTCTCTGGAAGCACGCTGCCCGGGAGCACGGCCAGCTTGACCTTTTCCTTCACTACTTGGGCATAATCAGGCTTCTGTACATCGCCGGTGACCTTCACTTTGCCCTCGTCCAGGGCCTTTCTGGCAGCGTCTTGCAGATCCGCCTCATCCATTCCCAGGAGAGAAACATCGTCCATGTGCTTCAACTGTTCCAACTCGCTGGCCACCGTGTTGTCGAACACATAGGTGCTCTTCACTGGCTGCTGGATGATGATGCAGTCCTTGTCCAGGCCCGCAGGGATCTCCACGCCCTTTGGTACCACCAGATAGTTTACCACGTTGTTCTGGTAGAGGTCCGCCGTGATCTCGTTCTGGGATCTGGCGATGGGTTTGCCCTCTTCATCATACTCTATCTTTTCGCCATTGTCTTGCTCTTTTTTCTGTGCATCGGCTTTCTTTTCTGCCGCTTCCTTCTTTTCTTCCTTATACAGAGCCGTGTCCTTGGCCTGATCCAAAGAGATCAAGGTGATGCCCTTCTCGTAGCGGAAGATCTTGAAGTATTCCGCCTTCTCCACCACCTTGCCCTTCTTCACCTTCAGCCCTAGCAGGTCCGGAGCTTTGTCGGAGAGTTTCTTGGTGCTGGTCAAATGACCGTCATCGCCCTTGGCCGCATCGGCGCTGGCACCCGTCGCCCCCTTCTTGTACACAAAGATATTGTACTTGATCCAATGGGGCTGGGACATGGCAGTGGTCCTGCCGATGATGGTGTTGTTGGCGTTCAGCTTGATCGGAATCGTGAAGGTGGAGTTGCCACCCCCGCTCTTGGAGAACACCCGGCCGCTGGCCTTCAGAGAGTCGTACTTGCTGCTGCCAAACACGATGGTGGCATAGGCCTTGCCGCCGGTGACGGTGATCTTGGTGCACTTGATGTACGCCAGGCGGCCTGAGCCACCGCTCCAACTGAAGCGGTCCGGTGCGTAGACACCGTCCTTCAGGCTGGTCTTGTTGTTCACCGCTGAGGTGCTCTTGCCTCTGTCATCCTTCCACTTGGAGACCTTGTCCTTCTTCTTGTCGGTCAGTTTGATCTTCCCCTGCTTGCCGGAGGTAGCGTATTTCTCCTCCTTGGCCTTGGGCTTGGTGGGCGCCACCGTGGTGCCGTCCTTCACCTTCACTGCCCCGGCGCTGTAGAAGATGATCCACTTGCCCGCCCGCCAGGGGTCGGTTCCCGGGTTACCATCCGTCTCATACTTCTTGGAATGAGGCGTAATTGCCAGTTTCTTATCCAATGCAGACACCGGAACCGTAAAGGTATAGTACCCATTGACGATCTTCGCCTTGCTCCAGTTCTTGATCCCTGCCTTTTTGGCCTGAGCCGGGGTACCCATATATACATAGTCATATCCGTCACCATTCAGCGTGATGGTGGCTGTCATCTTGTTGCCCTTCTTGACCAGGATCACCTGCACTGGATCCTTCTCCTTTGGATACAGGTTGAACATGACCCGGTCTGTAGTCGCCTTCACCTTCCAGGTACCGTCAGAGAGCTTGGAGGTGGTAGTTGGTGTCGGGTCCGTTGGCTTTGTGGGAGTCGTCTGCCCGCCCGGCTCACCGGAGTTTCCGCCCGGCTCACCGGAATCACCGCTCAAAACATCCACCGCATAGCCTTCCGGCACGGTAGTCTCGTCACTGATCTTCTCCGGATTATCGGACAAAGCAATGTGATACGTATACTGCACCCAGTGGGGCACAGTCATAGCAGTGGTGCGGCAGGCAGCCGGCATATCTTTGTTCAGAGTCACCGGCACATAGGCGTTCTGGCCGATAAACCGGTACACACCTGCCTTCCCCTGATCCTTCGAAGGATCGTAGAGGGTCTTGTCTTCTTCGTTGGTGCCTGCTGTCCCCATGTAAATGTGGCTCATCTTGTTGCTGGAAGCCTTGAACAAGGCCGTTACCTTGCCATTCTCGATGATGACCCGGTCACAGTTGACGGTGGCCTTTCCGGTCCCACCTTTGAAAGTAAAACTGTCCACCTTGTAGGTGCCCTTCAGTTCTGTGGACACCTGTGTTTCCTCTGAGTAATCCGTGGGGATCGTGGTGTCATCGCTGAGCTTCTGCGCGTCCTCTGCCAGAGTAATCTTGTACTTGTAATTTATCCAGTGGGGCTCGCTCATGGCGGTGGTACGCGCAGCGATATCCCCCTCCTCCTCCAGGACCACCGGTACGTAAGTAACCTGATCGATGATCCGGTAGACATCTTTCCCCATCTTGCCGCTGGCAGGATCGAAGAGAGAAGTGTCCTCGTTCCCTTCGGGTACTGTTCCCAAATAGGCGTGGGTCATCTTCTCACTGCTGGCCCGGAAAATGGCGGTGGCCTTGCCATCCTTCAGGATGACCTGGTCACAGGTCAGTTTCGCCTTGCCGGTGCCGCCGGAAAAGCTGAAGGTGGACGGTTTGTAGGTGCCGTCTGTAAGGGCCTTTGGACTCTTCTTTAATTTCTTTATAGAAGACTTCTCCTTGGCAGTCTTCTGCTCAGCAACCTGCTCCTGTTCAGCAGAGGACTCCTTCTTACTTGCCTTCTTCTCCGCAACCTTTTCGGATTCCGGCGCCGGAGCTTCCTGAGGTTCTTCCTGGGGCGGTTCGGGAGTGACCACCGGCTCCTCTGCCGGAGCCTCCTCCTGGACCTTCTCCTCTTCGGCTTCTGGTTTCTCCTTCTCGACCTGAGTTTCTGTCTGGGCCTTCTTCTGGACCGGCTCCTCCGTCCCATCCTCCGCAAAGCCCATGGCAGCAGTGGACATCACCATCATCAGGATCAGTCCTATGGAAATCAGTTTTTTGATCGTTTTCTCCTTCAATTTATTTCTCCTTAAAACTTATGAAGGGAAAACCCGCTCTGTGGCGGGTTTCCCATATAAAAGATTGTCTGGAGCAATCTTATTTCACCTTGACGGTCTTGGTCGTGGCCTTCCCGAAGATATCGGTCTTCTCGACGGTCTTGTAGCCGCGGATGGTCACGATATACTTTGTCTTCTTCTTGAGCCCCTTGATGACCTTCTTCTTGGCTTTGACACTAACCTTCAGAGTCTTGACAGGCTTCTTGGTCTTCTGCTCAACGACCATGATCTGGTAGCCGGCGAACTTGGTGTTCTTCTTCCATTTAACAGTTATTTTCTTCTTTCCCTTCTTGACCTTTACCTTGGCCAGAGCGATGTTCTTGATCTTGTTCTGCTCGGTTTTGATCCTATCGGTTTTGATCCTATTGGCCTTGGCGGTAGCAGCCTGCTTCCCAGTGTTGGAAGTAGTCGAAGGCTTAGTTGTCTTTTTGACCAGCCCTTTCACTGCGTCATCAATAGCTTTCGCCATCAAATCAACCTCATCCTGCTGTGTCGCGAACTTATCCTTCTTACCTACGGCCTCTTTCGCCTTTGTTACTGCTGCTACTGTTTCGTCAGTATAAATACTCAGATCTCCAGGAATCTTTGCGATAGCGGCATCCACTGCCGTGTAATCGGCAATACTTGGATCGATCACTAATGTACCATTCCCTTCGTCCAATGTTGCGATCCGTTCATACCATGTACCGTTCTTCTTCGATTTCAGAGACAGATAAAACGGCTCTCCATTCGCCAGCGTCTTCAGAGTTTCAGGCTGCCCAAAGGTCTCCACCCATTTGACGGGGATCGTAAACACATTTCCATCCGCAAGCGCAATCGTCTTCTCAGCCGCATTTGCCTCTGCAAACGTTCCGACAAACGCCTCGCTGTAAGACTCACTTCCCATCTCGAGAACAAGATCAGCCTTGTAGTTATTAGAATTTGGCCCCCCAACTGTATCCAACTTTGCGGAGTTCACCTTCAGCATCTTGACATTGTTTGTCACTGTGATATCTCTACTGAACTCATAGTCACCTGTAACCAATGTACCTGCCGCACGATCAAGCTCCATCTGTCTGGGATAAAACGCTCTTGCCAGAGAGTTCTGCCCCTGCAGATACTTCTGATAGTAGGAATCAGACACCGCCACCAGCGGCATATAAGACTCCCCATCTTCCACCGGAATTCTGAATTCCCACTTACCGGCTGCATTCAAATAGCCGTGGATCCACGAGTCATTCCCATTATCTTTGCTGCCATCTCCATTGGCTACAGCCTGCTCATAGGTTCCCTTGTACAGTTCATGATAGCCTTTACCGCTAAGAGACATGACCAGGTAAGTCTTCCCCTCTGTGGTTTCCAGCGATGCTGTCTCGGCTTTGAACATGCCAGTGTTATTAGTGATGGCCAGATTAACAGGTTCTTCGATAGTAGTACTCAACGAATACATGATCGGTCTTGGCATACTCGAGGAGACTCCGCCGAAGTAGGTCACACCGTTCAGGTCCACCGGAATCGGGTAGTTATTATTCGAATCGCGCTCGATTGACTTACCACCGACCCACACACTTGGGTATGAAGTCAGTTTGGCTTTCGTTGCCGCACCACTCGTCACATAGATGTTGGCTGTCGCCTGACCGTTCTCCACGGTGACGCTCTCAACCCACCAGTTTCTTGTGCGGCTCGAATCACTCTTACCCTTGTCGGACTGGGAACTGACGGCCGGCTCAGATGTTGTCGTGTAGGTACCATCTGTCAATACGGTGTTCGTATCGATCTCATATGAGCGCACTGCCCACAAAGCGGCCTCCAGAACGCGGCCGTAGGACTGACCGTCTCCGGATGGATGGTTGAATGTTTTGTCGATCGTCGCCTGATCCTCTGCTGAAAGAGCCTCATAGTCGGTCTGAATAGCTTCGACCTTTTCGCGATCCTCAGCTTTGAAATCACGCGGATCGTTGGACAATTCCCCAATCGCTGCTGTAACGCTTTCCAGAGTCGGGCTACTCGTCCCTTCCCCATCCGCAAACGCAGCCACGCTGCTGAATGCAAACACCACACACACTGACAGCAACAGCGTCAGTATCTGTTTCAACTTACTATTCATACTTCCTCCTTCTCATGACACAATGTTTTGTGAAATAACCACGCGCATCGCTGACCGCCCGCATCTTCGGTACGCAGGGCCCAAAAACCAGCACGACCTCCTCCACAAACCATGGAGAAGGTCTACACATAACAAAAGAAATATTGACGAACCTTCTTCGGAAGTTCATGGCATCAATCTCAGATTCGGCAGGTTTCCTGACTCTGGTTCCTCGCAACAGTACGTCTTCTCAGGACTTGCGCCGTTGCAGGCTGTTTCCCAATGACATCGTGTACCGAAACTCCCCATTACAGTGACCGGATCGTCCAGGACTTGCACCTGATTCCCTATTATCCCACGGCCGCGCAGGCCGGGGCACCGAACTGGCTTCGTATTCAGTTTTACGCTTCTAATATTCTACCATAAATCTGCCGCCTGTCAATGAGGAATCTACCGCGGGATGCGGGCCTGAGGAGAAAGGACCCGAATAGCGACAGGAATGTCGCGTGGGGAAACTCTCAGGTGAACAGAGTATTGATTTCGATACTACCCGCACCCCTTCCCTGTGCAGTCATCTTCCAAAGACAGGTTCTGTGTTGACAGTTACCCCATTACCGCAGTATAATTACGGGTGGAATAGTACGCTTTGCAGTGCCCTGCGGTAATAGCGGGGATAATAGGGAATCGGGTGGAAATCCCGAGCGATCCGGTCACTGTGAGGGGAGATGCGTACAGCGATCGCCATTGGACGGCTACGTCAGGTGAATCAGTCGATTCGCCCGCCTCCGCCCGAGAAGGAGCTGTACACGATGGATCCCTGAGCCAGGAAACCTGCTGCATTGTAAGTTGGAGAAACGCTTCCGGAGAAAGCTGTCCAATCACACCATGCAGTGGGGTCTGCATTTTTGATGTGTTTATGAACTGTCTTCTCGCAGGAGGAGGCAGTTTTTCTTGTTGTGGAGAAGGCAATGCCGGCAGAGTTCCCCAGAAGCGTACAAGTCATTTCATCATAAGGATTACAATGAAAGGAAAAGAATCTATGAAAACACACTTGAAAAAGGTGATGGCGCTTCTGCTATCTGCAGCGGTGGCTTTGTCCATGATGAGCGTTCCTGCATTTGCGGACGAAAACCCCACGGGCACAGGCAGCGCGACTCTGGCAGACGGAACCTATACCATCGACGCGGATCATTATGCGTTCGATGGCGGCACCGGCAAGGCCAGGCTGACCTGCACCAGCGTCACCATCAAGGACGGGCAGGCTACAGGTGAGTTCACAGCCAGCAGCGCAAACATGTCACACGTTCATATCGGAACCGTTTCCGCAGAGAGCGAGGAGCTCTCCATATATGATCCGGATACGGACCAGATGGGCGCAGACACTTTTAAGATTGAGAACAAGAAGGTCACCCTGCCTGTAAAACTGAACGAGAAAACAGCGATCAGCGCCAGAACAACGGCGATGTCTCAACCGCACTGGATCAATTACACCTACATGATCACCATCGATCCTTCCCAGAAACCGGATGAACCTGGCCAGGGTGGTTCCGACCAGCCAGCAGACCCCACAGATCCCACCGGCCCCACAGATCCGACAAACCCCACGGATCCTTCCCAGCCAGAAGAGATCACTGACGGGACCTACACCGCAACCGGATTCAAGACAGATGTGACGACCGATGCCAGCGGCATGATCGTGGTATCGAAGGCTACTGTTGTCATCAAGGATGGAAAGGCCACCGCCATCGTCACCATGAAGGGAACCGGCGCCGATCGCTTCTATGTTTCCGACACCGCCACCAAGGACACCATCATCGCTGAGGCCGTGGAAGAAGAAAAGAAAGAAGTCGGCGGCAAGGAAAGCAATCTGTTGGGTGGGCTGATTCTGCCGGAGAGCAACGCTTACACCTTCTGGCCCGTGCCCATCACTCTGGGAGAGCCGAAGGTTTACGCTGCCCGTTCCGCCAGCCACTTTGCCAAGCAGGACAAGACCCCGGACAAGTATTACTACGTCCACGACTTCCAGATCGACAAGGAAAACCTGAAGCGCGTCAGCGACAGCACAGAGATCATGACACCGCAGCAGGATGCTCAGCGCTACATGGACCAGTACTTCTCTAACGGGACCATCAGCAGCGACCATGCGGATGCCATCAAGGGCAAGGGAACCAATGTCACAGTGCCTTACTATGATACTACCGGGACCGAGATAAAAAGTTTTATCTTCAAGCGTAGTAACAAGTTCCGGGCGGGCTGGTTCATCGACAGCAGCATCCTGAAGACGACTTATTTCTCCAGCACCAACCTGAAGAAGATCCGTTATCCGGAAGGCAAAAACGGCACGGTCACCTTCAGCCCGAAAGCAGCCTACAGAGATAGCGGCATGGACTTCACGGCCACGCTAAAACTCTACCCCGCCGACACTGGCTACGATCAGTACGATGGAAACGGTGTGTACTATGACAAGGAGCCTCTGGCGGAGCGCACCTTCCACATCACCGTCCAGGACAAGCCCGTCATCGACTTTGATGTGACGGTGGATGTAACCGACATGAAGACCAAAGAGGCGATCGATGGCGCCACCATCAAGGTGGTGGACGAGGCAGACAATACCGAGATCACCCCGAATGCCGATGGTACCTTCAAACTCAATTCCCTGAAGAAATATACTATCTCCGTCTCCAAGGAAGGCTTTGTGGCACAGGGAGGCGCCGCCGAGGCGACAAAGACCGGCTACTCACCGGCCAAAGAGGAGCACGTGGTGCTCTCTCTCCTCAAGGAAGCAGACAGCATGCACACTGTGAAGTTCCACGTGAAGGATCAGCTGGGCGAGGATGTACCCGAGCCTGTGATCACTGTCACCAGAAGCGGAGAGACCGTGGCACCAGAAGCAGACGGAAGCTACCGCCTGTACGATGGGATCCAGTACAACTGCGCCGTGTCCAAGGACGGTTACCAGGAGAGCCAATACAACTATCTCAAGCCCACCGAGGATGTTGTTCAGGAGATCACCATCAAGAAGTATCTGGATAGTCACACCATCACGCTCAAGGTATACGATGAGGACACCTCTGAGGAACTGAAAGATGTGGTCAGATCCATCACCGTAGAGGACAAGGAGATCCCGGCAAATGAAGACGGGTCCTTCACTGTCCCTGGCGGCAAACAGCTCCACTGCCTGCTGACGATGGAGGGATATCAGTCCAAAGAAGTCTATCTGACGCCCAACGATTTCGAGCCCACTGTGGACTATACCTTCTCTCTGAAGATCAACTTCCGCAACCAGTTGAAGAAGGAAATCGAGAAGGCGAAGGCCCAGCTGGCGGATATCACCGAGGGCGATGCGCCGCTGGAGTATCCCTCCGGCACAAAGTCTGCCTTCCAGGAGGCCATTGCCGCAGCAGAAACCGCACTGAACAAGGAAGAGGGTACCGAGGACTCTTTCCAGGAGGCGCTGTCTGTACTGAAGAAGGCAGAGACCAAAGCTGCAAACGCCCAGCTGCCGGACGAAGCTGACGTACTCGTGCAGGTGAATCAGACTGCCGGTGAGCCGGGACAGCTCATGGAACTTCATGTCAAGGGCGACACTGCCAAGTCTCACAAGTATGCCAAACCAAGTTCTCACAAGAAGATGGTCACCATCCTGGATGTATTGGTGGCCGTCCACGAAGAGATGTATGGAGAAAACTTTGACAAGAAGCCGCTGGATTACCTGGAGCAGTATGACTTTGGCATGTACGTGGTCACCAGGATCTTCGGCAAAGACACCAACCAGACCTCCTACCGACTGAACAACAGTTACGTTGACCACATGGGCTACCAGAAGACGGACGTCCACAGCGGTGACCTGGTCACTATCAAGATCGACAAGAGCTACAGCGATCAATATCTGTATTTCGATAAAATCAGGGAGGAAGCACCTGCCGAAAGCCACGATGTCGTACTTCACACCGGCGATCCCAAACAGCCGGCACAGGCCACCGGATTCCAGGTAACACTGGCAAACGAGAATGGCCATGAGGTCAGCGCTGTCTCCGATGAGAATGGCGTACTGCACTTCACTTTCCCGGAAGACGGCACCTATACGGTCAAGTCTGTCAGCAAGGAAGACCTGAAGGATCCGATCACCGTACCTTTCCTACAGGTGAAGGCTATCTTCCAGCAGCTGGCCGCTGCCAAAGAAAAGGCGCAGCAGGAGGCCGCGGATCTGGTCGATCTTTCGGACTACCGACAGGCTCAGCAGCAGAGGATCTGCGACCTGCAGAAGCAGGCCCGGGAGGCCATCCAGAATGCCACCAGCCTGGAAGCCATCGACAAGGCCATGGACGAACTGCACACAAGCGTAGCCGAGCAGAAGACGGATCGTCAGCTTCTGACTGAGGAACTAGCTGCCGCTGAGAAGGCCCTGCAGGAAGCACTGAACAAGAACAAGGACGCCGCTTCTCAGTTGGCCGACAGGGAAGCTGCACTGAATTCGCTGCGCAGCGATCTGAAATACGCAGCCCTCTCCAAACTGAAAGCCAAGGCGTTCAACGGAAAGACACAGGTGCAGAAGCTTGTCATCACCATGAACGGCAAGAGACTCACGGCCGGAAAGGACTATGCGATCGCCTATGCATCCAACAAGAACATCGGCACCGCAACCGTGATCATCACCGGCAAGGGTAGCTACCGAGGCACACTGCGCGCCAACTTTGCCATCAATCCTGCAGCCTGCAAGATCACCAAGGCAAAGGCACGCAAAAAGACCATCAAACTCAAGTGGAAGAAGCCAAAATCAAAGTTGACCGGCTACCAGATCATGTACACCAAGAGCGGCAACTTCAAGGATGCGAAGACACTGACAGTGAAATCTGCCAAAAAGAAGTCCGCCAAACTCAAGAAGCTGACTCGCAAGAAAACATATCGAATCAAGATGAGAGCTTACACGGTCGTCAACGGGAAGACTTACTACTCCAAGTGGTCGAAGAAAACCGTGAAAACCAAATAAACCGATGCTAAGGCAGGAAAACCACCCTTCTCTCGGGTGGTTTTCCTGTCGTTTGATGTAGTTCCATCTTTGAGGGATTTCGGAACTCGATCCCCCTATGCCAGTCCCAAGGCCCCCGCACAGAACGCAGCGATGATAAGCACATAGTCTGTGTAACTGATCTGCTGTGGTTCGGCGGGCGAGAGCACGGCCTTGAAGACGCCGTTGATACCGAAGCGCTGGTCCCGCACCATGTGGAACAAAGCCTTCTGCGCGGCGTCATCCAACGGCTCGCCGGCAGCCGCGCAGGCTTCCTGCACGGCTTTCTCTGCGTCCAGATAGGCTCCTGTCTGGTTGCGGGTGGTGTAGATGCTGAAGAAGGAATGGGAGCTGACTTTGGTGCCGTCCTCCAGCTGAAACTGGTAATTGTGATAGTAGCGTGAGTTGTTGAAGCGGTGTGTGCGGGCGTACTCCTGGCCCATCTCCCACGCCTTTCTGGCAAACTGTTCACTCTCCCCTTCTGCTGCGAACACGCCCTTTACCTGCCTTGTGATCTCACTGATGTCCATCCTTCTCCTCCTCGATTGCCTTTTCCAGCAGCACCAGGTCTACACCCGGAATGCCGTTAAATGTGGTGGATACGATACCGGCCTCCCAGTACCCATACTTCCGGTAGATCGCCCGCGCGGTCTCGTTGCGGGCATTGGTGTCGATGCGCAGGCAGCGGCAGCCATGGACTCTGGCATAGTCTTCGTAATACTCCAGAAACGCACGTCCCAATCCCCGATGCTGGACCGCCGGATCGATGACCAGCGTATGCATGACCATGACCTCATCGTCCCTTGCCGGATAGCGCCAGTTGGCCTGATCGTACACATCCACCTGCAGCTGGTTGATGAAGGCCGCACCAACGATCCGGGAGCAGATCTCCCCTGTGGAACCCGTCTCGTCGATTTCCATGACAAACAAGTCTCCACGCGCCAGCGCCTCTTCTGCAGTTGCCCGGACAGGGTATATTCCCCGGATCCAACCAATGGTCTGTCCACCAGCCTCTTCCAGATCGTGGATGTGGTCATACAATTCTTCTATTCCATCCAGATCTTGTGCTCTCGCAGGTCTGATCATTTCCCCGCTCCTCTCATCAGACGTAACGCACCTGACTGCATTGCGCCCGGTCTACTACATCAGCGGCGCAACGAATTTCATCAGCTTTCCCATGACTTTGTAGTACAACCTCTCCTCGTGTAAGGTCTCTGGCGTGACCTGACGGCATCTGGACATAGTATCCTGAAAATCCGCCTCGATCTCAGTGATGCAGTCCGTCTTATACAGGTAGGTCGCACACTCAAAGTGGTGGTACAGACTCCGGTAGTCGAAGTTGATGGTGCCCACCACAGCCTTCTCGTCATCGCATACGCATACCTTGGCATGGACAAAGCCCGGTGTATACTCGTAGATCTTTACGCCGGAGCGAAGCAGCGATTTGTAATGACTCTTGGCCAGAGCATATGCCATCTTCTTGTCCGGGATGCCGGGCAAGATCAGGCTCACATCGATTCCTCTCTCCGCCGCAAACTTCAGTGCAGTCTCCAGTTCTCCATCCAGGATCAGGTATGGCGTCATGATGTGGACGTAGGTGCCGGCCCTGTTCAGTATATCCATGTAGACGGCCTCGCCTACCTTGTCATCGTCCAGCGGGCAGTCGCAATAGGGAATCACGTAGCCGCCGGGGCGCGATGCTCCGGCAGGCAGGGCTTTGTGCGAGAGCCAGGGTTCGTATTCAGAAGTCTTCTCGGTGACGTTCCACATCTGCAGGAACATCAGGGTGAAACTCTGGACCGCCGGCCCCTTCAGCATCACCGCCGTGTCCTTCCAGTGCCCAAAGCGTTCGATATGGTTGATATATTCATCCGCCAGATTGACCCCGCCGGTAAAGCCTACCTTGCCGTCGATGACCAGGATCTTTCGGTGGTCACGGTAGTTGTAGTGAGAAGAGATGATCGGCCGGATGGGCGAAAAGCTCTTGGCCTTGATGCCCTTGGACGCCAGCAGTTTCGGATAATTATGGGGCAGTGTGGACATCTCACACATGCCGTCATACATCACCCGGACCTCTACGCCGGCCGCTGCCTTCTCCACCAGGATCTTCAGGATCTCGCCCCACATATAGCCTTCTTCGATGATAAAATATTCCAGAAATATGTATTCCTCCGCCTTGGCCAGTTCCTCCAGCATGGCCTGAAACTTCGCCTCCCCAGAGGGAAAGAAACGGGCATCGGTGCCGTCAAAGGCGGGGAAACAACCACTTCGGTTCAGGTAACTGACCAGATCGTCCACGTCACCGCCATCCGCAAGCAAAGCCTTCCTGACCGCCGGATCCTGTGGGAGCGCGTGGCGGGTCTCTTCGATAGTATGTTCGACCCTTCGCTTGATCGCTCTCTGTCCCGTGTTTGCCTGGGTGAAAAGCAGAAACGCAGATCCCGCCACCGGAACCAGCACCATGATGAACATCCAGGTGGTTTTCGCCGAGTAGTCCATGGAATTGCTGAAGAGGTAGATCATCATGGTGATGGCAAACAACCTCTCAAACAGGATGAAATGGGGCAGATAGTTGTACAACCAGACAAAGAACACGCCAAACACCGCAAGCTGTAACACAAGCAATGCGGCGATCAGCAGGAACCGGCTGAAGATCAACGCCAGTATGCCCTTTCTCTTTGGTTTGGCAAGTCTGAAAATATCCTGAATACTCTTCTCTGACATAATCCTCCTCTTTATCTTTGAAGCGTTTACTTCCGTCTCTCGTTATCGTCTAATGTTACCAGGAGCCTCCTCCACCTCCGCCGGCACCACCGCCGCCGCTGAAACCGCCCCCGCCTCCATCGCTGCCGGGGGAGCTGGTCATGCTGTTGCTGAAACCGTGCATGGCGCCGCTGAGGTCGTCCGTCATTCGCACGGGATCAAAACCGGACATCGCCCCGTAGTAATAAGGCGTGCTGTACCATTCGGGCGGCTGCTTGGCCAGGGACGCGAACCGTTTGGCGTATACTGCCGTTACCCCCAAGGCAAAGGCAAAGGCCAGGGTCTTGTAGTAATACCCCGGATCCTGCTCTGCCAGCATGTCGATCCTATCCTTCTCTGCCACCTGCAGGAACCGCTTGAATCCTCGGATCTTGCCCAGCATGGCGGCATAGTAGTCGGTCTTCCGTTCACAAAGCCCTCCTACCACGAACAGCAGGAGACAAAGGCCCATGCCCGCCAGAAACAGTGGAATCTGTTTCCCCATCACCGAATTGAACAGCAGGGTTCCACCATAGCCTATCAGGATCAGGATGACCCATCCCAGATACCCGAAGGGGTTTTTCCTCCCTCGCATGATCCGCTTGCCGATCCCCCAGAATCCGAATATGGGCAACAGGACCTGCAGCGCATCCAAGGCCAGGTAAACGGCGAACTCGTCATCCGTGACAAAGGGGCTGCCGTTGCTGATCTTTGCAACGAACCACAACACTGCATACAAGACCACTCCGATGAGTCCCAGAAGGAAGGCATAATTCCCTGCCTTCTCATCATACAGTCTGTCTTTGAATGCATCGTTTATCTGGGATTTTATTTCCTCTACCGTCGTATAGAAGCTGTCATCCAGATCTTTCTTTTTTACATAGACGGTTCCATCTTCTCCGGTTTTGGCATTTTCAAACAGTCCCTCCATGAACGTGTGCTCCAGCGCGTTGTCACCGTCGTAGAGTTTTACCCGTTCGATGCGGTATTGAGTCTTGCGCTTTTTCTTTGTGGATGATTCCTCCACGATACGCACAAACCCCTTGTCTGCTAATGTCAGGAGCATGGAGGTAATCTGTTCTCCACTGACATCCTCGTTTTCCAGGTATGCGATCTCCGGCGCGCTGAGGCCATCCGGTGGGTAGAACTCCTCCGTCTCGACCACGTCTGGGTCCAGACCGTGGCGCCGCCACATCAGAATCCCCCACAAAGCGCCCAGAATCATCAGCCCCAGCACGATGTAGAACGGGATGTTGTTTGCTGTGGCCTGTCTGGAGAAATAGCCCTCTGGCAGCACTGCCCGGATGGTCAGACCATTCAAGACAAATGCGTCGGTGGTACCCTTTACCACCCTATCGCCTTCCGTCTGAAACTCCAGTCGCGTCTGATCCCCTGTCTTGATTCCCACCTTGCTCATGTCGATGGTCTGGGGGAATGTAATCCGGTAACTGACCCTGTCGATAGACTGGGCCTCCCATCTGGTGCCGATGATATTATAATACACTTCATCAGCGCCGTCCAGATGATCCCCCCGCATGTCAAAGGTATACCGCAACTTGTACCGGGTATCCGTGGCTGCGTACTTGTCTGGATCACCGATCTTGAACATGTACGCCTCGTCTCCCTTGATCTTCTTGACGGGCTGACCGGACAGCATCCGAAAATCCCTTACCTTGGCGAAAAAACGGCTCTTCTGCCCGTCTCGGTCAAGGGTTACCAGATAGGGAATCGTCTTGTAGATTCCATGGCTGTCTGCCGTGAAATGCACATCCAGTGTCTCGATGACATCGTAGGTGTCGTCCTCGTTCACGGTCATCTCAACATCGTACTGCTTGATGACGAAGTTGCCCGCCGCACTCACCGGTCTTGCTCCCACCATGCACAAAGCCAGCAACAAAGCTACCAGCACAGTCACCTGACTACAGCGCCTCACTATACTCCTCATGGCAGTCTCCTCTCTCGTGTTAGAATGTGTCAAAAAGAACCGTCCCTTTTGACACACCTTTTGACACAATTATAGCGCAGTATAGCCGATAGAGACAACAGGAATCCTGTTTATATTTACAAAGTGACTGTTTTTCATTCGTGCTCCTTGCATTCTTACGTCAGTCTGCTACAATAATATAAGAACACAAGAACGGAGGATTATCCAATGATAGAATGGAAAAATTTAGATACACTGCATAGTTTTCAGAAGCTGCAGGCCCTGCCCGAGCGGGTCTCCCTGAAGGAGGTACTGGCGGGTGAGGCAGGCGGCCGGCGGGTGAAGGAGTACTGTGTCCCTATGGCCGGCGGCCTGCAGTTCAGTTATGCGGCACGGCCTGTGAACAGGCCGATACTGAAGGCTTTATCCGCCCTGGCAGAGGAAGCTCAGCTGGCGGAGAAGTTCCGTGAGCTTTATAACGGTGCCATGATCAACACAGGCGAGAAGCGCCTGGTGCTTCACCACCTGACCCGAGGCCAGCTCGGCGATCCGGTGATGGCAGATGGCGTAGACAAGCGAGAGTTCTATACCGGGCAGCAGGCGAGGATCGATGCTTTTGCGGAGAAGGTCCATAACGGGAAGATCACCAATGCCGCCGGCGAACCCTTTACCACAGTCTGCCAGATCGGCATCGGCGGCAGCGACCTGGGCCCCCGGGCTGTATACATTGCCCTGGAGAACTGGGCCCGGGCAAACGATACACTGAAGATGGAGGCGAAATTCATCAGCAATGTGGACCCGGATGACGCAGCTGGCGTGCTGGCTGCAACCGATGTAGCGCACACCCTCTTCATCCTGGTCTCCAAGTCAGGCACCACCCTGGAGACATTGACCAACGAGGCTTTTGTGAAAGAGGCTTTGTGCAGAGAGGGATTGGATCCATCGAACCACATGATCGCAGTGACCAGTGAGACCTCACCGCTGGCCGGCAACGAAGGGTACCTGGACGCTTTCTTTATGGATGACTATATCGGCGGGCGCTACTCTTCCACCTCGGCGGTAGGAGGCGCGGTGCTGTCTCTGGCGTTTGGACCGGAGGTGTTCCACCAGTTCCTGGAGGGGGCTGCAGCGGGCGACCGTCTGGCAGCAAAGGCCGACATGATGAAAAATCCGGCCATGCTGGATGCTTTGATCGGCGTCTACGAGCGAAACATTCTGGGTTACCAGGCCACCGCAGTCCTGCCCTACTCGCAGGCGCTTTCCCGGTTCCCGGCCCATCTGCAGCAGGCAGACATGGAATCCAACGGAAAGTCCGTGAACCGGTTTGGCGAACCAGTGAACTACCCGACGGGACCGGTACTTTTCGGTGAGCCGGGTACCAACGGGCAGCACTCTTTCTACCAGCTGCTTCACCAGGGGAAAAACATCGTTCCCCTTCAGTTCGTAGGATTCCGTCAGAATCAGGCAGGAGTAGATGTGGACATCCAGGGAAGCACCAGTCAGCAGAAACTGAACGCCAACGTTGCGGCTCAGATCGTGGCCTTTGCCTGCGGCAAAGAAGACCAGGATCTTAACAAACAGTTTGACGGTGAACGCCCCTCCAGCATCATCATCGGGGAGCAGCTCGATCCAACGGCGCTGGGCGCTCTGCTTTCTCACTTTGAGAACAAGATCATGTTCCAGGGCTTCTGTTGGAACCTGAACAGTTTCGACCAGGAAGGTGTCCAGCTGGGCAAAGTACTGGCCAAGCGCGTCCTGGCCCACGACACGGAGGGCGCCCTGGCCGCCTACAGCCAGCTGCTCTCGATCTAAATGTGTCAAAGGGGACGGTTCTTTTTGACACACTTTCTGGTGCTACTTCGACACCTCGCAAGAAGAGAGGGAGGATTAGATGAGAAAAACTATCGCGATCGTTATCCTGACAGGGCTGCTGACGTTACTCGTCGGCTGCCCTGTTCTTGCTGTTTACGGATGGACGGATCCTTCATATGGAGAGACGGACACCTCAGCGGAAGACCTGGCTGAGGGGGAGGTTCGTGCTGCCTGGACACCGGCCAACATCACCAAAGGGAGGGATTTCGAAGGGAAGCCCTTCAGCGAGACGATTTTCCTCCGCCCGCCTGCGGAGGCTACATCTTTCACCCTCACCATCAACTACGATGATGACGAAGCGTACAGCGAGTCCTTCTATGAATTGTCTGACCGCTGCAGCATTACTTTCAATTCCGAGGATGCGGACGGTCTCACCGCCCCCTTGCACAAAGCAACCGCTGAGGTGGAGTACTTCGACCAGGATGGAGACCCTCTGGACATTGCTCCATCGCCCTGCCAGTGTTGGTGGAGCGAAGAGGATGACCTGACATTTGATGTCGAAATCGATGGCCTCAGCATCGCTCCTGAGGACGAGGACGAAGATATCGACGAAGACTGGGACGAGGACTGGGATGACTCAGATGATGAGAGCTGGCTTTTCACGCTTATCCCTGCCGGACTCGTATTGTTCGGTTTGATCAGCAGAATCAAAGGGAAGGATAAGGCCAATGACGATGAGGATGAGGGAAATCCGGAGGACGACGAATGGACACCGGATCTTTCGGAGGACGACCTGAAGGCGGAGGCTGTCGTACAGGCCGTCAGGGATAAGGTGAACGAAGCCAAAGAAAAACTGACCGGAGCGCGGACCGAAACCAAGCCGGAAACCAGGCCGGCAGATAAACCAAAAACAAAACCGGCTGCCCGGATGCCAGCCAACCCGGAAACCCGACCGGCAGACAAACCAAGTTCCGCTCCCACACTGATGGACCTTCCACCGAATTACACCGAAAATCCATTCGAGTCGGGACTTAGCCGGAAACGGCACAAAGACAACCCGTTTGAAAAGTAAGGTCCAAAGGACTCCACCACCAAAACAGGGCGCCCTCCGGCGCCCCTTTTCTTCCAGAAAACCCGAATCTCCTCCTACAGCTGGAATGCCTCGGCCAGAACCACCACGGCTTCGGCTTTGTGCGACGCATCGACAGTGGCAGTGATGGAAATCTCGGAGGTTGTGATGTTATAGTGCGGGATTCCCGCCTCCGCCAGAGTAGCGAAAACCTTACCGGCCACGCCCACATGCGTCGCCATGCCCACGCCCACCAGAGAGATCATACAGATGTTGTCCTGCTTGACTGTCTCCAGATCCTTGAACCGGCCGTTCACCGCCAGAGCTTCGTCGATACGCTGGATATCTGGTTTCTCGCAACTGAAGGAGACCACGCAGGAATCCTCCTGATAGGGTTGCTGTGAGATCACGTTCAGGTTCACCTTCAGGTCGCCCAGAAGTTCGAACAGCTCTGCGATTTCTTCTCCTTGGTTGGAGAGGCCTTTGATGGTGTAGACCACCACATCATCATATGTACTGATGCCGCTGACAGCAGCTTCCTCGACAATCATCTTCTTGTTCACGATATAGGTACCTCCTGTTTTTTCTTCCTGGAACGCCGGTCCTACGTAGATCGGCACATCTAGCATCTTGCCAAGCTCGATAGCTTCCGCCTCCAGATCGCTTTCGCTGTGCGTCACCAGTTCCATAGCTTCCTCATAGCTGATCTTTTCAAATATCTTGGGTTCATCCGTAAATTCTGGTTCAACCACGTAGACGGATTTTGTGTCGCCATATAGTTCGCACTCGCACTCCAGCGCGCCGGCCAGCGCCACTGCCGTTGCCGCCGCTCCGTAACGCCCTTTCCGGTCGCTCATCTCGAATTCGCCGATGCCCTGAAACCCCGCGATCACTGGCAGGGTTCCTCTGTCCAGCGTCTCCTGCAGATACTTTAGTTTCAGCTCGTGCTTACCGTTCTCCACGTCCACATCGTCCAAAGAATGTCCACGGATGTCGCTGATCACCCGCGCAGAGATACCTCTCTGTTCCAACGCCGCCGACATGAGCGCCGCCGTCTGATATTCGCTTGCGGAGAACAAAGCATCCAACTCCGGTTTCTTCACGCCGGCCCCGAACTGCTCTGCCCGCTCCATCATCTCTGTGGAGATCTCGTGCATGGCCGCAGTCACCAGTACCAACTGCCCAAGCTGATCACGGTGTGCTGCAACGTAATCAGCGATCCTTTTCAGATCCTCTATGTTCCTCAGGTACTCACCACCATATTTCTGAACAAGATACATGTTTTCCTCCTACTTCTGTGTCAAAAAGAACCGTCCCTTTTGACACACTTTGATACACTCAGCGCAGATCGGCCAGGATCGCTTCGTCGTACAGCGCCATGATCCTGCGCAGAAGTGGATCGTTGACATCCAATTCCTGATCGCCGATCCAATGGATCGGCAACACCTTAGGAGAGGTCCCGCTGATGAAGGCAGCCTGAAAATCTGGCAGATCCGACACGCTGATGGTCTCCTCACGGATGGTCAGACCTGCCTCCCTGCAAATAGCCAGGATATGCTGACGGGTCACGCCCAGCAGGACGCCATCCGCAGGGCTGGTCCAGACTTCGCCTCCTGTGGAGTTACTTTTCAGGAAGAAGATGTTGGACTTGCTTCCCTCAGTGATCTGGTCTTCTTCGTTCACCAGGATCGCCTCGAACAGATCCTTCTCCTCCATCAGTGTATCTGCCGCCTCCCGGAGGGTCTGGTTGATGATCTTGGCGTGGGGATTCTTCCGCTCCATCCGAAGCAGATTTGTGCGGACTCCCTCCCGGTACATCTCCTCTGTGGGATACGCCGTATGGGTGAAGAACAGGTACACCGTGCCGCCGTGTTCAAAATCGTTGTAGATCAGCTTGACGTTGTAATTCTGTACATCGTTCAGTGCAGCCAGGCGAGAGATGTCGGCCGCCAGTTCCTGCTTACTGCAGGGAACCTGCTGGCCAATGCTCTCCACCGTTCCAACGAACCGCCGATAGTGGGCGTCAAGGAACAGCGGCTTGCCGTCGATCACCCGGATAACCTCGTAGCAGGAGGGCTGCAACGCCTGGTATTCCGCTTGGAAATCCGTCACACTTACTTCCTGTCCATTCTTCAAAAAATATTTCTTCATCGCATGTTCTGCCATATCTATCCTCTCCAATGATTATTTCTTCAGCATCTCGTTCTCCGCAGCGACCAGGTAAGAAGCACCGTACATCTCACGCAGTTTCGGCTTCTCGATCTTGCCGGTAGCGTTGCGCGGCACGTCTGCAAAGATGATGGTAACCGGACGCTTGTAGCGCGGCAGTTTCTTGCAGAAGGCTCTTACCTCCTCTTCGGAAGTGGTCATGCCTTCCTTTACTTCTATGATGGCGGCGGAAATCTCTCCCAGACGTTTGTCAGGCAGGCCGATGACAGCCACGTCCTTCACAGGCTCGAACCCGTGGAGGAAGTCCTCGATCTGTACTGGGTAGATGTTCTCGCCGCCGGAGATGATCACGTCCTTCTTCCGGTCGACCAGATAATAGAAGCCGTCCTTGTCTTCCATAGCCATGTCGCCAGTGTACAGCCAGCCATCCTCGTCCAGCACCTCTGCAGTAGCCTGCGGGTCCTTGTAGTACTCGATCATGACCGAGGGCCCCTTGACTGCCAGTTCACCCACAGCCCCCTGCTTCTGCTCCTGCCGGTTCTGATCGACCACCTTGACCTCCCAGCCGTAGCCCGGAACACCGATGGCTCCCACCTTGTTGATGTTCTCGATCCCCAGATGGACACATCCAGGTCCCAAGGATTCGGACAGACCGTAGTTGGTGTCATAGTCGTGGTCAGGGAAGTATTTCTTCCAGCGGCGGATCATGGACGGCGGTACCGGCTGTGCACCGATGTGCATCAGTCTCCACTGGTCGAGTTTGAAATCGTTCAGGTCGAGATCGCCTCTGTCCAGGGCATCCAGGATATCCTGCGCCCAGGGCACCAGCAACCATACGATGGAGCACTGCTCCTCGGAGACGGCGTGGAGAATGTACTCCGGCTTGGTCCCCTTCAGCAGGATCGCCTTGCCGCCAGAGATCAGGCTGCCAAACCAGTGCATCTTGGCCCCGGTATGGTAGAGAGGCGGGATGCACAGGAACACATCGTCCCGGGTCTGCCCATGATGGGCACGCTCCACCTCACAGGAGTGCATGAGGGCCTTGTGCTTATGGAGGATCGCCTTGGGAAATCCCGTGGTCCCTGAGGAGAAGTAGATGGCGGCGATGTCGTCGTCGCTGACCACCACGTCCGGTTTTGTGCTCGGGTAGTTGGAGGACTGGAAGATCAGATTCTCCGCAAACACCGGACAGGACTGACCAAAGAACAGCAGCAGGCGCCCCGGCGCGATGGAGGGTACGATCTCCTCCACACGACCGATGAACTCCGGTCCGAACACCAGCACCTTCACATCCGCCAGTTCCACGCAATACTCGATCTCATCGGCGGAATAACGGAAGTTCAGGGGTACGGCGATGGCGCCTGCCTTCAGGATACCAAAATAGATGGGCAGCCAGGACAGGCAGTTCATCAGCAGGATCCCTACCTTCTCCCCGCGTTTGACACCGCGGGCGCGCAGGTAATTAGCCACCCGGTTGGCCTTCTCATCGAAGATCCTCCAGGTGATCTCTTCTCTATACTTGTCGGTTCTGGTGGGCTGGATCAGTTCATACTCTCTCCAGGTGGTGAGCTGGGGAAGGTCCAGCCCCGGGTTCAGTTCCACCAGGGCCACATCGTTCGGCCATTCGATGGCATTTCTCTCAAGATAATATGTAATTGGCATAAACATCCCTCCTGTTTGGACTTCTTATATACCCTACATATTAACATATTCTGGCGAGGAAATAAAGTATCAGAAAACTCATATTATTATAATAATTCACATTACTGATTCAACTGGCTGGCATAAGATTTCCTTATGTCTGCGATGAATAAATGTCGCTTTACAAAGCCTTCACAAAAGAGCATAATACGGTTGGAAAACAGATAGTTCCGAGTATTTTAACAGGAGGTAATACCAATGGCTTACGGTATCGTGGCTTCTATGGCAGGAATTGCGTTGCTGACCATAGGCATCTACAATCTGTCTGATACAGATCACTAGTCAACCATCCCCGCGTTCTGAGGAACGCGGGTTTTCTTTTTCTCCTGTCGCAGAGCCTTCACTTCCCGCCCCACAGTTCCTCGATCTGTGCTATACTACCCACAGAAGGAGGTTCTGTCATGTCTGACATCATGATCCCAAACACATCTGTTCCGGCGCCCGCCCGCCAGGAACTTACAATCACCCTCACTGATGCCGCCAAGGACGAGTTCCGCCGACTCGCCGCAAAGGGCCTGTACCCGAGGCTGGTCCTTTCCAAGGCTGGCTGCTGCGGCTACAGGTTTCTCCTCTACGCCGACAAACAAAAAAGCGCCGACACGCTGGAGCATGTCGACGGCTTTGCGATCATCATCGATTCGCAGATCAGGGAGTTCAGCGACCATTTGGTCATCGACTACGGCCGGAACGGCCTGTTTCGCGACTTCTCAGTGAAGGTGCGCTAGGAAGTGCTTCTCCTCGCCCTCTACATCCGCGCCTCCATCCAGTCCCGCAGGTCCTCGTAGATCTCCTGGCGATTAAGCTCGTTCAGAATCTCGTGGCGACAGCCTTCGTAGAGGCGACAGGTCAGATCCTGCCGATCCACCTTCCGTAGCATTCCTTCCACCCGTCTGACCCCCTTGCCGAAGGATCCCACCGGATCCCGGTCTCCGGACACCAGCAGCAGCGGCAGTGACCCGGGGATAGCATCGGCGTTCTTTTGGTGACTGTCGAACAGCACCGTCCGAAACAGAGCCAGGTATCCTCCCAACGTGAACAGATACCGACAGGCCGGGTCACTCAGGTTCTTCTTCACCATCTCCACATCCCGGGACAGCCAGCTGTTGGACGGATCCTCTCCGTTCATGTCGAAATCCCTGTACTCCTTGCCGAAGGTCATGCCCGTCACCAGACGACTCCTGTGATGCCAGCCTGTCCCTTTCGCCATGGCGTGACACAGCGCGATCCCGCTTCTGGCCGCCATCCCCGGCACAAAGCCGGTTCCCATGAGAATGGCCCCGGAGAGACCCTCCCCATAATCCGCCAGATACCTGCGGAGCACGTAGGAACCCATGCTATGCCCTAACATGAAAAAGGGCAGATCCGGATACTTCTCCTGCACCAGAAGTCGATGGCGATGCAGATCCTCCACCATGATCACATCCCCGTTCTTTGGCGGGAGAAACCCCCAGTCCGCGGCAGTCTCCACCGATCTCCCATGGCCGATGTGGTCGTGTCCTATCACCAGAAATCCCATCGTTGTCAGGTAGTTCGCAAACTCCCCGTACCTCTCAATATGCTCGATCATTCCGTGAGCGATCTGAAGGATCGCCCGGATGCTCCCATTCTCCGGCATCCATCTAACAGCGTGGATGACGGTGCTCCCGTCTGTGGATGGGAAGGTATATGCCTCTCTCATTACAAGCTCCTGTCTTCTGCATAGGTTACACCGGCCAGGTAATTGATGAACTGCTGTGCCGTACGGCCGGAGTAACCTCCGTGACGCAGCTCCCATGCCCGTGCCTGCTTGATCAATTCTTCCTCTGGCATCTGGATCTGAGGGTATCTGGCCGCCAGTTCCCGGACGATCGTATCATACTCCTGTGGTGTAGGGGAGAAAAACCCGATGGAAAGTCCAAACCGATTTGCCAGAGACAGCTTCTCCTGCACAGTATCGTTGCGATGAAGATCGTCATCCGACTCGTCACGCTTGTCACGGAAGGTCTCCCGGATCAGGTGACGACGATTGGAGGTAGCATAAATCAGCACATTCTCCGGGTAGGGCTCGATCCCACCCTCGATCACCGCCTTCAGATATTTGTATTCTATCTCGAACTCCTCAAAGGAAAGGTCGTCCATGTAGAGGATAAAACGGTAGTTTCGGTTCTTGATCTCGTTGATCACCGCGGACAGATCCCGGAACTGGTGCTTGTAGACCTCGATCATCCGCAGTCCGTCCTCGTAGTACTGGTTTAGGATCGCCTTGACACTGGTGGATTTCCCTGTGCCCGCATCCCCGTATAGGAGCACGTTGTTCGCCTTACGGCCTGCCAGAAACGCCTCCGTGTTCTCCACCAACCGTTGTTTCTGAATCTCGTATCCCACCAGATCCTCCAGGCGGACATCCGCTGTATTGGTGACCGGAACCAGCAGTTCCCCGTCCGTTGTTTCCGCGATGCGGAAGGCTTTGTTGAGGCCGAGCTTACCGACCCCGTAGCGCCGGTAGAAATCTGTCACCACATCGTAGAAGGTGACATCGTCTTCCGCAGCCAACAACTGCTCCGCCAGCTCCCTCACCTTGGCGCTGACCTCGCGGTTGAAGATTTGTTCGCTCTTCACTACGGCGTGGTAATCTCGGAGCACGGAAAAACAATCGATTCCCAGATCCTCCTCCATGGGGCCGAAATCATAATGCACAAGAGTGCGGAAGATGTGGAAGTCGTTCATGACGAATCGGTTCACCGATCCGTCGGGAGCACCGGTCTTCTCCGCTACCAGAGTAAAAGGCGTGATAGTGTTGGCCAGGAGATAGGCAATGTAGCACGCCCACATATCTCCATCAAACCCGTAGGTAGTGCCCACATCCAACAGACGGTTCACCTGGTCGTATATCCGGGAGTTCAAAGCCCCTGCATCCTCTATCCCGGCCTTCCAGTCCCTGCAGATCTCTCCCATCCGGTGTAGGATGCTGTCCTCTGCGATCTTTCGGTAAACGATGAGTTTGTCGACAAGTTGATTCATATGTTTCTCCTAAAACAGAAGCCCGCCGCAACAGCAGACGGGCCGATAGATTACATTTCCTTGAAAAGATCCGCCAGTACCTGGTCAGCACTCATATTCCTGTACCCTTCCGGGTCAGATAACACGGTACTGTACCACCGGAACCGGTTGTAGTCCTGATTGTAAGATTTGGCGAATACCAGTGTTGTACTGGGATAGCGGCTGTACCAGGAGGGGTAGTATTTCTTCATGTACTTCGCCGCCAGCCTGGCTGCCTGACTGTTTCGTGCTCCCGTCCGGGAAGCGGTGCCGCTGAGTTTGACCCCCGGCGGCGAGGCGTGGAGCACCACCGTACTCCCGTCCTTACACTGCCCCAGGGAGATCCAGATATGGTCATCTCCCTCCATGATGTCACCTGGGATATGGTCTTTCACCCGGGTGCGCCTGGTCCAGGCCCCCAGTCCCATTCTGGCATAGCGCTGCCCTTCCACATCTGCCAGGTAAACATATCCTGGTCTGTTATTCCGTGTCTGCATTACATTGTAGACCGTCCATCCCACAAACCCGGAACAGTCCAGACCCTTGTTGATCTTATAGCGGTGCAGCATGTAGTTGTACCATCTGGATTGTTTTTTCGCATAGGCCCGCCAGGTCTTGTAAAGGCCCGTTCTGCGGGTGGTCTTGCCGCTGCCGGTATCTGCTTTGTTCCAGCCGCCGCCCCAGATGTACATGGTGTGTCCGAGAGGCATGATGGCCCCTCTCAGGTAGTTCTTCAGCGTAGACTTCCCTGCCGCAGGCGTCGTGGTATAGGCGGTACGGCTCAACTTGCTCAGCGCGGTTTTCTTCACCATGGTCACTTGCTTCTTGCCGTTCACCACCCTGGTCTGTTTGACGGACTTGATCTTGTAGCCCCGTACCACATAGCGACAGGTGACACCCTTGGTCTTCACTGGCCGCACTACCTTCAGGCTCTTGGTGGTGGCGACTCTGGCATACTTGCTGCCGCTGATCGACTCGTACACATAGTACCCCTGCGCGCCCTTCAGTTTCTCCCAGCTCACTGCGATCTCGCTTCCCACCGCTGTCGCCATAGCCCCGCATGGTTTGGTCTTCTCAAACGGCTTGGATGCGGCCAGACTGCTCTCCGGCAGAAAGACGGCGACCATAGCGGCGGTCAGGAGAAGGCACAAAGCCTTCCTCGCTGCGTATCTCATCCCTGTTCCCCTTTCTGTATTCGGTTACTTCATCATCGACAGCAGTGTCCCCAGTAGCTGCATGCCGTTGTTGCTGTTGTTCGTGTGGGCCGGCTGGCTGCCACCCAACAGATTCCCCAGAAGACCGCCCAACAGATTGCCGCCCTGATGCGATGTCTGGTGTGAACTCTGGGTCCCGCCAAACAACGCCATCACATCCGACAGATCCAGCCCATCGGACAGGTCGAAACCGCTCCCCTGCTGGTGCTGCTGGTGACTGGCGGTAGAGGTGGCATTGGAGAGGCCGCTCATCAGCAGTGGTGCCAGGCAGATCAGAACCTTCATGACCTGATCCATGGACAGCCCTGTGTTCTGGGAAAGCTGCTGTGCTTTCTTCTGGCTGTTCTTGCCCAACATATGCCCTACGATCTTCCGACCGTCCTCCTCGTCCAACTCCGCCACCTGACTGGCAACGGACTTCTTGGTCTTGTGATCGCCCAGTGCGTTCAACAGAGACTCCGCGCCTTCTTTGGAAGATGCGTTCTCCGTCATGGATCCCAGCATCATGGGCACCGCCTCTCCCATGAGTTTGGTAAGATCCTTACCCTTCACACCGGTCTTGCTCTCGATCGACTTCAGTGACTCCTCGCTGGTCATCGCTCCCAGCATCATGCTCAGTATATCCATTGTGATCTCTCCCTTCCAAGTGATGCTTTTATTATATCACGAATCCATCAGGAAAGAAACGGTGATTGCTTTTCCTACGGGCACAATGTATAATAATAATATCATTACCATTATTAAAAGAAAGTGAGACAGGAGTCGAAAATGTCCGAAAAGAAAAAACACACCATCGTCAACACCAAGGGCGAGGACATCACCCAGGCGCACGATGCTGCCAAGAAGAAGGCAGAGAAAGAAGCCGCAGATCTGGCGGCCCACCCCGAGAAGAAGAAAGTCCAGGCTAAACCCGTCGGTAACGCGAAATCAAACAGGATCGGAGCCATCGTCCTCTGGGTCATAGCCATCCTGTTCGAGATCCTGGCGGTCATGGTGATGTTCGGGAAGATCTCTCTCCCGTTCATGTCCTCCACCGTCCAGCTGGTGGTCTTCCTGATCCTGGATCTGATCCTTGTGATCATCGGAAACACCTTCTGGAAGAAGGCCAACCACATCGATCCAGCTTCAGAAGCGAACCCAACCAAATTCTGGCTCTGGAACAACCTGGGCATGATCGTGTCCGTAGTGGCCTTCCTGCCTTTTATCGTCCTCTGTCTGACCCAGAAGGACATGGACAAGAAAACCAAGGTCATCGCCACAGTTGCCGCCATCATCTGCCTGCTCATCGCCGGCGTCAGCGGCATCGATTTCAACCCCATCTCCAGTGAGCAGCTCCAGCAGGCGGAGGCCGCCCTGGGCAACACTCAGGTCTACTGGACCAAGTTCGGCAAGGTCTACCACACCCATGATGATTGCGGCTCTCTGAACCAGAGCGACGTGCTGACCCAGGGCACCGTCAAGGAGGCGGTAGCTGCCAATCGGACCAGGCTGTGCTTCTACTGCGCCAAGAGAGACAACATCCAGAACGTGGCGACGGATAACGGGAATCAGACTCTGGCGGAAGCGGAGAACGGAGATACTGCAGAGCCAGAGACGGCCAATGATACAGATACCGACGCGGAAGAGTAACCATACAGAACGCAGACGAGGCTGCTGCATGATTGCAGACAGCCTCGTTTTTTATACGGTGCGGACGATGCCCTTGGTCGACCAGGTGGAGTAATACTTCTGTTTGCCGACCTTCTTGTAGGTGCGGATCCGAACATAGTACTCTGTCCGCCGCTTGAGTTTCTTGATCTTGACAGAGGATTTCTTCGGCTTCCTGACGGTGATCGTCCTGGTTCCTTTTCCGAAAGAGATACTCCTGGAGATCTGGATCTGGTAACCGGAAGTCTGTTTCTTTTGTTTTACCCACTTCAGAGTAAGCTTCTTCTTGCCGGGCCTGTATTTGGTGAGACGGGTGCCCTTGGGCACGATCCGGAAGGTCCCGCTGCGGGTGCCTGTGTACCGCCCCTTTCCACGGATGGTGAACCGGCCGACGCCGACTTTCTTGTTGTTCGAATAGGTGACGGTGAACTCCTTCCCCTGGGTCAGTGCCCTTCCTCTCAGCGTTGCCCGCACACTGGGAGACAAAGCCCTCCCTGACCAGGTTGCCGGACCCGCGCTCACCGATGCGCCTGCCAGGGAGAAGGAAGTTCTCATCTGGCTGCTTCCCAGCCTGATCATCCCGCAACCGGTGTACCGGTCTATTCCCTTCGGGGTGATATCGGTCACGCTTCCCCTAAGCACATCCTCCGCCTCTGTGCGGTTCAGTCCCGGGTTATACAGCCGGACCATGGCCGCGGCTGCTGTCACATGAGGCGCTGCCATAGAGGTGCCGGTGGCTATTTTGTATTCACTGTTTCCTGCATTCCATCCGCTGGCCACATCCACGCCGGGGGCGCCAAAATCCACGTTCTTTCCGTAGTTGGAGAAACTGGCTCGTTTCAGGTCGGTGTTCAGTGCCCCCACGGTGATCACCTCCGGGAAACAGGCCGGAAAAGCCTTGCTGGTCTCAATATCCATGCCGCTATTGCCTGCTGCCACCACCACCATACAGTCGTAGTTGCTACAGATGTTATGGATTGCCTTCTCATAGTTGTCCAGGATCGCCTGATACCTGGCGACGCTGATCCCACTGTTGGTATACAGGTCTCCGCCAAAGCTCACGTTGATGACCCTGGCCCCATGGCTGGCGGCATACTGCATACCAACCAGAAGACTGTTGAAATCCCCGCCTCCATTGCTGTCCGTGGTCCGGACTGCCAGGATCTCTACCTGTGGTGGTGTCGCATCAGCGATGATTCCCGCCACATGGGTACCGTGTCCGTTCTCGTCCAGATAAGGAGTGGACCCTGCGGCGATGTATTTCTTGATTGCTGCGCTGGCCGGGGAGATCCTTCCCTTCAGCAGTTCATGCGTAGGGTTGACCCCGGAGTCCAGCACGCCGACGATCACCTTTCCGGTAGGGCCTCCGGCACTGCTCGCCCTGTCCCGCAGTGCGTCCAGCAGCATCACGTCGCTGCCCCAGGACACGGACCTGGCAGAGGTGCGGTTGCTGGTGGTCTGCGACCAGCTGGCAGCCTTTGTTTCCACAGGCAGGTTCACCATCACAGCGTCCTCCCCATAAGATTTCACCAGATTATGGAAAGCATCCCGGGTCTCCTCCGGGCTATCGTACTGGAGAATATATTCCACCAACGGTTCGTAGTAGACTACGTTGGCAGCACCATAAGTCTCCTTCAGCGCTCCCTGCTCCAGAAACAGGATCAGTTCCTTCTGCTGGAAAGCCTCCAGCCCCTTCTGTTCCTCTGGGTCAGACTCATCCAAAGCCTCTCCCAGCTCATCGATGTCACCGGCCACTTCTACCGGGCCATCCGTTTCCTGTGGCTCTGCCGGGGGTTCTTCTGCAGATGATTCCTGTGGCTCTGCTATCGCACTCTCTGAAGAAACTGGATTTTCCAGCAGTTCCCCTGTCTTCTCTGCGGCAAACGCGGGCACGCTCATGCCTGCCCATAGAACAACACACAATATGAGAATTCCGATTCGTTTATACATAAGTTATTTCTCCCTTGGAATATGTTCTATTATAGCACCACCGACTTAAAAATTCATTAATAATCTCCAACCCCCTTCACCCCAAATATTTGCAGTCACCTGGCATATCTGTTAATATATAGGCAGCACTGAAAGGAGGGCTTTGTGAGCACCGTGATCATAGGCTGTTCTTCTCTGAAGGACTATATAGAACTTGCCCAGCGAAAGGTGGGCACACACTACCCGGTGATCTATCTGAACCGTCTCTATCACCGCGATCCGACGGAGATGCGGGCACATATACTCCAGGCTCTGGCCACTCTAGATCCGGAGGTGGACACCGTTCTGGCAGCCATGGGATTCTGCGGGGGATCCTGGCAGGAGGTGCAGCCCCCCTGCAGGCTGGTGATGCCCAGGATCGACGACTGCATCTCCCTGCTGCTTCAGACGACGGACCGTCCGATGTTCGATCTGAAGGAGCCGGGCCACCTCTACGTAAAAGACCAGGATCCCACCCGGGAGAACTTCCACCGGATCTTCGACCGCATGACGGAAGATCTCGATGAGAACACAAAAAAAAGCTACCACCAGGACTGGATGCGCCATTACCACGAGATCGACATCATCGACACCGGCCTCAACGACTGCAGGAGGCCGGACTATGTGAACACCGTCAGAGCGGACGCTGACTGGCTTCAGGCCGACATGGATATCGTCCCCGGTGGCACCTATCTTCTGGAGAAGCTTTTCGCCGGCAGATGGGACGAGCAGTTTCTGGTGTTTAACGCAGGACAGACCATAGAACGAAGCGCTTATGAGTAGTCTCGTGAAATGCCTGCTAAAAACGATCCCCGCGTTAAACGCGGGGATTTTCATAGATCAATCCTGTCCCAGCGCTATATCTGTATACGCCCGAAAGGCAGAGGGGATGGACCAGACTGTCTCGATCTCCTCCGTGGATGCCAGGAAGAGATCCCGGACGGCCAGTCCCGCCTCCTCTTCAGCGGCCTGCCAGTCCCCGGCAAAGACCTGGTAGCCATGCATGTGCCATTCCTTGTGGCTGAAGATGTGGCGAGCAGCGGGCAGCTTCCGGATCCGCACCGACTCAAGCCCCAGCGCTTCCACCTCCCGCAGGGCCTCCTCTCTGGTCAACCATCCGGAGGTGTTGGGGAACTCATAGAGACCTGCAAGCAGCCCACTGGCCGATCTCTTGTGCAGAAGAATGTGGTCCCGGTAGTGGATCAGCAGAACGGTCATCTTCTCGATCTGGCGCTTCTTCTTGGCTGGACGGAAAGGGACCTCTGTCTCCCTCCCCAAGGCATGGGCCGAGCAGGCATCCTGGAGAGGACACTGGTCACAGAGAGGCGCGCGGTTCGGCAGACAGATGAGCGCGCCCAGGTCCATGAGGGCCTGATTGAATTCTCCCGGCCGCTCCCGGTGGATGCGCTCCTCAAAGAATGCCCACGCGGCTTTGGCAGCCGCCGGCGCGAGGATGTTCTCCTCATAGAAAGAAAGCCGGGCAAACACCCGCAGCAGGTTGCCATCGATAGCGGGCACTGGCTTGCCAAAGGCGATAGAAGCGATGGCAGCCGCCGTGTACGGCCCGATCCCCGGCAGCTTGCACAAAGCATTATATTCTGCCGGCATCTTCCCCTCGTGCTCCGTCACGATGACCTGCGCGGCTTTGTGCAGGTTACGTACCCTGCTGTAATAGCCCAGGCCTTCCCAAAGCTTCAGATACTGGTCTTCCGGCGCCTCGGCAAGAGCTCGTATGTCGGGCAGTACCGTCAGAAACCGTTCATAATAGCTCCGCACAGCTTCCACCCTGGTCTGCTGGAGCATGATTTCCGACAGCCATACATGATAAGGTGTCGGGTCTTCTCTCCAGGGAAGAATGCGGCGATTCTGGTCGTACCAGGCCAACAGCGGCCCGGCCATATGGATGTTATTCTCAGTCATGGTCAGATCCTTTCCGCCCTATCATTCTTGTATCACTTAACCAACGATCTTCCGGTAATTGGCCTGGTCTGTATCCCCTTCTGTGTTGATACAGAGGATGACGGACTTTTCGTCTATACCCAGCAGTTTCCGTGCTCCCACATCCGCCGCGATCTCCAGGAACGCGCCATAGCCAGCCGCGCCACTTTCACCTGCTGTGATAACCTTGTCCCCACTCAGAGGATGCGCCAGAGCGCGCATGGCGTGCTCCGCCACCACATCGTCGCAGGCACAGTAGAATGCCGCCCTGTCTCGGATCACCGGCCAGGTGACCATACAGGGAGTGCCACAGTTGAGGCCCGCCATGATGGTCACCGGGTCACCCTCAATGGAGTGCGCCCTTCCATCGCCAGCCTCCGCGGATCGGTACAGGCAGTTCACGGTGGACGGTTCTACGATGGTGAACGCGGGCGCCTGCTCCGCAAAGGTATTGGAGAGGTATCCAAGCACACCTCCTGCCATGGCCCCGACACCCGCCTGCAGGAACACATGGGTCGGCACGGTGCTCCCAAGCTGCTCCCGAATCTCTGCCGCCATGGTCAGGTAGCCTTGGATGATCCAGCCAGGAATCTCCACATATCCTTCCCAGGCAGTGTCCTGGATCAGGATCCATCCGTGCTCCTCTGCCATTTTGCTGGCGTGATCCACGGCTTTGTCGTAGTTCAGGTCGGTAATGGTCACGCTCTCAGCGCCGGCGTCCTGGATGGCCTGCCGCCGCTCCGCTACAGAGCCCGCCGGCATATATACATGCGCCCTGCAACCGAACAGCCTGGCTGCCCAGGCAACCCCTTTCCCGTGATTCCCGTCGGTGGCCGTCACAAAGGTAATCTCTCTGCACCGGCGGCGTATCTCCTCCGTGCCGAAATCGCTGAACAAAGCCTTCTGCGGATCCAGTCCCAGACGATTGCAGAGGATCCGGTACACGGCGTAGCTTCCGCCCAGCCCTTTGAAGGCCTTCAGACCAAATCTGGCCGACTCGTCCTTGAGGAGGATCTCTTTCACACCGGCTGCCTTGGCCGCCCCCTCCAGAGAGACCAACTCGGTCTGTTGATACCCGGGAAGACTCTTGTGAAACCGCAGAGCGTTTTCCGCTGCAGCGGCATCAAAGGGGGAGCCTGGGGCGGCTTTGGCGCCGCAGACCGACAATAAGGATCCATGGTTCAGTTTCTGCGTGTTCAATTCTATACTCCTCGTTATCTTCTATAGATCGCATTACCCTAAGGTAGAGTATAGGATTACTTCTCGGAAAAATCAATGGGTTTCCCCCAGAATCCACCCATCGAGAGGAAGGACAGTGCCCCGGAGACAAAGAAGCACTGTAGAGATGAGGACAGCCGCCTTGCTGCTGCCTGCTGTCCGGGCACGCATCAGCATCACAAGGTAGAAGATATCCACAATGACAAAACCGATGCTATTCCCGAGGGCGGCCGTCGGGATCGCTCGGACCATTCCCAGGCCCGTGATTCCCATTATTTCGGGACGTACCGCCACCAGGCAGCTGATCAGAGCAGCGATGACTGCCAGGGCCAGTGCAATGATCTGTAGTATTCTTGCATTTTTGATCTTCATGATCCACCTCTTTTATGCATTACGGCTTTCAGCACCAACCCCAAAGGAAAAAGCCGCATGATGCGGCTACTTTCTCGTCTCCGCTGGCGCGCAGAGACTATTATACGCTATGGGTACTAACGCCGGACTAACGCCCTGTTCTTATTTTACTCGTACCTTAAACGTCACGGTCTTCCAGGCAGATGCCTTATAATTGGCATTTCCTTTCGCTTTTACTTTCACCTTCACTTTATAGGCACCTTTCTTAAGCCCTTTCTTCACCGTAACCTTTCCGGTCTTGGCATTGACTTTGAACTTCTTCGTAAAACTCTTCTTGCCTTTTCTGGCGGAAACGAGTTTATAGGAACGCTTGCCCTTCGCCTTTCTTACGGTATACGCCTTCGCTCTCTTGATCGACTTTGATTTTTTCTTTAACGTCTTACGCTTAACTTTAACGGTCTTTCCTTTCAGGGTCATCGGATTTGCGGCCTTTGTAATTGTATATGTCGCCTCTGTCGATCCGATATAATTGCCTTTCCCTTCGACGACGACTTTATATTTGCCTGCTTTTTTAGATGATCCATCGGACCATTTCACTGCATAGTCTCTTCCATCCTTCAACTTCAAGCCTTTGACTGTCTTGATCTCAGGCTTTTGAACCTTCCCGTTGTAAACAAACGATGACTTAGAAAGAGAAACCTTTGCATTGTTAATGCTTGTTGCATCTACATCAACCATAAGATACACCCAATCAGAAATCTCATAATTTTGACTGTTTGCCCCTAAATCAGCACTAACAATAATATCTGCATGTCCAACATTAAGTCCCGTAATATTACCTTTTTTATCAATCTTTACAATATCATCATCAAATGTATAATAACCAAAAGTTGCAGTCATGCCATTATCCAAAGCAGGCTTTGCTTTTGCTGTCTGACCAACTTCAATTGTCATATCTTCAACATTAATGTCCAGCTGTACTTTAGAAATCGTAACTGCTTTTTCTAATCTCTCTGGCGTAGTTGACCCATGCGTGTCATCTCCAACTGCTTTGTACCATATATGATATGCCCCCGCATTAACAGCAGATGGAATCTCCGTACTAAATTCTCCTGTAGGGCCTTTTTCATCACCAATAGCATACTGCATCTCCCCGTTGGTTGCCTCGCCTCCAACTATAAGATTCTGGGCATCTCCAGTATAGATAAGGCCTGACTTTCTAACTGGCTCTTTTTCAACTACCGCAGAATTTAAAGATACTGTAAATGTCTTTGTACCGCTATAACTACCAATACCTTTCACAGTAAACTGTGCTTTCTTACCAGCTTCATCATAACTATCAAGACTTAATGTAAAATCTACGTCTTTTTTCAAATTAGCTGTCTTAGCAACAATTTTTCCATTTTCAGCAGACGGGAAATTCTTTACCTGAATATCATTTTCAACCATTCCCATAAGAGCAGATTCAGAATCGCAATCATAACCCTTCTTTACGCCCGTAACACTAGTCACCTGGTCATCAAACTGTCCAGATAGAACCTTAGCACTCACACCTGCTGTATCCTCATAAAAATCATCCATAAACCAAATATCTGGATTTTTTGTGCGATTCGATTCATAATTACGGTAAGATGCATGATTCTGGCCTCTTACACCGCTTCCCAATTCTACATACGGAGTCTTGAAGATTTTTTTCGTATTCTTGTGCCGTGCATACTCATTAAACCAAGTGTCAAATGGAGTATCGTAATATTCCTTTATCGTTGACGACACTAATTCACCATCTGCTGTATTGCGATAGTCAAACGTCTCATCATCTGCATTCTTCGTTATATTGGCAAATGCTTTATCGATATGTGAAAAAGCAGAACTTGAATGCTCGGACATCAGGAAAACATCCTCTGTCACATCAACCAAATACGCATGACCATTAATATCAGGAATATAATTTATCGTATGGTCTAAATGCTTCGGATCCAATCTAACAAATTTACAAGGAAGTCCAGCCGCATGACACATATTTGCATAGAATATCGCAATGCCTGCACAAACAGACCTCTCGTCATCTTTCATTCCGCCATATGAATCCCACTGATGACTATAGTATTCAAAATAATATCTTCCACACCAAAATTCCCAATCATACTCTACATGCTTATTCACCCAAACAGCGAGCGTGTAATATTTCTCCAAATCACTCATCTGCGGGTCTATGATTTCGGAAACAACCCTCTGCATTTCCGTAATTGTATACTCTTTTTGGTCAACCGTTAAAGAGAAATCCTTCTTAAAAGTATTTTCATCAGCATGAACGCCAATACCCGTCTCATACGGGTCTCCGTTTTCATCATAATCTTCTATTCCCAACTCTTTCTCAATTTCTGCTTTTTTTGCGGGTGTTATCTCCGATTTTTTTCCCTCCGCAAATGCTGGCGACACAGAAAAAACAAAACACAATGCTACCGTCACAACCAGTGATAAGAGAATGCCCCATTTTTTTATATTAACCATATCACTTCTCCTTTTTCTAACTTATAGACTTAATTTTTTATACCAACTTGCAAACAGCGTTGATAGCGCCATTTCCAAAAGAGCAACTATAACAAGTGATAAATCGCCAAATACAATATCTCTATTGAAATAAACAATAAGAACATATGTGATCGGTATTAAAAACCATTGAATAACATAAATCGTATTCAGATTGCTGCTTGTCTTCGAGAAAAAACTAACAGCTCCTTCAGGCAAACGCTTTGACACCAAATAGCAAACGCCAATAACGCCATAAATACACATAAGGCAAAACATGGCATCAATAGTCGTCATAAAGTAATAATGGTGTGTTTCCGACAGGAAGCCTCCCGGGATGAACCAGGATACTACAAAATATGCAACAGATACAATAAGACCTAACGGCCACAAACGCAGCAGTTTTTCCTTATTGTTACATCTCATATAATACTCTCCGAACAGAAGCCCAACCGCCGGGAATACAAACCAGTTAAACAATGGAAATGCCGTAAACCCGCCTGCACTTCCAATAAAATATCCCGCTATCAGATTCGGGACATTGCTCCCAAAGTCATGGAATCTAGCAATCGAACCAATAATAGAAAGGAGCAAAGCAACAACAACTGTTCCTTTTGCCGACACCTTCAATTTCTTAAGAACACCGACTAGAATAAACGCCATTCCTGCAAAGGCTAAAATATCAATGCAGAACAAAAGCAGTCCATTCGCAATCGGGAAAGTATCCCAATCACCAAGCAAATTTCCCGAAAGGAAATAAGGAACAAAAAATTCACCTATGTTTACGAAAAAACCGAGTTGGATCAATTTTATTCCTCGTTTTATTAAATATGCCGGCGCTTGATTTCTGGAATACACCATCCCCACACCCATAGCAAACATAAAGACAGGGGCAGCAAATGGACCCCCGAAAAGCTGGCTAACGGCCCGCTGCATGCCCAAGCTGATCTCATTTGTAAAATAACTCGTACCAAAATAGCAATGCAAAAAAATCATAAAGAAAATAGCAAGACACTTCGCAAGGTCAAGCTCGATCTGTCTGCCGCTGTTAACCGGTTCATTTGAAAATAATTTTCCCATAGAAGCCTCCACAAAAAAAGAGCACCTTCTACACAGATCATCTCTGTGTAGAAAGTGTGCCAAACATCACGATGTGTTTCTTGAAATACAAAAAGGACGGGATTATCCTGTCTGTCTGTCTAATTGTTGTCGCCAAAGTTGGTATTGTCAGGCAATTCGTCATATCGATCCAACCTCAATTTATCCAACCAACACAGTTTCTCCAGTGATCTAAATAAGCTAGGGCGTGCTTTAACGTCACAAAACCACCAGCTGAAGATAATTGTATTGAATTAATTATAATTGAGTTGTGCGATTATGTCAATGATCGAATACGGCCTATACCTTGGTCACAAAGCCTGGCAGGCGGATGACGGAGATCCATTGGAAATCTTCCTTTGTTATCTCAGAGCATTGTAATCCTCATCCGCAACGGCCTCCAGCCACTCGTTGCTGGTCTCTTCTCCTTCCACCTCGATAGCCAGGTGGGAGAACCAGGAATCCGGCGCCGCGCCGTGCCAGTGCTTGACCTCTGCCGGGATGTTGATCACCGTGCCTGGGGTCAATTCCACGGCTTCCTTACCCCATTCCTGATAATACCCTCTGCCGCCGACGCAGATCAGCATCTGTCCGCCACCGTTCTTCGCGTGGTGGATGTGCCAGTTGTTTCGGCAGCCCGGCTCAAAGGTCACGTTGAACACCGGTACCTGCTCGGTGGACACTGGCGCCAGATAGCTCTCTCCCACAAAGAACTCGCCGTAAGGATTGGGCTCTCCAATGGGGAAGAAGATGGAATTCTGATACTTCTCTTTCTCCGTCGCAGCCGGCGCGTCCTCGTTCCAGACCTCCTTGGCCAGACGGAATACGGCCCATCCCTTCGGCCAGCCAACGTACATGGTGGCGTGGGTGATGATCGCGGCGATCTCTTCCTTCGTCACACCGTGGGCCTTCGCGTTCTGCAGGTGATAGGTAAGGGATGAATCTGTGATCCCGGAGGCCATCAAGGAGACGACGGTAATGATGCACCTGGTCTTTACATCGATCGCCTCCTCATTCCAAACTTCACCGAACAGCACATCGTCATTCAGATGCGCGAACATCGGCGCGAACTCTCCCAGCTGATCTCTTCCTGCTGTCTGTACGATTATCTCACTCATTGTCTTTACCTCCGATCTTCTGGTCGCCTGTGGACCATACGTGTTTCTCTTTTGCTGCTGTTGGTTTGTTTTGTGCCATCACACCGGCGAGGGGGTGCGGCACATAGGGCTCCTCCAGATAGGCGATCTCCTCCGGAGCAAGCTCCAGATCTACCGCCTTCGCCGCGCCTTCGATGTGGTGTAGCTTGGTGGCGCCCACCACCGGTGAGGTTACTCTGGTGAGCAGCCACGCCAGGGAGACCTCTGTCATGGTCACGCCGTGCCTGTCTGCAAGCTCTGCCACGCGGCGGATGATCACATTGTCCTGCTCTGCTGTTGCGTCGTACTTGAACCTGGCGTAGGTGTCCTCGGCGGCGCGCTTGGTGCCCTCCTCCCCCGGACGCCGGGAAAGCCTGCCGCTGGCCAGGGCGCTGTAGGGGGTGAGAGCGATGTTCTCCTCCGCGCAGTAAGGTGCCATCTCCCGTTCCTCCTCCCGGAAGATCAGGTTGTAGTGCCCCTGCACGGAGACGAACTTGCTGAACCCCTCCTTCTCGGCCAGGGCGTTGGCCTTGGCGATCTGCCAGGCGAAGCAATTGGAGATGCCGATGTAGCGAGCCTTCCCCGCTCTCACGACCCGATCCAGCCCGTCAAGGATATCGTAGAGCGGCGTGTTCCAGTCCCACATATGGTAGATGTACAGGTCCACGTAGTCCATGCCCAGATTCCGAAGGCTGGTGTCGATCATGGTCTCGATGTGCTGCTGTCCGCTGATGCCCTGCTCGATCTCCTCAGGGGTGCGGGGCAGAAACTTGGTGGCCACTACGACCTCCTCCCGGGGCACAAAGTCCCGCAGGGCGCGTCCCACATACTGCTCGCTGGTGCCGCTCTGGTAGGCGATGGCGGTATCATAGAAGTTGACGCCCAGATCCAGGCCGCGCCGGATGATCTCTCTGGAATGGGCTTCGTCGATGGTCCAGCTGTGCTGCCCCCGGGCCGCGTCCCCAAATCCCATGCATCCCATGCAGATGCGGGATACCTGCAGTTCTGAATTGCCCAGTCTTGTGTATTGCATATCTATACCTCCAGCAGTTTGGTCAGGCAGTGGTAGGTAAGCTCATAGATCGACTGGTACTGATAATCGACCTCCGCTTCTTCCATTGCCGTCTTTTGTTTATCCGTGACCGATGTGTACGGGTAGATGCCGAACATGAAAGGGAAGAACACGTACATGGTGTGCGCTACCGCTTCCTCGGACATCTCCGGGCAGTACTTCTCCAGGATGCTCCGAAACAGCTTCAGCGATGCTCCGTAAGCTCGCTTGAAATCAGCCAGCATCTCCGCCCTGCTGTTCTCCTCCATATCGTAGTTGTTCATGGCCAGCAGTTTCAAAAGCTGTGCCCGGCTCTCCAGCGACCGGGCGATCTTCTGGGCCAGCTGCTCTCTGGTGCAGGGTTCCTCGCTGTCCAGGATGCGTTTCAGTTCCGCGTTCCATCGGCTGTACTCCCGCTCATAAAGGGCGAGGAATATCTCTTCTTTGGTCTGAAAATAGTTGTATATCGTCGGGCGGGAGAAGGAGGTCACCTTTCCGATCTCCTTGAGGGTGATGTCCTTGAAATTCATCGTCTGATAAAGCTGCTCGCAGGCATTGACGATCTCTTCCCTCCTCTGCGCAACGATCTTGGGGGTTCCCTTAAACACTGTTCTTCCTCTCCTCTCTCTCGTACCGGTAATCCATCTTATCAAAGCGTTGTCCGTCGATCTCCAGCGCCCCTTGCACCGCGCCTGTGCACACCATGCCGGCCTTCTCCATGATCCTGCGAGAGCCGGCGTTGTCCGCGGCACACCAGGCTGTCACAAAACAAACGCCCTCCTGCTCCTGTCAGGTGTGTTTTCGCATATATTCGACTGTCTTGTGAAGCGTTTCTGCGTGATAGATCTCCTCCAGGTGGGCGGCAAAATCCAGGTGGTACTTCTCCTGCAACGCGGCGAGCAGCGTTTGGAATTCCTCCTCGGGACTACCCGCCTCCCCGTCGATGAAGGCAAACAGATCCATCTGGCGGTTGACCTCCTTTGAGAGATTGTACACACCGACGCCCACCAGCCGCACAGGGCTTTGTTCCACAGAATCCAGCAGCGCCGCCGCCTCCCTGTAGATCGTCGCCGCATCCTCGGCAGAGTCCTTTGCCCGGGAGCGAGTGATCCCTTTCATATCCGCATAGGTGAGCTTCAGCGTGACGCCGTGCCCGTGCAAGCCGTAGCGCCTGGCTCTTTTCTCAACACAAAAAGCAAGGAGAATCAGCACATCCTTCAAAAGCCCAAAGTCCTCCACATCCTGCTGAAAGGTGACCTCCCTGCTGATGGACTTGGCATTCTCCGGCTTGTATGGCTTCACCTTGCGATCGTCTATCCCGCGGGCGATGTTCGCGATCCATCCCCCCTGTTTGCCCAGCAGGTTGATCACCGTCTCCGTGTTGTTCTGGATATCCCGTACCGTGCGGATCCCTGCGCCCCGGAGCTTCTCAGCGGTCATCTGCCCCACGGTGTACAGCACTCTGACATCCCGATCCGCGATCAGGGACACAAAGTCCTCCGCAGTTGGGATCTCGTAATACCCATCTGGCTTCTTCTCCTCGCTGGCGATCTTGGCCGCTGTCTTGGAATAGGCTACCCCCACCGAGCAGGTCAGCCCCAGTTTCTCCAGGGTCCGCTTCTTGATGCAGTGTGCGATCTTCCGCGCACCCGCGAGATCACCGGCTTTCTCTGTCACATCAAGATAAGCCTCGTCCAGAGCGACCGCTTCGGACGCGGTGGCATAGACATTCCAGATCTCATGAAGCTGCCGGGACACCGCTCTGTACTTATCGATGTTCGGGTGCATATAGACGCCTTGCGGGCAGCGCCTGTAGGCCTCCTTGATGTTCATCCCGGAGCGAACGCCGTATCGACGCGCCTCGTAGCTGCAGGTCGCAACCACCCCTCGTTCTCTCGGCAGAGAACCGATGATCAGCGGTTTCCCCTTCAGGGCCGGATCGTCTCTGATCTCCACGGACGCAAAGAATGCGTCCATATCCACATGTATGATGATCTGTTTCATGCGAAGCTGGGCCCTAGTTCCCTTTGATCCACGATCTCAGTTCCTCTTCCGAAGTACCGCCGTCGAATCTGGCCCCTTTCAGCCAATTGCCCTTTCCGGCAAGATCCGCCAGATTCTGTCCGCTTCTTCCAATGCCACTGCCGCCTGATGTACAGAACGGGATGATTGTCTTGCCATCAAAGTCATAACTCTCCACAAAGGTATCCATGATGCGCGGCTCTTCACCCCACCAGATGGGATAGCCGATGTAGATGGTCGTATATCCGTCGAGCGATACCGGGTCGCTTCCGATCTTTGGCCGGGCAGAGGAATCATTCTGCTCGCGCGTGGTGCGGCTGTCGGAATCGTTATAGTCCAGATCCGCATCCGTATACTCCTTGGCCGCCTCGATCTCATATAGATCCGCACCTTCAATCGCTGCGATCTTCTCCGCAATGCCTTTGGTGGTACCGGTTGCAGAGAAGTATACGACGAGAGTCGCGTTCCCGGAGCTGCTGCCCTTCTCTTCAGGAGTCTCTGCCTCTTCTGTGGCAGTTTCTGCTCCGCTATCTATGCCTGCGGGGTCTTCCGAACTTCCACCTGCACATGCCGTTAGTCCGAAGAGCAGGCAAAGTGTCATCAGTATTGATAATATCTTTTTCAAAACTCACCTCCGACTTACAGTACCTCGTCCATCCAGCGTCGGATCTCCGATTCATTTGGACGATTGATCTGCCTGCCTTTTGCCCACTTGACATCGCCGCCTACATTCTTGTGCAGTTCTCTGTCACTTCTGCCGACGCCACTTCCCCCCGACGTGCAGAAGGGAACGATCGTCTTTCCGCTGAAATCATAGCTTTCCAGAAAAGTCTCGATGATGCGCGGCGCGACTCCCCACCAGATCGGATACCCGATGATCACAATATCGTAAGAGGACATATCCAGCGGTCTACCTGCGATCTCCGGTCTTGCGGAAGGATCATTCATCTCCACGCTGCTGCGGCTTCTCTTGTTCGTCCAGTCCAGATCAGCGCCTGTGTAATTCTCCGCTGGAACGATCTCATAGAAGTCACCGCTGCTTACTCTCGCAATCTCTTTCCCTACACGTTTCGTTGTTCCACTTGCAGAAAATACTGCTACCAATGTCTTCTTTGCCATTATTTCATCTCCTTTTCCCAGAAACGGATCGCGTTGATCTGGAGGCTGCCTGCCAGTCTTTTTCATCGCCCTCATTGACACCGTGTCAATAAAGTCATTATAGCACCTCGCTGACATCGTGTCAACCATAAAAGCAACCTTGGAAACCCTGCTTTGTGGGCTCTTCTGCACCCTGGGTGGGCCGAAGCAGGCAACGGATCAGATAAAAACAGTTCAGCGTCTGACTGCCAGAGAAAAAGCAGGGCAATTTAACAAAAATCTCAGCAAGAAACCCCCGCCTATAACGGCGGGGGTTTCTGGCGCTCGTTACAGATCCAGCCCCTGCAACCACTTGATCACGTCATTCCTGGCGGCCTGGTGCTCCCGCAGGCAGTCAGCGCCACCGTCAACACCATCGCCAGGATGACGATCCATAGCTTCCTGATTTTCATCTTGCAGCACCTCCTCACCTTTCAATAGGTCGATGCGCGGGAGCTTGTCAGTTTCCACGCACCCTCTTCTTTTTTAAGAGTGAAATCCCCCTGCAGCCGCCAGCGTTTCTTCCCACCGCCGTACACGGCCGCCATGACCCGGCTCCTTCCGATCATTTCAGCGTAGTCTCCGTTTACGCGCACCTCGATGGCATCGTGCTCCGCAGAATAATAGTTGAAGGTTCCCGCCAGCAGACCTGCAAGGAATTCCTCACAGGTCTGCCGGACACCGGTCATATGCTCCAGATAGTAGTCCTCCGCCATCAAACCCCGAAGTCCCTGCGTATCTTTCCGAATCATAAACGTCCAGTAGTCCCGGTATATTTGTTGGATCTGTTTTTCGTCTGTCATGTCGTTTTCACGCTTTCTCGAACTCCGGCCTCCAGGATGCGAACCCAGCCAGAGCTTCGTCTGTACGGTTGTAGTAGCGCACGCCATTCTCCAGCTTGGCGATCTCTGCCATTTCCTCTTCCGTGAGGCGAAAGTCCAGGATGTCCAGATTGTCCCTGATGTGATCCACGTTCCGGCTGCCCGGGATCACGGAGAATCCCATCTGTGTATGCCACCGCAGGATGATCTGCGCGCTGCTCTTTCCATATTTCTCGCCCAGCGTCTGGAACAAAGGCTCCTGGATCAGGGCTTTGTCCCCATGCCCCAGTGGATACCAGGACATCAGCCGGATATCATACTTCTCCAGGGTCTTCCGCAGTTCTTTCTGGGTGAAGTACGGATGCGCCTCAACCTGGATGTACTGCGGAACGATTTCCCACTTTGCCTGCAGTTCTTCGATGTACTCGCCTTCGAAATTGGAGATACCGATGGATCTGACCTTGCCTTCCTTGTAGGCTTTCTCCAGCTGCCGGTAGCCTGCCATCCAGTTTCCTGCGGGCTGATGGATGTACAGGAGGTCGATGTAATCCACGCCCAGTCTCTCCAGCGTCTCCTCGACAGCGTGGTCGTTCTCGTATTCGCTGGGCCAAAGTTTTGTGGAGAGGAAGACCTCTTCTCTCGGAACGCCGCTGGCCTTGATCCCTCTACCCACCGCTCTCTCGTTGACATAGGCGTTGGCCGTGTCCACCAGGCGATAGCCCATCTTCAGTGCCTCTCGCACGCTGTTTTCCGCATCCTGCGGGCTCAGCATGAATGTCCCGATGCCGATGACAGGGCACTGGATCCCGTTGTTCAATTTGATATATTCCATGATCTTACCTCCCTCGTTCCTACGCGATACCGTTCTTGTTCAGCCACTTCTTCACTGCTCCGGCAGACTCCTGCGCGCGGCTGCCGGTGATGGACAGGCCGGCCTTCAGCTCTGCTCCCGGGCAGGCCTTCCTGAGGTCGCGCTCGCTGCTGCCCATCCCGCTTCCCTCGTTGGTACAAAGCGGCAGGATGGTCTTGCCTGTGAAGTCGTACCTTTCCAGGAAGGTGGCCACTGCCATCGGATAGGTCCCCCAGTAGTTGGGATAGGCCAGGATGATGGTGTCGTACTCATCGATGCTCCCGGGATAGCTGACCAGCTCCGGACGTGCTCCCGCCCTCAGATCCTTCTTGGCCTCGTCGATGCAGGTCATGTAGACCGGAGAATAGGGTTCCTTCATTTCGATCTTGAAGGTATCCGCATCGATCATGTCTTTCATGTGGCCCACCACGATCTCCGTGTTTCCCACCTTCACGTATCTCATTGCGCCGCCGAAGTAATTCTCATCTGCTCTTGAAAAAAATGCGATCAGTGTCTTTGCCATTTCTGTATCCTCCTAAGTTTTTACTTATTGTCCTGTCGTTCTGTTTTCTGACTCTATTATCCCACCAAACTATTGCAAAGTCCAATCGAACTATTGTATAATTGATTTAATTATTAAATAGCACAGGAGCACTCCCATGAACACCAAACAGATCGACTACTGTATCGAATTATCCAGAACACTGAACTTCAGCCGGGCGGCGGAGAATCTCTTCGTCAGCCAGCCCACCTTCTCCTACCAGATCCGTCTGCTGGAGGAGGAAGTCGGTTTTCAGATATTCTACCGCAATGGAAAAGGAGCCGAGCTCACACCGGCCGGCTCCCAGTTCGTCACTTATCTTACTGGCATGCGGGAGGAGCTGAAACGCGCCGTCGAGCAGGGGCAGAACTTCAGCGCCAGATACAAGGACAACATCACCATCAGCCTGATGGTCCGACAGGCGGTCTACTTCCTGCCGGAGGCGATGCGCCTGTTCGAGAAGAGCGATCCCGACGTACAGGTCACGCCCATGTTCCAGTACGAGGGCGGCATGGACACCTTTCTGAAGGGAGATGCGGACATTCTCTTCGCCCTGAGCGACGAAACCAGGCAGCTCTCCGGTGTGTCCGTCCACGACCTGTTCGAAAGTCACATCTATCTCATTGCAGACCGCAAGGATCCTCTCGCCGAGAAAAACAAAGTAAACGATGCGGATCTCTACGGCCGTACCCTCATGGTGGGCGGTGGCTCTCCCCCGGCGCTGCGCGCGGTCCAGCAAAGGCTGATCGCAAGCGGCAGGATCCGGTATTTCAACAGCGCTGATCACGACACGACACTGATAAATCTAGCCGCCGGACGCGGCCTCTGCCTTGCTCCGGGCTTCCTGAATGACCACAGCGGTCAGTTCTCCTGGATCCCCTTCGACTGCGAAGAATCCTTCCGTTGTCAGCTTCTCACGCACAAAGCCGACAACCGCGAGAGCCTGACCCGCTTCCTGACCATCCTGAAGAAACTGTATGCCGACGCGGTGGCATTCCCGCTGTAACGCGCGCCGTCACAGAGTCCTCTTGCTTTGTCTGATCGCCGCCATCCTGTCAAGATCTCCGTGCCGGATCTCGTGGTCCAGTGCGGCAATAATGCTGTCTTTCCTGCGTAGAAACCCCGGCCCGGTCAGATTCTTTCCGGACACTGTATGATGGGTGATCATCTCCAGGATCGGCACAAGTTTCTCATAGGACAAAGCAAGCGGATTGGCTGACAAAAGCTGTATTGTCTTTGCATCCGGATCGCTCTCCCTGATCGCATTTCGACATTTTAGCCTGTGTATGCATCCTCGGCAGAATTCGAAAAAACCTGTTTCTCTAACCATGCTTTTTCTTCATCTGTCTCCAGAATATCTATTCTCTCGATTTTGAATATGACTGGCCTCGTCCCGCCGTTGCAGCAGGCAATCATCATACGATCGTCATTTGTCCACCCCTGCATGATGGAGCCTCCCTGCAACAAACTTGAATTAGACTATTATCATTTTCGGTCATATTCCGAACGGATTCCTTCCACGTCCAGTCTGAGGCGGTAGAACTGCCGCAGCCATTCCGGCTGATCCTGCACTGTCTCTGCTTTGTGAGCATATCGATCAAAAACCCTGTCCCGCAGCCCACATCCAGCAGCGCTTCATAGGGAACACCCTTGATCTGCCTTGCAATGTCACGGCAGCTGATCTTTCCGTTTCGCGAGTAGTAATAGGTATCACGCTGGTCATACTCAGCGGCCTGAGCTTTTATTAAGTATGTATCCGACGATGATCACCACTTACAGAAAAACCGCCAGATTGAAGTGACCCCCAAAAGTTAGACTTTTGGGGGTCAATTTAGAATCGGCGGTTTTTCTTATTATAGAAATCGTATGCTTTATGATACGGCGCGCCTTCTTCTGTAGATCAGAAGCAGCAGAACTGCTAAGGATATCTGCGCTGATAACAGGAATGGCAGGAACGGCGTGTTGTCTCCGGTTCTGGTTCTGGTCGGCGGAGGCGTCAGTGTATTGGTGTATTCCGCTTCAACCGTGTCATTCGCATAAACGTTGACCGAGAGGCTCTTGCCTGCTCCTTTGCGGATGACATTGCCATCATAGTAAACCTTGTATGCTGCCGTGTACTTGCCCTTTCCGGCCTCTGTCAGAAGATAGCTGATCTTGCTTCCGTCTGTGTAGTAAACCGGCAGTTCCGCCCAGGTGGTATCATCCGTCCAACCGTTCGCTTTGTTCAGTTCCACAGATTTAGGAATGCCCCTGAGGTTGACTTCCTTGCCGTTCACAACTGCTTTGAGGCTGATGGTCAGTGAATCAGGCACTTTTGCTCCATCGCTTCCTTTCCAGACTTTGGACACTTCGAGAGATCCCTTCAGCGGTCTGTTTTCGATATAGGTCGTGAAACCTTCCTCTTCTGTACCCTCTGTGCTGGAAGTATACGTGAAGGCACCGATGGTTCCTGTTGTCTTGTCACCGGATTCATAATCTACAGCGACAGTTTGGCCCTGCTTCGTGGTATAACTGACCTCGATAGCACGGTATTCGTATGCATTTCCTTCCCCGTCCAGCTTCTGCAGTCCGGTCCAGGTATGCTTCCAGTCGCCATGCGCAGTCAGGTCAAATGTTTCGACATCATCCCAGTCTGCTTCACCGCTCTTTCTCTGGAGCATGACAGTGATCGACTTGATGTTTTTGTTGAAATCAAACGTATCATCCACGAATGACTTCTCGACACTGAACTTCGTCGGAATCATCGTATTGGTGATCTCTGAGAGATCGGTCGCAGTGGCGTTTTCTGCCGATTCATCCTCGCCAGGCATATGTGCTTCTGTCACTTCGTACGGTCCGACCTTGCCGTCTTTGACTTCTAGTGTCTTGCCATCGATGGTGATCGAAATCTCCACAGCACGGTACGTCAGAGGTTTATTACCCGCATCGTATGCCGGCAATCCATCCTTTGTCGCTGTGCCCATTTTCTCGCCCTGTTTTCTCTCGATTGTCAGGGTGATCTCCTTGCCTTTCACTGTTGCCGGTGTCCAGGTTTCGCCATCACTTGACTGTTCCACACGGAACGTAACTGCTTTGACCTGTGCGGCAAGATCATCTGTGTCTTCCCAATTCTTTTTGACTTCGAGGCTGGTGGATATCGGTGTATTAGTAATGGTCAGTTTCTGATTTCCGTTATCCTTGTCTTTAACGGACTTAGTTCTGACATTATATCCACTGAGTTCCCTGCCCTGAGAATCGGTTTCTTTGACGTAGTAGGTGATTTCTTCTGCTTCTGCGCCTTCTACAGCCTGATATCTCGGCAGTTCCTTCCATACAGCCTTCCAGTCGTTGCCAGCATCCAGTGTCTTGCTTTCGGCAACCTTTCCATCAGCGTATTTCGCCTGTTTGGTGCACGCTTCATCTGTATAGATCGTCGCCTGGATGGACTCCGGTCTGGTGCCGTAAGCATCCTCATCGTCATCCCAGATCTTGTCGACTTCTACCTCGATATTTCCAGGATCACGGACAATAACCTGATCTGTGATCTCGTCGCCCGAAGGTACGTAGTCAGCGGCAGGAACTTTCAGCAGCCACTTGCCTTCTCCCAGCTTGGTGATGTTGGTGCCTTCCGCCTTTGCTCCTTCAATGCTGTGGCCATCGGCCGGCTTGGTCTCAACGATCACATACTCCTTGAAGAAGAACAGATCATCCTTGGAGATTTTCCCATCCGAATCCGTTGTAAGCTTCGCGACGATATCGTCATCAGACAGCTTCTTACTTGCCTTGGTTCCTGTACCATGATCAAACGGTCCGTAGATGGTGAACTCCGCGCCCTCCAACGCTTCTCCGCTTGACTGGCTGACCTTGGTCAGTTTCAGGCTTCTAAGCAGATTGTATCCGTTGTCCTTGGTCATATCAAAGACATCTGCAGTCTGATGCAGGAAGAACTGTTCTGTCTGATAATTACCTCTGCGGGTCACAAAGTTGTCATCCTTCTGGTCATCACCCGGAATCTTTCCCGGAATATAGGAACCTCTGGGATCGACATTGTTCTTCGTCTTCGTAAAGGTACTGCCACTGTAGACCATATTCATATTGTAGGTATACGGGTTCTTACCAATGAGTTTTCCTGCTTCATCGCCTGATTTGTCGTTGATCCAGTTTTTAAGATCGTCAAGATCTGTACTTTTGCTTCTGAGTTTTGCTGCTGTCAAATCATCAAACTCGAAATGCGCGATACCATAGTTGTCAGGATCCGACCCTGTCTGTTTTATGGTCCCCTGCGTCACATCTGTGACAGCGAAGTTCCTCTGGTTGGAAGTATTCAGCTTAACATTCAGATCCTTGAGCAGCTGTTTCACGACGTCAAAGCTGAGATACCAGCTTTGTTCTCCGTCATTCTGCCATCCGTCGCTGTCGGCATCGATCCAGACATCGCCACCCACCTTGACCTTGGGAGGCGCGATGGTCACTTCTACCACATTACTGCCGAGCGGATCATATTCCTTTGCCTTATCCGCTGTAGACGGAGGCGAGAATGTACTGTAACCGAAGTTGAAGTCATTCGCTGCATTCGTGAAAACAATCTTGTTCAAATCTTCAGGGTTTGCTATGTAATCAATCTTAGCTGTGTACTCGATCTGTACGCTCTTATTGCCTTCCAGGACTACAGTTTTATCATCTGTTACTGCAGTTTCATCACTTGGATCATAAGCAAAGGCAACAATGAATGCCGTTGGCTTAGCTGGTTTGTCTGTGCGCCATCCAGCCGGACAGCCTCTCTTGGACTCGTTGACGATATCAGTGATCGTATCTGCATCAAACTGTGTGGCGTCACCTTCAAAATAGTAAACGGTATAATCTGTACACTTCTTGCCGTTTACAGTCACAGTCCCCAATTCATTGAAGTAAAGATCCCAGTTGGATCCTCTGTCCGTATTGTTGATGCGCTGGTCTCCCACGGCAGGCATGATATCCATGACCGCCATATTCGTACGCTTGGCCTCTGACACATTGTTGATCGTCAGCTGATAATGCATGGTTCTCTGCGCATCCTGTTCATCATTGGTCAGCAAAGCGACTTTGTCTGTCCGGTATACACCTCCGTCAGAAGGACCATACTCCGCTTTTACGCAAACCAGTTGATTGTCTGTGGCCCAGGTATTTTCATGGAAATCACCCAGATATCCATATGTGCCCTGCGTACCGAGAGCTGTCTTCAGCGCCTGTGCCCGTTCTTCCGGACAGTGGAGTGCCGTGGCGATGTTTACCAGTTCGCTCGCCCACAGACCCTCATCATCCTTGATAACGGCACCTGTGGTATTGTCACTGGTAGCAACGCCGACTTCTTTACTGGTTGTAAATGCAAAGTTCCAAATCTCGGAACCAAAATTGGTTACCGCATCAGTAACGTCCGCTGTCAGCTCGATCTCAATGGATTCACCATTTCCAACTGTACCATTGAAGGCAATATTCACATACTGGCTATCGCCAGCATAACCTGTGGTGACTGTTGGCTTTCCGGTAATGGTATCCGGTTTTTTAGTAACTTTCACGAATTCCTTGCTCGGATCCACAATAACGCCCTGTGGCAGTAGGTCAACTATGATCGGATCCGTAAAGTCGATCGGCTCTCCGGTAATGTTCTTGACCGTAAGTGTATAAGTGATTGGTTTGCCAACATCAATAGCTGTATTCGTATCCGGACCGTCTTTCGTGAACTCGATTTTTGGCGCCTTGGCACTGTCTACCAGAGTTTCGGCATCATCCTTGGCTGTCAGGGTCTTTTGCGTTTCTTTCTCACCTGTTGAAGACCATGGCGTGTATTTCAGCATCACATCTGCATCATCTTTGATCTTGGTGACAGACTTTACAACGCCCTGTGCCGGTTTCTCCTGTTTGAATACAGTCGCTTTTGCAACGGTCTCCCCTGCAACAAAATTCTGCCCCAGTGCATAGCCTGTATCTGTCTTCAAATCCGGTGAATTGTACTCTACGTAGAAGGATTTGATCTTCTTTCCATCTGTTCCGGATGGCTTTACAGTAATATTACCTTCAGAAACGTTGACCGGATCCATCTTGTACTCGGTTCCGTCGAATGCTACAAAGGTTACAGTTGCCTCGATTGTGTAATCCTTATCCTTCTTCGCGCCTTTGAGGTAATGATCCATGCTTCCCTGACCGACGATAACCTCCGTGATGTCGTACCATTCATCAGCCAGTGTTGCATTATCAGGCGTTGCAGTCAGCCCGGAATCGTTCAGCTTATACGCATCCAATGCATAACCATTGGTAGTCGTCGGCTTCAACGTGTAAGTCAGCTCTGCTGCTTTCACAGTCAGACTATCAATCCGTTTTTGATCTACTGTTTTTTTGAGTGCGATCGACGCGTCACCTTTGTTGTTTTTGAATGTAACGCTGTACTCTTTTTCATAATTCTTTGCCGGTACAGAGAATACCTCATAACTGACAACACGTGAATCGTCTTTGATGATACTATAATCATCATATTCTGTGCCGGTGGCAATTGCATGATCCTCCACAGCCAGATACGTCCTTCCCGGACGGATAAACTGTTCATTGGAATAGGTCGAATCCTTCGTCTTGCCTCCAATATTCTTTTTGTTATTCTTTGTCAGTGCAGTGATCTGCTCCTCTGTCAGTGTCGTTGGTGTTCCGTCTGGAACTTCATAAACATGGAAATCAACATCCGGCTTCTGAACCTTTCCGCTGATGTCTTCCTTGTTTACAATGAGTTTCAGGTACGGAATGTTGTAGCCAGTGTAATTGTACTCCTGACCGGATTCGTGCTTGTCCCAATCGATGTCCAGAAGATACAGTGTTCTGCCGTCTGAGGATTGTTTGGTTGAAAGTTTCTCCGAACCATTATAGAGGCCCTCAAAGTCCACATATCCCTTCACATCATTGATCTCTGCCAGTGCGTAATCATACCCCGGCAGAACCAGGAACTCAGCCTTCCCATTCGCATCTGTTGTTTCATAAGGATGCCATGTATCCCAGGTATTTCCGTTATCTGTACTGAAGTACATCTGGAACTGGGCTCCCTTAAGCTCCACAGGATTGGAAGTTCCATGGGTTCCTCCGTACTTGAGGATCTTGACGGATGTTCCTTCGTAGTTCGGAAGAACATACTGATTATCATCTGCCTGAGGGGAGTTGAATTTGTATTGCAAATTATCGCCCGGCTTCAGATCATCCACTCTGATTGAAGCGTTGTCTTCATCGATGGTGTATCTCTTGCCGTCTTTTTCGGGCGCCTTGACCTCATGGATAAAGACTGTCTGTTGTTCATCCTTCACAAATGGGATGATTGTTGTGTAACTGCCGTCTCCGTTGTCTGTTACTTCTGCACCTGAAATCGGTGTTTTTTCATCCGACTTCAGCACTTCAAAGGATGCTCCGGTCAGGCCTTCTCCGGTCTCTCCATCATACTTGAATATCGTGACGCGCGCCTCAAGGCAGAGATTTGTCACATCTACAGAGACATCTTTTCCGTCCTTCGGAATGACAATCTTGTAATAACCCTTGAATTTCCCGCTCGTTTCAGGATCGATTTTCTTATTGCCGACCTGTACACTCTGAAGCAGATAACCTGCTGCTGTCTTTTCCTTCAGATAGTAGGTCGCTCCCTGGCTGAGATCTTCAAAGACCGCTTTGGTTTTTTTCGCTTTCGGAATTTCACCGCCATCAGCTTTACCCGTAGCCTTAATTGGATTTCCCGGTACGATCTTACCTTCTGAATCCAGAAGTTCGAATTCAAAGCTGTAATCTCTGGCAGGTATTTTACCGAAATCAACCGTCTTGTCGATCAGCATCTTGACTTTCGGCATGTCCTTGAAAGTCAGCAGTCCTGTGCCGCCTGCGACACTGTTAACCGTGTACTTGTCAGATTCAGCGATCCGCAGATCCAGTCCGCCGGTCATAACGATGGTCTGTGCCGCAGGATCAGGAAGATCATAATGTGCCGGCGCTTTTGTCTCTTCTACATAGTAGATGCCTGGGTTGATCTTAACATTACTGAAGGTGCTATCATCTATCGTGATCGATCCGTCAGTTCCGGTCGTGACCTTGCCGCGGCTGATCCATGCACTGTCTGAGGCTGAGAATTCAGGAACAGTATATTCACCGCTGATCTTATCAAAGGCATGGTAATAAACTGCAAATTCAGCACCTGACAAAGCTGTGCCCTTCTGGGCGTCTTTCTTCTCCAGCTTTATTTTGACAGTTTCAAGATTCGGTGCCTTCAAAGCAAAGGCTTTATTATACTCTTTCTTTTTGATGACTTTCTCATGCAGTTTCGAACCATCCAGGCTGCTGGTTCCGTTCGGTTTCGTCTCGGTTGTGTAGCTGACCGGATATCCCGTGCCGTTTACCAGATTCTTAAAGTCCGGATACTGCGCCATGAAGAGTTGCTTGAAGTACTCGTTTGTAAATCCATCTGGTCCTTTCGTCTCAGATAGAGTAAACGTGGTATCAGCCGGAAGTTCTGTGAAGACAGCCTCACCGTCTCTGTTGGTTTTTGCAGTCTTGCTGTAAGCTGTACCTTCTTTCTTGTCCAGCTTGAACTCCGCCTGCAACGAAATGGCTTTTCCACTCATATCCGTCTTTGTGATGGTCATCTTCGGTTTGGACGGACTGTATGTAGTGAAGGTTTGTGTTCTGTCGGACACGACCACGTTGAAATGGAATGCCAATGATTTATCCTGGACGCCAGTATACTTCTCAGGATAGAAGTTCTCGTAGCCAGTCGCAGGATTTGTCATATACGCCCTGTATTCTCCCGGGTCCAGGCCATTATTAAAATGATAGCCGTTGCCGTCTGTCTTGAACGTTCCTGTTCCGCTGGTTGATTCTTTGTTCGTAGCAGGATTCCATGGCACCCATTCCCATTTCTGTATATTCGCATTATAATTATACTTCTCCAGCGCGAATGTTACCTGCTTAGAAACGAACAGGGACGGATTATTTTCACGACTTGTTTCCAGATCATCATGAAGCTGCTCATACCCAACCTGCTCTGGATCATATCCGAAATGACGCAGTACGACAGAATTGTCGATCGTAAGGTAGTCTACGATAGCCATGGACTGATGCTCGTTATCCTTGTAGTCGAGTCTCCGGCTGTCCTGATCGCAGAAATCTGAAGAGTATCCGCCATGATCACCTGTTTTTTCAATATCGGGTACTGCATATTTATCATTTCCAAGATAAAGTGACCTCGGAGCAAATGTGATCTGCATATTATGCTTATGCAGATCCAGTTCATATTTGGAAGAACTGGACACCTCAACCAGTGTTGCATTGAGCGTGAAGGTTCCTTTGATTCTGGTACGGTGGCCCTGCGCATCCTCGATTGGTTTTCCGTCCGGGCCAACAACATACGGATAGGTCACATCATATCCGGAATCAGATGCACTTTTGAATGTAATGACCTGATCCCAGGTGTCTGGATACATTCTTTCAAGTTTATCAAAGATCGCCCACGCATCCATGCTGCGGGAAACACCATATCCTGTGGTGTGATTGCCGGTAAAGTCATCATTTTCATCACCAGTGGTAATGGTATCAAGGAGAAGCACCTCCTGATCATTCTGGGGATTATCCTTATCCACTTTTACTGCATACAACCTAAAGGTGGCGTTTGGCATCAGTGCAAAATCACTTCTAACCAATTGTTCCCTTGGTTTACGTGCAGTTTCCTTATCCGATTTCTGCCTCCACTTGTTAAACTCGATAAACGCCCAGTTTTCTGTGCCGTCTCCAGGCCCCTGGAGCGGATCATCAAGTACAGTGTGTGGATTGATTGCATTGATCTCGAGTCCTATATCACCGTTTTCTTGTTTGTAGACCTTACCGCTGGTCTTGTTGGTATAATTCGTGTCTTCGGCTGTGAAAAGCACATGATTCTTTGACTCAATAATCCTGTATCCTGTTGGTGCTTTTGTTTCCACCAACCAGTAAACAATATTATTTGCATATTCCAGAATATCAGTCTGGAACTCGCCTTTCTGCGGCTCGTCATTGTGAATCCATGTGCCGGATGTATACTCTCCAACCACGGTACAGTTCGCTGCATCAAAAGCGAGCTCTCCCGCTGTTGTTCCTTCAGGCAGAACCTGTTTATACAGTGTGAAGTTGGCACCGTCAAGTTTTTCACCGGTATATTCATCCTTCTTGGTCACATGAATCTGTGTCCAGGGAATCACATTGTCAATCTCACCGGTATACTTCGGTGTTGTTGTAGATACGAGCGCCGCTTTGCTCAGTTTGTTGACCTGTGTTTCTGTAAGAGACTCAGGACAGTTGCCCTGTGCGTCAGTCTGCAGATAATCCCCCTGCACCGGTCGCATGTACTTGTACTCCGGTCTGTCCGGTACACTGACTTCTATAGCAACAAAACCGTCTGCCGAGTACTCAAGTTCCCCGAAGGATACTTCACCATCTTTGTCCGTGGTATCCTTGTCAATATAGGTATATGTACCATCTCCGTTGTTCCTGTACAGAGCAATAACTGCCCCCTCCAGTTCATACTTTAGGTCTGTCAGTTCATTCTCACGTGCGTCATAATACATTTTGACCACATCAACGGACAGATACTGATGGTTCTCCACAAAGCCAGCGTCGGCTATACCTCCGAGGACCATCTGCGGATGTTTACTTGAAAGGAAGTTCTTTGTATAGAAATGGTCTGCCTGTTTTCCGGTATAAACTTCCTTTACAACATAGCTGATCGTGCTTCCGTTAGCATCATAGACCGGTAGATTCCTGAATGTCGCCTTTCCACCATTGGCGGTGTTGGCATAAGTCACCCGGGATCCTGTCGGTTTTCCCTCAGCATTTGCTTTGTAGACTTCCATGCGGAATCCTGCGAGACTGCCTGGGGCCGTCACTTCCTTGTTCTCCGCGTCAAAGAGCTTCTTCGTGACTTCAAGATTTCCCCTGTTGTAAATATTGATAACATCGACGGGCAGCAGGCTATCCTGCCTGTCAGAAGGCTTCGTTACAGTATACGGACCGAAATAGAACTTTCCACCCGCAGACACACCTTTGTCCTGATACAACTCCGGATGCTGGTCAGGATAAACAACTGTATCAAGCTTTGTGTCTTCATGCAGATAATATTCACCCTTTGGAAGGCTGACTTCTGATATTCCATCTGCCTTGATCGTAACAGGCTTGTCACCGACTTTGTATGGTTCAAATGCATCCCCGTTTTTCATATAGATTGAGAAGGTAATGCCGGAAAGGCTGCTGGCCTGCTGGTCCGAATCATTTACATCCTTAACCTTCTTCGTCACACGGATCTTCTTATAAGGCGTATCCTTGAAAGTAAATGTAAGGTCCTCAGATGTCACTTTTGTTCCATCTGCCTTAAGGACTACAAAGTTGCCCTTATCATCCATGCCAACTTTCCAGCCCCTGGTATCGATCTTCCGGACATTTTCATTGTTTTCTTTATCCAGATAATAGCCTGTTGGGACGTCGGTCTCTGTAATAGTATATTCCTTACCGAGCTCGATTGGCAACTTCGCCTCTGCACTGTCAGATGATGTAATATGCTTTGGCTCTGTCCCTTCCGCTGAAACGTCAAATTTGGCATTGGCAAGCTGCTCGTCGGTCAGTTTATCTTTCTTGATGATCCCGATCACGATCTCCTGCTTGATATTGTAAGATACAGGAGTCAGCTTGCTGCTGGTGCCATCCTGGAAGGATCCTACCGTCACAGCAGGTGTCTTGGTTCCGTTGATAGAGATCTCCGTATCTGTGATCCAGGTATACCCTTCGTCCGGATTCTGCTCTACTACATAGTAGGTGTATTTCTTCCCCTCCGCGTTAATAGACAGTAAATCACTGAATTTACATTTGCCGTCTGACCCTGTAGTCTTTGGATTACCAACGAGTTCAGCGGCGGAGCCCTCCGCTACACGATAAAGCTGGAACGCCTTGCCGCTCTGATTCTGCGGAGTATATTTCCCTGAAGACTGATTGACCACTACTTTCTTCTTGGTCAACTCAATGAAACCGGACTTGAGATTCTTCATGACGATGGTATCCTCACCATCCGCCGGTGTGATCGAATCTGAAGTCACCTTCTGCTTTGGTTTTTCGCCTTTCAGGCCATAGTAGCCTTCCGGAAGGTCTTCGACAAAGCGATACATCAGTTTCTGTTTCTGATTATCGACTTCATCGACTTGAATCGAAGTGGATCCGTTTTTATCAATACTGTGACCAACGGTGCCAACATTTCTCCATTTGTCATCTCCCTCATTTTCTGCTTTGGTTTGCAGCATAAAGGCCTTATCAAACGTCCTGAAGTCGTCCGTTACATCCTTAAAATTGGTTGGATCGGAAACAGTACTGTACTGTTTCTGAAGCTTGATCACTGTCTTGTTTAAGTGATTCTTTACCTGAATTGCTGCTTCCGCAGTGTTGTTTTCTGTAACCTTAACCTCTTTGACTTCGTCTGATTTAACATAGCCATCCGGAGCAGAGATTTCCCACAGATAATAAATCCCGGGAACCAAACGTCTGAACGTCGCGTTACCAGAGTTGTCCGTATCTGCCTCTTCGATCAGTTGGGTGTGCTGACGGTCTTTATATAAACCGAACTTCGCACCGGAAACCGGAAGTTCATTGTTGGAGTCATCGGTCTTATGAACTTTGATTTCACCAAGTCTTTCTTTATTGTTGAAGGCAACAGTTGCCTTCCCTTTTTCATTTACAGTAACTGTCTTCGGATTATCTCCAACAGCCTCTGTACACGCCGGCGTTCCGGTTTCCTGAATCTTATAGGTCCCGGCATCGAGATAGAATGCAATCTTACCGTCATCACCGTTTGTATTTGACGCATCTGCACCAGGATCGATGGTTACCTTGTTTCCACTGATCTCATGGTACTTGTCGTTGGAATCTTTCCAATATATTGTTGCCGGTGTTGTTCCGTCTTCTTCAAAGACTTTAAATGTTGCTGGCCCGGATACAGGCGCTTTGACGGAAGATGTATAGAGTTTCTTCTGTTCATCATCAAAATTGACAATGTATTTTTCGATTGTGATATGACCTGGTTCTATATACGCAGGAATCTCTGTCTTTCCGTCGTCCTGTGTTTCCTTCGCGTCCTGTCCAAGTAACTGATAATCGATTTTACCTAAATTGCTGGAATCCGCTGTGGTCTTAGCAGCATTTTCATGGTACCAAACCATGAACTTGCTGTAATCATAGACCATATCTACGTTATATTGCGAGAAGGCCGGAGCATTCTCTGCGACTTCATTATCATTTTTTCCTACGACAGCATATGGCAGATCCACAGGCTGCCCGCTCTTCACACTGATTGCTTTCGGCTCCCCGCTTTCGTCAGCTGAAGTGCCATCTTTAAAGATATAACCTTTCTCATAAGGAGTAACTGTAATAGCCTGTGCTTCCAGCGTCCCCCCGTTGTGCAGTTTCAGTTCTGGCGTATCTGTCAGTTGAATATCATCAGCAAACGGAGCACGTCCGTTTCTGACATAGACGTTCTTATCTTCCGTCGGAGCTGCTGACTCCCCCTCACCTACCTTTAATCCGTACTTCACGAGATAGTGAACGGTTACTGTTCCATGATCTTTATCTATGGTATATGCTTTTGCACCATCATAAGGAGACTTTGTCAGCATCCATTCATCCGGTGTTGACAAAGTAATGTTCTCTGTAGTATCTGTGACCGTTTTGGAATACTTCTTTGGCGGAACAGACTCGTCCTCATCTATGCGCACATTAAAATCAGCACTGAACGTCACCTCTGCTTCCGGGAGAACCGCACCGTCAGGCAGTTCTCCGTTTCCGGAAATCCTGGTGTTGATATCAAGATTCACGGAATTACTGTTGGTCGCATCTCTGGTTCTCTTCTTCAGCACGATTTCCCAGATGTTGTTAGCAGCATCGATCTGAGAATATGATTCAATATCTGTATCTTTAGGACCGGTAATTCTCACCTGTCGTACTTCACCCGTGCCAGGAATCGTTACCTGCGGCAGTTTCAGTTTAACTGTGATGTTTTCCCACTGGGTGAACATCGGCTCCTGATTTTGTCCGTCATACTTGTAGAAGGCAGACTGATACATAGTAGCATCAACGTTGTACTTAATCAAATCGCCGGCTTCCGCAGTATCCTTGTTGTCTGTCAGTGAAACCTTGAAAGTCTTAGCCTTTCCGTTTGGGCCGTAGTTCTCTTCAGCTTTCTCCTCAGGCGAAAGACCTTCTGATCTGGCAGCATCTTTCTTCGCCTCGGACCTTTTTGCTGCCGGAGAAGCCTTTTTCACTTTTTTCTTCACAGGCGCGGATACATCGGTGTCTTTTTCTGCATCTTTCGGTGCAGGCGTTGTGTCGATCGTATTCTTGACCTGCTGATCGTCATTCTCTTGGGTCTGCTCCTTCTCAGGTTCCTCTACATCGTCATTGCCCCGTGCATCCTCTGACTGGTTGACCGTCTCTTCAGTGGATGTCACTGCTTCGGGCTGTGAAGCATCAGTTGTGGCAAATGCCTGATATGGCATCATACTGATCGTCATTGTTATGGCGAGTAACTGTACAAGAAAACGATACCTCATACTGTTCTTGTTCTTGTTCTTGTTCTTGTTCTTGTTCTTGTAATTCATCTTAACACACCCTATCCTTAATCAATGTTTTCTATTGATATACGAATCAAAAAACTTCCAGGTTATAGAAGTAAGTTCCGACTATAACTGTATAACAAAAAATATATAACGATTATACCATATAAACATGTCTTGTGTCTCGCTTTAATCTATTATTTTGAGGAATAATTAGCCGCTTCACTATACTACAGTACCTCAGTAACAGTTCCCCCGTTACTTTAAACTACATCATCAAAAGAAAGAGGCCTTAAAAGACCTCTTTCTTATCCGGAATATTCCTGTTAGTATATGCGTACTTGACTAACAATCAGATTTTGACCGTCTGCGGCGGACAACTATGATGAGCAATGCAAGTACGGAAGAGAGCAAGATCAAAACGCTGACAACTAAGTTAGTGTCGTCACCTGTTCTTGTTCCACCTGCTTCCTTATACACATTTGTGATTTTTACAGTCTGGATCAGCTTTGTGCCCTTCTTGGCTACCAGGTTGCCATTGCCGTCGTCGACGACTTCGATCGTGACTTTGTGTTTCTTCGTATCGTATGTCACGCCCTTGCTATCACCCTTAGTCTCCTTGACTGTGTAAGTGTACTTTCCAGGCTCATCGAAGTCGATCTTGCCGAAGCTTACTGTCCGATCCTTGTCAGCCTTGGTGATAACGATGGTATCTTCCTCAGGCATCGGTGCATTGCCGGACCCACTGAGCGTGAATTCGAACTCATCATCAGCAGTCCATTTGCGTCCTTCGAGAGTCTTCTTGACCTTGATCTCGCCGGTGCCTTCTGCTGCATAGGTATTGGTGAACTCTTCGGTCTGGATCAGCTTGGATCCTTCCTTAGCAACGATATGGCCCTTTCCGTCATCTACTGCCTCGATGGTGACTGTATGTTCTGTTGTATCATAAGTCACTCCGCCGAGTGTACCCTTGGTCTCCTTGACCTTGTAGGTGTAGGTGCCGGCCTTCGTGAACTTGATCTCGCCAAAGCTCTTGGTCTGATCCTTGTCAGCCTTCTTGATCGTGATGCTTCTGTCAGCTGGCAGCGGTGTGCCTTCGTCAGCACTGATCGTGAAGGTGAACTCATCATCATTCGTCCAGTCACGGCCTGTAAGAGTCTTCTTGACCTTGATCTCGCCGGTGCCTTCTGCTGCATAGGTATTGGTGAACTCTTCGGTCTGGATCAGCTTGGATCCTTCCTTAGCAACAATGTTGCCGTTGCCGTCATCTACTGCCTCGATGGTGACTGTATGTTCTGTTGTATCATAAGTCACTCCGCCGAGTGTACCCTTGGTCTCCTTGACCTTGTAGGTGTAGGTGCCGGCCTTCTTGAACTTGATCTCGCCAAAGCTCTTGGTCTGATCCTTGTCAGCCTTCTTGATCGTGATGCTTCTGTCAGCTGGCAGCGGTGTGCCTTCGTCAGCACTGATCGTGAAGGTGAACTCATCATCATTCGTCCAGTCACGGCCTGTAAGAGTCTTCTTGACCTTGATCTCGCCGGTGCCTTCTGCTGCATAGGTATTGGTGAACTCTTCGGTCTGGATCAGCTTGGATCCTTCCTTAGCAACAATGTTGCCGTTGCCGTCATCTACTGCCTCGATGGTGACTGTATGCTCTGTTGTATCATAAGTCACTCCGCCGAGTGTACCCTTGGTCTCCTTGACCTTGTAGGTGTAGGTGCCGGCCTTCTTGAACTTGATCTCGCCAAAGCTCTTGGTCTGATCTTCGTCACTCTTCTTGATCGTGATGCTTGTGTTATCTGGCAGCGGTGTGCCAGACTCAGTATCAGCTGCTTTCTCGATCGTGAAGGTGAACTCATCATCATTCGTCCAGTCACGGCCTGTAAGAGTCTTCTTGACCTTGATCTCGCCGGTGCCTTCTGCTGCATAGGTATTGGTGAACTCCTTGGTCTGGATCAGCTCGCATCCGTCAGCTACGAGTTTGCCCTTACCATTATCCTTGACCTTGATCGTGACTGTATGTTCTGTTGTATCATAAGTCACTCCGCCAATGCTGCCCTTAGTCTCTTTGACTACATACTTGTAGGTGCCGGCCTTCTTGAACTTGATCTCGCCAAAGCTCTTGGTCTGATCTTCGTCACTCTTCTTGATCGTGATGCTTGTGTTATCTGGCAGCGGTGTGCCAGACTCAGTATCAGCTGCTTTCTCGATCGTGAAGGTGAACTCATCATCATTCGTCCAGTCACGGCCTGTAAGAGTCTTCTTGACCTTGATCTCGCCGGTGCCTTCTGCTGCATAGGTATTGGTGAACTCCTTGGTCTGGATCAGCTCGCATCCGTCAGTTACGAGTTTGCCCTTACCATTATCCTTGACCTTGATCGTGACTGTATGTTCTGTTGTATCATAAGTCACTCCGCCAATGCTGCCCTTAGTCTCTTTGACTACATACTTGTAGGTGCCGGCCTTCTTGAACTTGATCTCGCCAAAGCTCTTGGTCTGATCTTCGTCACTCTTCTTGATCGTGATGCTTGTGTTATCTGGCAGCGGTGTGCCAGACTCAGTATCAGCTGCTTTCTCGATCGTGAAGGTGAACTCATCATCATTCGTCCAGTCACGGCCTGTAAGAGTCTTCTTGACCTTGATCTCGCCGGTGCCTTCTGCTGCATAGGTATTGGTGAACTCTTCGGTCTGGATCAGCTCGCATCCGTCAGCTACGAGTTTGCCCTTACCATTATCCTTGACCTTGATCGTGACTGTATGTTCTGTTGTATCATAAGTCACTCCGCCAATGCTGCCCTTAGTCTCTTTGACTACATACTTGTAGGTGCCGGCCTTCTTGAACTTGATCTCGCCAAAGCTCTTGGTCTGATCTTCGTCACTCTTCTTGATCGTGATGCTTGTGTTATCTGGCAGCGGTGTGCCAGACTCAGTATCAGCTGCTTTCTCGATCGTGAAGGTGAACTCATCATCATTCGTCCAGTCACGGCCTGTAAGAGTCTTCTTGACCTTGATCTCGCCGGTGCCTTCTGCTGCATAGGTATTGGTGAACTCCTTGGTCTGGATCAGCTCGCATCCGTCAGCTACGAGTTTGCCCTTACCATTATCCTTGACCTTGATCGTGACTGTATGTTCTGTTGTATCATAGGTCACTCCGCCAATGCTGCCCTTAGTCTCTTTGACTACATACTTGTAGGTGCCGGCCTTCTTGAACTTGATCTCGCCAAAGCTCTTGGTCTGATCTTCGTCACTCTTCTTGATCGTGATGCTTGTGTTATCTGGCAGCGGTGTGCCAGACTCAGTATCAGCTGCTTTCTCGATCGTGAAGGTGAACTCATCATCATTCGTCCAGTCACGGCCTGTAAGAGTCTTCTTGACCTTGATCTCGCCGGTGCCTTCTGCTGCATAGGTATTGGTGAACTCCTTGGTCTGGATCAGCTCGCATCCGTCAGCTACGAGTTTGCCCTTACCATTATCCTTGACCTTGATCGTGACTGTATGTTCTGTTGTATCATAAGTCACTCCGCCAATGCTGCCCTTAGTCTCTTTGACTACATACTTGTAGGTGCCGGCCTTCTTGAACTTGATCTCGCCAAAGCTCTTGGTCTGATCTTCGTCACTCTTCTTGATCGTGATGCTTGTGTTATCTGGCAGCGGTGTGCCAGACTCAGTATCAGCTGCTTTCTCGATCGTGAAGGTGAACTCATCATCATTCGTCCAGTCACGGCCTGTAAGAGTCTTCTTGACCTTGATCTCGCCGGTGCCTTCTGCTGCATAGGTATTGGTGAACTCCTTGGTCTGGATCAGCTCGCATCCGTCAGCTACGAGTTTGCCCTTACCATTATCCTTGACCTTGATCGTGACTGTATGTTCTGTTGTATCATAAGTCACTCCGCCAATGCTGCCCTTAGTCTCTTTGACTACATACTTATAGGTGCCGGCCTTCTTGAACTTGATCTCGCCAAAGCTCTTGGTCTGATCTTCGTCACTCTTCTTGATCGTGATGCTTGTGTTATCTGGCAGCGGTGTGCCAGACTCAGTATCAGCTGCTTTCTCGATCGTGAAGGTGAACTCATCATCATTCGTCCAGTCACGGCCTGTAAGAGTCTTCTTGACCTTGATCTCGCCGGTGCCTTCTGCTGCATAGGTATTGGTGAACTCCTTGGTCTGGATCAGCTCGCATCCGTCAGCTACGAGTTTGCCCTTACCATTATCCTTGACCTTGATCGTGACTGTATGTTCTGTTGTATCATAAGTCACTCCGCCAATGCTGCCCTTAGTCTCTTTGACTACATACTTATAGGTGCCGGCCTTCTTGAACTTGATCTCGCCAAAGCTCTTGGTCTGATCTTCGTCACTCTTCTTGATCGTGATGCTTGTGTTATCTGGCAGCGGTGTGCCAGACTCAGTATCAGCTGCTTTCTCGATCGTGAAGGTGAACTCATCATCATTCGTCCAGTCACGGCCTGTAAGAGTCTTCTTGACCTTGATCTCGCCGGTGCCTTCTGCTGCATAAGTATTGGTGAACTCCTTGGTCTGGATCAGCTCGCATCCGTCAGCTACGAGTTTGCCCTTACCATTATCCTTGACCTTGATCGTGACTGTATGTTCTGTTGTATCATAAGTCACTCCGCCAATGCTGCCCTTAGTCTCTTTGACTACATACTTGTAGGTGCCGGCCTTCTTGAACTTGATCTCGCCAAAGCTCTTGGTCTGATCTTCGTCACTCTTCTTGATCGTGATGCTTGTGTTATCTGGCAGCGGTGTGCCAGACTCAGTATCAGCTGCTTTCTCGATCGTGAAGGTGAACTCATCATCATTCGTCCAGTCACGGCCTGTAAGAGTCTTCTTGACCTTGATCTCGCCGGTGCCTTCTGCTGCATAGGTATTGGTGAACTCCTTGGTCTGGATCAGCTCGCATCCGTCAGCTACGAGTTTGCCCTTACCATTATCCTTGACCTTGATCGTGACTGTATGTTCTGTTGTATCATAAGTCACTCCGCCAATGCTGCCCTTAGTCTCTTTGACTACATACTTATAGGTGCCGGCCTTCTTGAACTTGATCTCGCCAAAGCTCTTGGTCTGATCTTCGTCACTCTTCTTGATCGTGATGCTTGTGTTATCTGGCAGCGGTGTGCCAGACTCAGTATCAGCTGCTTTCTCGATCGTGAAGGTGAACTCATCATCATTCGTCCAGTCACGGCCTGTAAGAGTCTTCTTGACCTTGATCTCGCCGGTGCCTTCTGCTGCATAGGTATTGGTGAACTCCTTGGTCTGGATCAGCTCGCATCCGTCAGCTACGAGTTTGCCCTTACCATTATCCTTGACCTTGATCGTGACTGTATGTTCTGTTGTATCATAAGTCACTCCGCCAATGCTGCCCTTAGTCTCTTTGACTACATACTTGTAGGTGCCGGCCTTCTTGAACTTGATCTCGCCAAAGCTCTTGGTCTGATCTTCGTCACTCTTCTTGATCGTGATGCTTGTGTTATCTGGCAGCGGTGTGCCAGACTCAGTATCAGCTGCTTTCTCGATCGTGAAGGTGAACTCATCATCATTCGTCCAGTCACGGCCTGTAAGAGTCTTCTTGACCTTGATCTCGCCGGTGCCTTCTGCTGCATAGGTATTGGTGACCTTAACCGTTCCATCCGATTCTGCATTTCTTGCTTCAGTTGTTTCAGATCCTTTAGCCTTATATGAATATGTAACAGTTGCGCTGAGACCTGTTTCTGAACTAGAATCTTCAACGACTTTCACAGTAGCAACGTAAGTACCTTCGTCGTAAGTTACTCCAGGAAGATTCCCTTTCTCTTCCGTGATGTTATAGATGTAGGTTCCTACAGCATTGTATGTGATATCACCAAAGCTAACGGATGGTTCATTTTTAGTTGCGGTTTTGTTTAAGTCTGTCGGTGCTGGAGCATTATCCACGCATTCCACAGTAAACTTGAATGTGTCAGCGTCTCCCCATGTTCGGCCTGTGAAATTCTTCGTGACACCGAAGGAAGCTGTAGCGCTCTTTTCCTCTGTCTTTTCGTTTATGAAATGAGCTGCAAACACTTGAGTCTTTCCGGCTTCTATTGTTCCACTGAAATTACCGTTATTCGCCGGAGTTGTCTGTGTGTACCCGGCGGTTGCTTTTTCACCGACCTCGAATTTTGTTCCTGGAGTAAGTCCGACAATAGTAACCGTCTGGGCCGGGGTAAGCTCTACTTCAAACTTACCGTTGTTAAGAGTATAAGTCTTGCCTACATCATCCTTGTCAGCCTCAGAAATGACAGCACTAACAGTTCCAGTTAAATCGTTGTTATCCTTATCTTTTAAACTTACTTCAAATTTAAATTTCTGTGTGGAATTCCTTTCGTTGGAAACTTCTTTGCTTATAGCAAGACCACCGGTGACAGTGTTCACGAACATAGCATCATCCGGGCCTGACAGTTCTGTTACTTTTTCTCCTGTAATTACGCCATCATCACCAATCACAGTTGTGACATCTACGTCCTTTTCAAGCTTGTAATAAGTGTCCTCGTGAGAGTAAATAATATTATCTGCACTATCAGTAGTGTGAGTTACTTTCGCCTTTACAACAAACTTGGTCCCATCAAGCGATGTGAATTCATCTGCCCCTGTATTCTTCTCACTAAGCAAATAGAAATATGTACCATCTTTGCTCCATTTGATTTCTTTGAAGTTAACATTCGCACCTTCGTTCTGGACTTCCTGATACTTATTCTCGTCTTTCTGCTCACCTTCTTGTGGTTCAGGAGTCCAGCCTGAATCCCATGCCTGCAAAATGAATGTATATTTCTGGTCTGATGTAGGATCAACACCATTGACAGTCTTTTTTAATACAAAGCTGACTGCAGCATCTATAATGCTTCCACCCTTATAAGCCCACTGATGGCCTTCTGAATTAGAATATGCGCTGTTACATACGATGCATCCGTTATAATCACCCGAAGCAATTCTTACATCAGCATTAGGCGCTACAACATGACCAAGCTCAGGTGACTGGCTTGATGTTGTGACATAAGTAGCATTAGGGAAATTCCACACAATTGAAAGACCTGTACCATCTTCTTTAGTCGACCCCTTTCCATCAGGATCAGAATGATTTTCAAGCCAACTTCCCGGGGTTGCGCCGTCTATCTGGTAAAGCATTGGAAGTGCAGTATCCCCACTATCAAGGACATTCACAACAGTAGCCTTTGTATCTTCTTTGCTCGCATCACCTACATCAACGATCTTGATTTTATAGGGAAGATTGTCAGGGTTGCTGATAGTAATATTCTGTCCGCCGTGGATAGTTACAATATATGCTCCGCTATCCTGGGGAAGATCATTGGTAACAGTTACAGTTGTCGCATGCTCTATAAGTGTATTCGATGTACTGACAACTTCGTTCCTGAGCCGATCCCAGTCAATGTAGTTGCTGTTGGCAATCGTTCTTCCTTGTCGGTTAAGTCCTTTGTCATTTTTAAAATCAACACCGTTAACAGTGTCTCCAATAACGATGTTCTGACTGCCTATATAGAAGTCAGGAGGATTATTATTAGCATTACGCCCGTTGACACTTACCTGTGTTGAAAGATTTGCAAATGATCCGACATATGATGGTTTGGTGAGTAATGAACTGTCAGCGATCATCGGTGCGTCGCCTGACAATTCTCCTCTGATGAGAGCTCCTCCCATCATATGTGTGTCATTTTTAAGAGCACCATTAACATAATTAATACCATCATGCGTACGTACTGTAGTATCTGAAGGGTCACAAAGTGTTACGACATTATATCCATTCAGAATGTACTCAAGTGAATACTCCGGAAGCTGATTGGTATCTTTACTGAGACGGACTATATCATAACGATAGGTTACTTTATTATCATTATCCGCACTAGTAACTCTCTCATAATCCTGATCCGAGGGATAGTCTTTCGGAACTACAGGATAATGCTTAACAATGTAATCATTAATAACACCACCCTCTGCTATAGGGTTAAGCTTTCCATTATAAGCATTTGCAGGACTATAAATAACACCTTCTTCACTTCCTGCCCACAGCTTCACAGTAACTTTCTTTTCATGTCCTGTAATCTTCTCATTCGGGGCCTTTCCCTGATAAGGAATCTCCCATTCTGTCACAGGAATATCAAAAGTCTTGCCTCCATCGGATGAATAGTCACTTGTTACCGGCACCAATGCCTCTGTATTTGTACCGGTAGTATGCTCAACGGTGACCCATGCATAAAGATACACTCCTTCAGGAATTGTGAGCGGTTTATCACTTATTACCCGGACAAAATATTTTGATTCATTAGCTACTCGAAGAGTAACAACTGAACGGGTCTTATCATCGTTCTGCACATTGCTTACAAATGTATAACCATCAGGATCCGAACTGTCCATGGCATGCGCTTCATTACCGTTATTTGGATTATTACCGCTAACGATACGAACATTTTTTACAGTATAGCCGGCAGTAATTGCGTCAGCATAACTGATCTGACTTCCGGTATCTGTGTAATTTGTCGTCTCTACACCTGTATCAGGGTCAGTAGTCGTTGTAGTCGTACACTCTTTGAAACTGTTGATCGAAACCACAGGGTTTGATTGAGTCAATGATATAGGTGTTATTCCCCATCCTACAACGTTATTCTGGCTATCAACAATATCCGCTCTCGCAAAATAGTTACCTGAAATTGCAGGAGCATCTCCTGAACCAGGAGTAACTGTTACAGACTGATCCTGAGAAACGAAATTCACAGCAACTTCATAACCATCCTGCGCATCTGTAACCTTGATAATGATCTCACTGCCATCTTTCATCGTGATGGTCAGTGTCTCTTCTGTGCTGAACGCCTTCTTGCTTGTCAGTGTCCAGTCTGTATCAAAAAAGCCCTTGTTTTCTTCAACTTCAACGAGATCAGTGTTAGAGAATGTTACTGACTTTACATTATTTACGTCCTTGTCGATGTGGAGCTTCTTGAAGACTTTGCTCAGTTCAATGCTTCCCTCACCAGGGATGCTGAACTTGTACTCGCCGTACTCAAAATCAACTGTGTACGCGAACACAGAGAAATCGCTGGTCTCGAAATTGACTGTCTCGTTCTTAACGTTGACTGCGAGGGCGTTATCGGCTTTGGTTACTTCTTCTACTTTAATGTCGCCAGCGCTGATGTCCCTGGCGTCGGCTGTGGTATCGAACTGTTCTTTTATTTTTTTCTTGAGCGGGAGATGGATGACGTTGACATCGGATGTTTTCTTTGCCCCAATCGAGTCAGAGAGCTGCTCATCGAGGAACTCAAAGGTAACCGAAACCGTTCCGGATTCCGGCTGAAGTTCTACTCCGTCTTTGATGAATGCAACGTCATACAGAAGCGTATTGTTTCCATCGTACTTTGATTCGGAGTTGCTATTTAGGGCTTCCATATACGCATCGTAATTGTATCCCTTGGATCCCTCGCTTATCGCCTTCACTACAAGCTCAGCATCATCGGGAATTGCTGATGGATCTTCAAGAACAGCAGTCACCTTCATGTGGTCATCCTGCCACTGATACTTGGATCGAGTTTGATCGGATTCAGTATCGTCCGGCTTTGTCGCATCTTCTTGATTGTCTGACTTTGTTGCCTCTTCCTTCACATAGTTCTCAGCCTCTTTGGCCTCCGCCTTATCCTTGTTGACTGAGTTCTGTGAAGATTCCTCCTTGGCCTGAGACTTTTGCTCAGAACCCTGCCTGGAGTTGTCAGGAACTGCTTCTTCTGCAGCAGTGTTGACTTTTGCTTTAGATTGGTCGACATCATCATTCTGATTCGTAGCTACCGGTGTTCCATTTGCTATAGCATATGCTGTCATTGTGCCGGTGCCTGTCATTGGGACAAACGCCATAACAAAAGCCATGATCAGACTGACAATAGTCTTCTTAAAATTTCTTGAGTTACGCATCACTATTCTCCTGCTAAAAGTTACAATTGGCTTTATCAATAATTAATCAATTCTGGCTTACCCGACCAGAATTCATTTAGCTTTACTTATGTATTGTTTATATTACATTACAAAACTGTTATTGTCAATGAGATCATCGCGAAAATTAGCTTTTGGTTAATCGATTTTCTTTACTTCGCTGGATTACAGGAACTCTTACTCTACAAGTCATGTAGGAAGCTCATGAATACTGCTTAAGTACCAATTCTATAAGGTCAGAAAAAGGAATAGCGTAGCGCCAAAGAAAGAGGCCCATTCGGGCCTCTTTCTGCAGACAGTATCCTATTCAGTTGACAACAATCTCAAGGAATTCCTAAAGTTTTTCCTTCAGAAAATGCGAATGACAATTCTTCAAAGAAAATGCTGAAGGAGAAACTACTGGCTGGCCCACTGAATATCCTTGTAAGTTGCCTTTTTTCGTTCCTGGTGGAGACGGCGGGAGTTACGCGGATGCTCTGCATCCGCCGTCCGTCGCCTCCCTTTTCGGTCGGCTCGGACCACCGGCTACTCGAAGGTTCACTGAACCTTCTCGCTTCACGCCGATGCCCTTTCGGGTTCGACTCCCATCTTCTTTACGAACGAAAAAAGAGGCGCAAGGCCTCTTTTTTCGTTCCTGGTGGAGATGGCGGGAGTCGAACCCGCGTCCGAAAATAACTCCAAAGCACTTTCTACGAGCGTAGCTGCCGTTTGGATTTTCGCCGGTCACACTGCCCGGCAGCGGGCCATGTAATCAGTTATCCCGTTAGTCCCCAGCAGCTACGGGCATCACTGCTGAGTTTTCCTGCATGATCGAGGCCAGGTTCCGGGCCTGCAGGTGAACCCGGGCTGACCTTCGCGCCGCCGAAGCGGGGCTAGCTATGCTGCCATTGCGAAATTGTTGTTGTTATTTTTAGCGTTTGTATTTAACGTGTCCTTTAGTACGCAGACCGGACAAACTGCGGCTCGCTTATGCTCCTTTACTACCCCCGTCGAAACCTTTACATCCCCGGGATGGCCTGCCTGAATGGCAGGCATTCTCTGTATATAGATTATACCCCAATCTGATACAAAGTACCATAGGCAAAGACAAAATATCTCTGCCTCCCTGCAACTAATTGCACATAACACCGTGAGATCAGTTGTCATTCCCCCCGAACTCGACCTCCTGAAGCATCTCACGGTAGGATTTCCCTTCTTCACTGGCCCGGTCGGCGATATCGTCGTACTCGGCTTTGTGCCGGGTGACTCCGTGGCCATGGTAATGTTTGACGCGGACGCCGCCTTCCTCTGCGATCTCCCGCTCCAGCACATAGCGCTCACACTCTGTCCGCCGGATCCCCGCCGTCTCGGTGTAGCGGAACATGATCCGCACGATCCGCTCCTCTTCCGCAGGGCTCACCAGACAAGAAAGTTTCACTGCGGGCCGCGACTTCTTCATGATGATGGGCGTATACCACACGTCCAGTGCTCCCGCTGCAAACAAAGCCTCCATCGCGAAACCCAGCTCTTCGCCAGTCATATCGTCGATGTTGGCCGACAGTTCCACTGCCATATCCATTCCCTCTGGAAGCGATGCCGGCTCTTCCGGTGCTCCCACCGGGGCTGCCGGAGCATGCTCTACCGTATCCCCCAGGAATACGCGGATGATGTTCGGCCTGGCAAAATCCTTGTGCCCCAGACCAACACCGATGGCCCGGGTGCGCATGGCTGGGCGATCTCCATATTCGTCGGCAAAGTAGGTGAGCAGCGCTGCTCCCGTGGGCGTACAAAGTTCTCCTTCTGTCCCGTCTGTATAGTATTCCTTATTCATCAGGATCTCTGCGGTGGCCGGTGCCGGTACCGGCAGTCTGCCGTGCGCGCACCATACGGTGCCGCTGCCCACATTGATCGGCGAGACCACTACCTTATCTGCACCGATGGCGTCCATCAGCAGGCAATTGCCCACCACGTCTGCCACGGCGTCCATGCTCCCAAGCTCGTGGAAGTGCACCTGATCCATGGGCTTGCCGTGGACCTTGGATTCCGCTGCCGCAATCTTCATGTAAACGGCGAAAGCGTCTTTCTTCACCTTGCCAGACACAGGCAGCTTGATGATGATCCTCCCCACATCGTCGATGGTGAAGTGGTGATGCTCATGGATATGTTCGTGGTCATGGTCATGGTCATGGTCATGATTGTGATCATGATGATGATCGTGGTCATGATGATGGTGGGGTTCCCCCTCATGGACGTGCTCATGCTCCCGGGCGTGGTGCTCCATTTCCTCACCCTCTTCTCTGCCGTTCACCATCACGCGCACGTGCGTTCCGGTGATGCCGGACTTGTCGCCCTTCTTAGGGAGGATCTCCACCCCGGGGATCCCCAGCTCCTTCAGCTGTTCCACAGCCTTCCGCGGTGCGATCTCCATGAGCGCCCCCATCAGCATGTCGCCTGCTGCGCCCATGCTGCATTCGATAAACAATGTTTTCATTGTCACTCTCCCTTTTCCAAGTAGAATAATTCCTCAAATTCCCAGTCCAGTGCGTGGCATAGGAGAAGCGCCAACCTGGCGGTTGGACTGAACTGTCCCGTCTCCAGGGAGCTGATCGTCTGACGGGATACGCCCACCATCTCTGCCAGGTGCCCCTGGGAGTATCCCTTCTCCCGGCGCGCTTCCTTAAGATGATTATGCAGGACCAGATCTTCCACCGGTCCCAGACCTATGGGCGGCCCCTCCCTTTCCCTGCTGGACCAATCGACAAGTTTACTTGTCATATCATCCCCCTCATTCCACATAAACCCCAATATGACAAGTTTACATTGCTATACTATACCCCTTAATCGCACTTATAGCAAGTTTACTTGTCATTTCTATTATATGTATGCAAAGTACACTTGTCAACACTTTATTCTCTATTCTGTGCACAAAGTATCCGCCATGAGAATGGCAGGATTGTGCAACAGCCCCAGATCTCTTCCGGTTCCTTCCGCAAGAGCCGGACTACACTTTTCCGGGTTGAGCGGGATTTTGTAGTAGATTTATGGGCGACCTGCTACAAAAACAGCAAGTCTGATGAAAATTGTAGTAGGTTTTTGTCCGATTTACTACAAAATCATCGGGTTTGGCGGATCTTGTAGTAGGTCCCGGCAGAATAATTCCAATATGAAGTGTACCCATAAAAGTAGAGTCACTCCTATATGATTTCTCCCCTATGATAATAATCATACGGGGTTGAGTAATTGATGGATTCGTGTGGCCTTTTACGAGGATAAAAGTGCCACACGTATTCATATATATCACCTTTTGCCTCGTTGATTGTTCTGTATTTTTTCTTTAGCCATTCTGACTTCATTTTACCCCAGAAACTTTCCATTGGTGCATTGTCCCAGCAATCTCCCTTACGGCTCATGCTGCATATGAATCCCTGCCTGCTCAGCATTCTCCTGTATTCCTTCGAACAGTAGGTCGAACCCCTGTCCGAATGTATGATGCATCCCGGACTTCCACAGCCTCTGAGAAGCATATCTTTTAATGCATCCATTACCAGAAATCTATCGTTATGCACGCTCATTGCCAACCCTACGGGAAGCCTTCCATACAGATCCAGTATTCCGGCCACATACAGATCTCCCTGCTCCGTAGCAATGACTGTTGTATCACTTACCATCTTTTTATCCGGGGCATCAACGCTGAAGTCTCTGTCGATAAGATTGTCGGCGATTGGCTCGTCATGGTCTGAATCCGTCGTGCAGACAAACCTTCTGCATGTCCTGGAAAAGAGAGCGCACTCCTGCATGATCCTCTCGACACGTTTATGGTTGACACGTTTTTTGCGACCTTTATTCAGGATAACGGTTACTTTTCTTGATCCGTATGATCCTCTGGAAGCTCTGTATATGTCGTATATCTCTTTTGTGATCTTAAGGTCTTCTTTCTCTTTCTCCGTAAGTGGCCCATCGACTCGTCTGCGCCATTTGTAGTATCCGCTCTCTGACACCTTTAGTACTCTGGCCATCCTCGCAATGCTGTGCTCGTGTTTATGCTCACGCATGAAAAGATATTTCAATCGCGCTTTACATTTGCAAGGAAGGCCGCTGCTTTTTTTAGTATTTCGACCTCCTCACGAAGCTCTGCGTTCTCTTTTTCAAGCTCTTTTTCCCGATCGGTCCTCTTATCTGATTTGGTAAACCCTTTTCGAAAGGCTTTATCTTCACCAACTTCAGCAAGATGATTACGCCATCGTATGACAGTCCACGGCATGATTCCGTACTTGTCGGCTATGACATGTTCCAGATTCTTGTTTTCAGGCCGCAATGCTTCTTTTGCCACCATCAATTTGAACTGTTTGCTGTAATTTGTTCTTGACATGGTGTACCTCCAATCTACATGCATTATACCATGCTTTGCAGACTCTACTTTTTGGGGTACACCTCAATATATGGAAAACTGCAGGTGTTATCAGGAAGAAAACGACTACAAAAACTCTGTTCTCCCGTAAAAGTGTAGTCGTCTCACCGAAAACCTACTACAAAATACCGTCCCAGAGCTTTTTTTGTAGTCCGCAGTTCGGCGAGCGCAGTCTGGCCGCCGCCGGCCGGCATACTATCGGCGGCCGGCAAACCGCCGCCGGCCGGCAAGCCTCCCCGTGCGCCCCAAAGAAAGAGGGCTGCTGCCCTCAGCATGGTAGGCTACCCCCCAAGTAGGGTTTATATTCAGTGTCCTACTTGTGAGGGGGGTAGCCTACCAACGCTTTGTGCAACAGCCTCTTTAGAGACAGCTCCTGTTACCTTCGCAGGCTTTTCTTGATAGCCTGGTCGATCTTGCGGGCTGCATCCTTCTTGGCGATGGTCTCCCGCTTGTCATAGTTCTTCTTGCCTCGGCAGACGCCCAACTCTACCTTGGCCAGTCCGGCTTTGTTGATATACATGCGTAAGGGAACAAGCGTCATTCCCTCGCGGGTGGTCGCCTCCAGCATCTTGCGGATCTCTCTCTTGTGGAGAAGCAGTTTCCGGGGCCTGAGCGGATCCACATTGAACCGGTTTCCCTGCTCGTAGGGGCTGATGTTCATCCCGAGCAGAATGACCTCCCCGTTCTGGATCCTGGCATAGCTTTCCTTGATGCTTACCTTTCCTGCCCGGACGGACTTGATCTCCGTCCCGGTGAGGGCGATCCCCGCCTCATAGCTATCCTCGATAAAATAGTCGTGGCGTGCTTTCTTGTTGTTCGCCACAAGCTTCAGTGTTCGCTCCTTCATTACTGTTACCTCTCATACGGGTTGCGCAGCGTTCCGAAACGACCGAAGGGGTAGATCCGCATCACCACCTTGCCGGTCACTCGCTCCATGCTCACATCACCGACTCCTGCATAACGGCTGTCCATACTGTTCAACCGGTTGTCTCCCAAACAGAAGATCGTTCCCTCCGGCACCTTGTGTGCCTTCAGATCTCCATCGGGCTCGTCCGTTACACCATCTCGTGTATACCCCTGGTCGTCCTTCTCTCCATTGATGTACACCTGCCCATCGTGGATGTCGATCACATCCCCCGGCAAGCCTATGACACGCTTGATGAAAAGCTTCTCGCCCTCCTCAGCGCCAGGAACCTCCTCCTCTGTCTCAAAGACTACTACGTCTCCCTTCTTGGGCATCTTGGAATGATATGCCATCTTGTAGACGATCACGTAGTCTCCGTCAAAGAACTTCGGGAGCATGGAGTCCCCGCTGATAATAGTTGGTCTGATGAACACCAGAATCACTGCCGCCACAATAACGACGACCAGGATATCGGTCAGCCAGCCTCGCAACGCGCTCTTTTGGTTTTCTTGTTTCCTCGCAGCCATGTGCGCCTCCTACCCCTCGTACGGATTATGGATGGGGCCGATCTTGTTGAACGGGAAAGCACGGAAGACCACCTTACCTACCAGGCGATCGGTCTCCACATCACCGACCTCCTCGTAACGGCTGTCGATGCTTACCTCCCGGTTGTCGCCCATACAGAAAAGCGTTCCCTTTGGCACCTTGTGTTCAATGATATCGCCTACGGTAAATCCATCTGCCGTGTAGCTCTGGTCATCCTTCTGTCCGTTGATGAACACCTGCCCATCCCGGATGGTGATGGTGTCCCCCGGCAGACCGATCACACGCTTGATCAGGAGTTTCTTCTTGCCATTATAGGTCAGATCCGACTGAAAGATCACCACATCCCCCTTGGCCGGCAGTTTGGACTTGTATGCCATCTTGTAAACGAAGAGATAGTCGTTCTCATAGAAATTAGGTTCCATGGAACTCTCTTTCACGATGGTGGGTTTGATAAACTGGATGATGACCACCGCGATGATCACCGCGATGAGAATGTCCTTGATCCAGGACCATGCGATCTGTTTTCCTGTCAGCTGTTCTCCCTTGCTCATAAGTTGCCTTTCCCGGAGAGACCAAGGGCCTCCTCTATCTCTCTGAATTTTTTTGGTTTCTTCGCCTGTACCCGCTTTCCATTCAGATGCTCATAGCCCGCCGGCATATCCGAGAACGCCAGCTCCCAGGCCACCAGTAACTGTGCGGTGAGGCCAAACCGGTCACGCATGATCCGGTTGATCGACGGGTCCCCGTACTTGGTATCTCCCACCAGCGGATAGCCGGCATCTGCCAACTGTGTCCGGATCTGATGTGTCCTGCCGGTGCGGATCTCAACCTGGCAGAGTGTATAGCTCTCCACGCTCCGAAGCGGCTCAACCAATGTCTCCATGGACTTCCCTACCTCGCTGACCAGCGTCTTGTTCCGGGATTCGTCCCGGGTCATTGCCCCCAGCAGGCGCAGCGGCTCCCGCAGTTCCCCCGCCACGATGGTCAGGTAGAACTTCCGGATGCTGGCGTGGTCACGAAGCAAACGGTTCATCACCTTCAACGCGTCGTAGGTCTTGGGGAAGATCACCAGTCCCGCGGTATTCCGATCCAGCCGGTTCACCGGTGCCGGCACAAAGCTCTTCTCCCTGGGATCGTACTTCCCCTCCCCGATCAGCCAGGCCAACACCTGGTTGGCCAGGTGGTTACCCTTCTCCCGTCCATCCCCGTGGGTCAAAAGCCCAGGGGGCTTATCCACGATGAGGATCTGCGAATCCTCGTAGGCTACGGTGAACTGCTTGCGTGCCCGGACGGTTTTCCGGGCGGGATGATAGCGCGCCAGATCCTCCTCCGAAAGATAGAGGGTGACCTCGTCTCCCTCCTTCAATACATAGTCTTGTTTCTGACGCCGGCCGTTCACCTTCACGTCCTTGCGAATGGCCTTATACACAAAACTCAGCGGCGCGCCCCGCAGATACTTCTTCAGGAACTTATCAAGCCGCTGTGCTCCCTCGTTTGCTCCAATGCTGAATGTAACCATAGAGTTATTATACAACAGATAAAACGCATTGTCTATTCTCGATTCTTGTGGTAAAATGGTTGTACGTATCATCAAGGAGGTAAGGAATGGAAAACAAGAGATCCATCCGCGATTTCAACTACAACCATAGCGATATATTCCTGGCGATCATCATCCTGCTCATCGCCGCCGTCCTCATCGTATGGCGGATCGATGTGATCATGGATTATCCCAAGACACTGAACACGGAGGCCATCGCAGCAGATCTGCAGGCTGCGGACACCAGTGGAGGTACCACCTCCACCGGAAACACCGAGAAGACCACCACCACAGGCTCCCTTAAGGCCACCTGGAACGGGGATGCGCTGGCGGAAGATTTCAGTGTCAAACTGAAGGGCAAGTCCTCAGGGGATGACATCCAGACCCTGATCAACGCCGGACTGTTCCTCAATCTGACCGACTTCAACAACACCTGCAAGGAGGCCGGACTGAAGGTCAACAAGCTGAAGAAGGGTTCCTACACCTTTGCTGCCGGTATGACCAAGGAAGAGATCGTCAAGGCGGTAGTCAAGAAGAAATAGCATAGACTCGATCCAGAAGGAAAGTCCCGCGCAACCGACAACTTTCGTCGGTGCGCGGGACTTGTTGTTTTCCCTATCTCTGATTGTGCTCCTCGATGAGCTTGTTCTTCACATCCCACAGTTTCTGGGACAGATCTACGTAGTAGGTCTGCGGATTCTCAAAACGCAGGGTCTCCTCCCACAGAGTCTCCATCTGCTCCTCACAGTACGCCTTCACTTCCTCGATGGAAGGACAATCGTAGACGCGCTTTCCGTGGTCGAACAGCTGGGTCCGAAGGTTCACCGCCCGGAAATTGCTGAGCTTCTTTCTCTTCCAGACAGCGTTTGGATCGAAGATCTCGTATTCCCCATCCTCCGGAATGGTCTCGCCGTCCAGCGTCATCACATCCGCCAGCGCCTTCCCGCTCTCCTTGTCGTACAGTCTCCACAAAGTCTTGAACCCTGGGTTGGTGATCTTCTCCACGTTCTCAGAGATCTTGATCTTGGGAATGATCTTTCCGTCCTTCTCCAGTGCGGCCAGCTTGTATACGCCGCCGAACACCGGCTGGGACTTGGCCGTGATCAGACGCTCACCAACACCAAAGGAGTCGATCTTGGCTCCCTCCAGGATCACGTCCCGGATCAGGTACTCGTCCAGAGAGTTGGAGATGGTGATGGAACAATCCTCCAGTCCTGCCTCGTCCAGCATCTTCCGGGCACGCTTGGTCAGATAGGCGATGTCTCCGCTGTCGATGCGGATGCCCATCTTCTTGGGTTTCATCTCCTGGAAGACCTTGATGGCGGTGGGGACGCCGGACTTCAGGACGTTATAGGTGTCCACCAGCAACACACAGTTGTCCGGGTAGATCTCCGCGTATTTCTTAAAGGCGGTGTACTCGTCCGGGAACATCTGTACCCAACTGTGCGCCATGGTCCCCAGTGCGGGAATGTCATAGTCACGATCAGAAATGGTGCATGCAGTTCCGCAGCAGCCGCCGATATACGCTGCCCTGGCGCCAAAGATGGCAGCCGAACCGCCGTGGGCTCTCCTGGAACCAAACTCCATCACCGGACGTCCCTGAGCCGCCCGAACGATGCGGCTTGCCTTGGTGGCGATCAGGCTCTGGTGATTCAGTACCAGAAGCAGCATTGTCTCAACAAACTGGGCCTGGATCACCGGTCCGCGCACCGTCATGATCGGCTCGTGAGGGAAGATCGGTGTCCCTTCCCTGACGGACCATACGTCACACTCGAACCGGAAGTTTTTCAGGTAATCCAGGAATTCCTCACAGAAAATGTTCTTCCCACGGAGATAGTCGATGTCCTCCTCCGTAAAAGTCAGGTTATCCAGGTAATCGATCATCTGCTCCAGTCCCGCCATGATGGCGTAACCGCCGTCATCCGGCACCTTCCTGAAAAACAGATCGAAATAAGCAATGTCATTCATCAGCCCTGACTTCAGATACCCATTCGCCATAGTGATCTCATAGAAATCCGTGAGCATCGTCAGGTTTTGTCCTTTAAGCATCGTTCTTCTCCTTTTGATATTGCGGGATCCAAGCCGCTTACTCCGTAGCCGTCCGACAGCAAGGAATGTACACTGTCTTGTCAGCTGTCAACACTATACATCTATTGTACACTATTTCAACAGTTTCTTCAAGAACTGTCCGGTATATGACTTGCGTTTTCGGGCGACCTCTTCCGGCGTACCCTGAGCAACGATGGTACCGCCCCGATCGCCGCCGTCCGGGCCCAGGTCGATGATGTGGTCCGCTCGCTTGATCACATCCAGGTTGTGCTCTATGACCACCACGGTGTTCCCTGCGTCCACCAGCTTGTCCAGTACCGCCAGCAGCTTGTCCACGTCGGCGAAATGCAGGCCTGTCGTCGGCTCATCCAGGATATACAAAGTCTTCCCGGTGGATTTCCTGGATAGCTCTGTGGCCAGCTTGACACGCTGCGCCTCCCCGCCGGACAACTGAGTAGAGGGCTGCCCCAGCTTGATGTAGTCCAGACCAACCTGATCCAATGTATCCAACTTACGCCGGATGGAAGGAATATTCTTGAAAAACTCCAGACCTTCTGCCACACTCATATCCAGCACATCGTAGATGCTCTTTCCCTTATATTTGACTTCCAGTGTCTCCCGGTTGTACCGCTTGCCCTTGCAGACCTCGCAAGGCACGTAGACATCCGACAGGAAGTGCATCTCGATCTTGATGATGCCATCTCCTTTACATGCCTCGCAGCGTCCACCGCTGACATTGAAACTGAACCGCCCCTTCTGGAAGCCACGCATCTTCGCCTCAGGCAGGGTGGCGAACAGGTCTCTGATATGAGTGAACATGCCGGTGTAGGTTGCCGGGTTCGACCGGGGCGTCCTGCCGATCGGGCTCTGGTCGATGTTGATGACTTTGTCGATCTGCTCCAGGCCCAGGATGGCTTTGTGCTTGCCCGCTTCCTCCTGGCTGCCGCCTACGATCCTCGCCGCCCCCTTGCAGAGGACCTGGTTGATGAGGCTGGACTTGCCGGAACCGGACACACCGGTGACGCACACCAGCTTGCCCAGAGGAATATCCACGTTGACTTTCTTCAGATTGTTCTCCTCAGCCCCTTTGATGGTGATATGCTGCCCGTTGCCGGGACGCCGTACCATAGGCACTTCGATTTTTCGCTCACCGGACAGATACTGGCCCGTGATGGAATCCGGACACGCCTTGATGTCCTCCACTGTCCCCTGTGCCACCAGCTTGCCGCCGTGGATCCCCGCGCCGGGGCCGATATCTATGATGTGATCCGCCGCATACATAGTCTCCTCATCGTGTTCCACCACGATCAGGGAATTCCCCAGATCCGTCAGATGACGCAGGGTCTCCAGCAGCTTCACGTTGTCCTTCTGATGAAGGCCGATGCTGGGCTCGTCCAGGATGTACAGCACGCCGGTGAGCCCAGAGCCGATCTGGGTGGCCAGTCGGATCCGCTGAGCTTCGCCGCCGGACAGCGACCCTGCAGACCTGGACAAAGTCAGGTAATCCAGGCCCACGTTCACCAGGAAGTTCAGTCTGGCCCGGATCTCCTTCAGGATCTGTCGACCGATGGCCCGATCTCTTTCGCTGAGATCCATGTTATCAATGAAGGCTAATGCCTCCTTGATGGACATGTCGGAGAAGTCCGCAATGCTGATCCCGCCAACAGTCACCGCCAGCACCTCTGGCCGGAGGCGCTTTCCCTGACAGTCAGGACATCCTTTGACCACCATGTGTTTGCGCATACGCTCTTTGAAGAAATCAGAGCCGGTTTCCCGGTAACGACGCTCTACGTTGGTGATCAGCCCTTCAAAAGGATGGTCGAAGTGAGTCACCTTGCCACTGCGGCTGGTATAGTCGTATTTCACGTGCTTGGAACCGGTGCCGTAGAGCAATTCCTTGCGGAATCTCGCCGGCAGCTCCTTAAACGGAAGGCTGAGGTCGATGCGCTGCTGCTCTGCCATCACCCGCACCATGTTCCGGTAGAACCCGCTGAACTCCATGGTGGCATAGACGTTCTTCAGGGCCCCCCGCAGGATGCTCTTGTCCATGTCGATGAGGGTCTCCGGAATGATCTTCTCCGTAAAACCCAGACCGCTGCAGGAAGGGCACGCTCCGAAGGGACTGTTGAAGGAGAAGGTCCGCGGCTCCAGTTCTTCGATAGAAGCGCCGTGCTCCGGGCAGGCAAACCTGGAGGAGAACACCTGCTCCCGCTGGAAGTCGTTGTCCTGGAACTGGATGACGACCAGTCCTTCGCCTTCTTTCATGGCCAGTTCTACAGCCTCGGCCACTCTGCTGTCCTGACCTTCCCGCACGATGATCCGATCCACCACGATCTCGATGGTATGCTTGAATTTCTTGTCCAGTGTGATCTCATCTTCACCCAGGAGCATGATCTCACCATCCACCCGCACTCTGGTGTAGCCGTCACGCTGGATCCTCTCTAGCACCTTCACGTGTTCCCCTTTCCGGGCACGGATCACCGGCGCCATGACCACCACCCGGGTCCCCTCCGGGTAATCCATGACGGCCTCGGTCACCTGATCCACACTCTGGCTTGTGATCTCCCTGCCACAGACAGGGCAGTGCGGGATCCCGATCCTGGCATACAGCAATCGCAGGTAGTCGTGGATCTCTGTCACCGTTCCCACCGTGGATCGGGGGTTCTTGCTGGTGGTCTTCTGGTCAATGGAAATAGCGGGCGAAAGCCCTTCTATGAACTCCACATCCGGCTTGTCCATCTGCCCCAGGAACTGGCGGGCATAGGAAGACAGACTTTCCACATACCGCCGCTGTCCCTCCGCATAGATGGTATCGAAGGCCAGCGAGGACTTCCCGGAGCCTGACAATCCGGTGAGCACCACCAGCTGATTCTTGGGTATTCTGACATCAAGGTGGTCCAGGTTATTCTCGTTGGCCCCTTTGACGATGATCTCGTTTGCCATAGTTTTCCTTTCTGCTTGCATTAATTACTCTAAACCGTATGGCATTAATCGCTAATATTAGCGATTAATGCGTACGGTTTCGGCGCATGCCTGTCGTCCTATTTCAGGCGACTGCTCTTGTATTCAAAGATCTGGTCACGCAGCTGTGCCGCCCGCTCGAACTGCAGGTCCTCTGCCGCCAGTCGCATCTCTTTCTCCAGCTGCTCCACATAGGCACGAAGTTCCCTGGTGGTAAGCTCCTCTGGTTTCTTTCCTTTATATTGCTTCTTCTCCTCGGTCACCTTGGTGGCCTCGATCACCGCCCGGACAGACTTTCGGATACTGGTTGGCGTGATCCCATGTTCCTTGTTATAGGCCTCCTGAATCCCTCGGCGTCGGTTGGTCTCATCGATAGCCGCCCGCATTGCCTTGCTGATGTAATCGCCGTACATGATCACATGGCCAGAGGCGTTTCGGGCCGCGCGGCCGATAGTCTGGATCAGAGAGGTCTCTGTGCGCAGGAACCCTTCCTTATCCGCATCCAGGATGGCGACCAGAGAAACCTCCGGAATGTCCAGCCCTTCTCGCAGCAGATTGATGCCCACCAGCACGTCGAACTCGCCCAGCCGAAGATCCCGGATGATCTCGAGCCGTTCCAGCGTGTCCACCTCCGAATGCAGGTAGCGCGCCCGGATACCGGCGTTCTTCAGATAGTCCGTCAGACTCTCCGCCATCTTCTTGGTGAGAGTGGTGACGAAGGCTTTGTCGCCCGTCTCGATGGTGTGGTTGATCTCCGCCACCAGATCGTCCACCTGGTTCTCCGTCGGCCGCACGTCGATCTTGGGATCCAGCAGCCCGGTGGGCCGAATCACCTGTTCCGCCGTGATCCCCTCTGAGTGCTCACGCTCATAGGCCGCCGGGGTGGCACTGACGAACATGATCTGGTTGATCAGGCTCTCCCACTCCTCGAATTTCAGCGGGCGGTTGTCCAGTGCCGAGGGCAGCCGGAAGCCATAATCCACCAGCGCTTGCTTGCGGGAGCGGTCTCCGGCGTACATGGCCCGAAGCTGAGGGAGCATCACGTGAGACTCGTCGATCATCACGATGAAGTCATCCGGAAAATAGTCCACCAGCGTGAAAGGCCGGGAACCCGGGGGAAGGTTGTTCAGGTGACGGGAGTAGTTCTCGATCCCTTTGCAGGACCCGATCTCCCGCAGCATTTCCAGATCGTACCTGGTCCGCTGCTCGATGCGCTGGGCTTCCAGTAGCTTGCCCCGATCCTTGAACCACTGGATCTGCTCCTCCAACTCCTCGTTGATGGTCACCAGGGCCTTCTCCATCTTCTCCGGGCTGGTCACGTAGTGGGTCGCCGGGAAAACACCCACGTGATCCCGCAGGCCTACAATCTCGCCGGTGACTGGATTCATCTCCTTGATGGACTCGATTTCGTCCCCGAACAGTTCTACTCGCACCGCATTACTCTCCCCCGCCGGAAAGATGTCGATCACATCCCCCCGGGCACGGAAGTTGGTGCGCTCCAGCACCATGTCGTTACGGGTATATTGGATATCCACCAGCTTGCGCAGGATCTCCTCCCGGCTCTTCACCATCCCAGGACGCAGCGAAAGCATCTGATGCTCATAATCAAAAGGACTTCCCAGTCCATAGATACAGGAGACGCTGGCCACGATGATCACGTCACGCCGCTCAAACAAGGCCGCTGTGGCACTGTGCCTAAGCTTATCGATCTCCTCGTTGATCTGAGAGTCCTTCTCGATGTAGGTGTCCGTGGAGGGCACATACGCCTCAGGTTGGTAGTAGTCATAATAGGACACAAAGTATTCCACGGCGTTCTCCGGAAAATACTCCTTGAATTCACCGTGAAGCTGGGCGGCCAGGGTCTTGTTATGTGAGATGATCAGCGTGGGCCGCTGCATCTGCTGGATGACGTTTGCCATGGTAAAGGTCTTTCCGGATCCGGTGACCCCCAGCAAGGTCTGGGCTTTCTTTCCAGACTTAAAACCGGCCACCAGCCTCTCAATGGCCTGGGGCTGGTCGCCGGTCGGTTTATAATCCGCATGCAGTTTGAATTCCAATCGTTACTCCTTACTAAAGTCGTCTCCTGGCGGCTTCCACCACGTGGCTGGCCAGCACGGAGGAGGTCACGCCTCCCACGCCGCCCGGCACGGGGCTGATGGCACCGGCCACCTTCTCTACCTCGTCATAGGCCACGTCGCCGCAGAGCTTACCTTCTTCATTAACATTGATACCCACATCTACCACGATAGAACCATCTGAAATCATGTCTGCGGTGATCATGCCCGCCTTGCCGGCCGCCGCCGCAACGATGTCCGCGGCGCGGCACTCCGCTGCCAGATCCCTGGTGCGGGTGTGGCACATGGTGACCGTGGCGTGTCTGCCCAGCATGAGCATGGCCAGGGGCTTCCCCACCACCATGCTGCGGCCCACCAGGGTGACTTTCTTTCCTTTCAGATCGATGCCGTAGAAGTCCAGCATCTCCATCACCGCCTGGGGGGTGCAGGGAGCGTATCCCGTCGGATCTCCGGCAAATACCTTCGCCTGATTCACCGGGCTCATGCAGTCCATGTCCTTCTCCGGATCCAGCATCCTGGCCACAGGCTCTTCGTTCAGGTGCTTTGGCAGAGGGCGGAACAGCATGATACCGTGTACAGAAGGATCCTCGTTTACCTTGCGGAACGCCTCTTCAAACTCTGCCTGCTGAATGTCCTCCGGAAGCTCTGTCACTTCCAGTTCAACCCCTACGCTCTCCAGACGCTTGCGGGCGCCTCTCTCATAAGCCAGGTCATCTCCCCGGGCGCCCACCCGGATGATATTCATCCTGGGCTGGATACCCTTCGCCTTCAGTTCCTCAACTTCTCTGGTCATCCTTTCCTTCATGGAGGCGATGACTTCCTTTCCTGTCATGATCACTTCTGCCATGGTTCCTCTCCTTTACTCATTCGGTTTCTTATAAAATCTGCCCATCAGGGTATCTGTCTTCAGCACATTGATGAACGCCTTGGGATCGGTGTCCTTGATGACCTTCACCAGCAGGCTCACATCCTCCGAGGACACCACGGAGTACAGCAGAAACTTCTGGCTGTCCATATAGAGACCCTTTCCCTGAAACATGGTGGCATCGTGGTGAGTGGTGATGCGGATCTTGTCATAGATGGCGTTCGGCATCTCGGTGATGATCAGCAGCGTGGACTTGTCATACCGCTTATAGAGAAGCTGGATCACCTGGGTGGTGGCGAACTGGTAGACAATGGAATACAAGGCTTTGTCCCAGCCGAACATGATCCCCGCGAGCGTCAGGATCACCACGTTCCCCGCCAAAATATAGTTGTAGGTGTTGATTCCCTTCTTCTCAGAGAAATAGATCGAAATGAAATCCGTCCCACCACCGCTGGCGCCGTTCAGCAGGCACAGGCTGATAGCAGCACCGTTGACGATGCCGCCGAACACCGCGATGAGAAGTATGTCATAGGTGATGGGGATCTGCGGGATCCAGTCCGTCAAAAGACTGCTGAGCACCACCACATACAGCGAGTACATGGTGAACTTCCGTCCGATATACCGAAACCCGATGTAAATGGGAATCAGGTTCAGAGGAATATACAGCGCGGAATAGGGGATGGCAATGCCGAAGAAACGGGCGGCGCTCCGCTGGATCAGAAGCGTCACCCCTGCGAATCCCCCAGGAAAAAGGTCTCCCGTGGCCACAAAACTCTTCAGGTTGAAGGCCATGACCACCGCGCCGATGGTGCAGAGACAAAGCTTCAGGAATATCTTCTGGAACTCCTCTTCCTTGTCGGCCAGACATTGCAGGTCCTTTGTCTGTTGTTTCATTGGGCTGCCTCCTCTGGAAGCCTGGTAACGTCGATCCACTCCAGCGCACCAGAGTAACGGAACAACTCATCACAGGTGAGCTCGATGGCGCTGTTGCCGCTGCCAGCTGCCGGGAACACTGTGTCGAACCGTTTCAGAGACTCGTCGCAGTAGATCCGGACCTTCTCGTTGTCGATGGCGAACCCGCACACGCCTCCCACAGCATGTCCGGTAATGCGAAGCGCCTCCTCCGCCGGCAGCATCTTCCCCTTGTGATGGAAGGTGGCCTTGAACTTCTGGTTGTTGAGCCGGGCATCCCCTGCCATCTGGATCAGGATACAGCCGTCCGGCTCCTCCGGATCCTGAAAGGACAGTGTCTTGCAGATCCGCGCGCCCTCTACGCCTACTGCCTGGGCGGCAAGATCCACGGTGGCGCTGGAAACGTCGAACTCCCGGATCCTGTCTTCTATGCCAAGCGTCCTGAAATACGCTCTTACCTTCTCAATAGACATTTCTGAATCCTCCCTTATCGATCGATGATACATCACTCTATTTTACCCCTATCCGCGGCGCTTTTCAACCGTCAATCATTGACATTCTATGCTCACAAATGTATAATTAACGTGTTACGCATTTTTTCCTCAGGCATTGAATGCGCTATATGTTTATATTACGGAGGTTTTGTTGTTATGGACAATCTAAACAAAGGAAATTTCAAGTCCAACTTTGGTTTCCTGATGGCTGCCGTAGGATCTGCGGTCGGTCTTGGGAACATCTGGGGCTTCCCTTATAAGATGGGAGCCAACGGAGGATTTGCTTTCCTGCTTATTTACATCATCCTCGCCATCGTTGCGGGCTACCCGCTGATGCTGGCGGAGATCTCTCTGGGCCGGAAGACCAGAAAGGCGGCTGTGGAGGCATACCGCACCGCTCATCCAAAATTCGCGATCAACGGTGTGTTCGCCACCATCGTGCCCTTCTTCCTGCTCTGCTTCTACTGTGTACTGGGAGGCATCGTCATCCGTTACATGCTGGCCAATCTGGGAGATATCTTCCACGCCAGCTGGGGAGTGCACGGCCAGGCCAGTGATGCGTTCTTCGGCGGATTCATTTCCAACATGGGCGGCATGATGCTCTTTACGGCGCTCTTTCTTCTGATGACCTCTTATGTGGTCTTCCGCGGCATCGAGAACGGCATCGAGAAGTTCTGCTCCATTGGTATGCCGTTGCTGGCGCTGATGCTGATCATCACCGATATCCGCTGCTGCACCCTGCCGGGAGCAAGTGGCGGTCTGAATTTCATGTTCAAGCCTGATTTTTCAGTGTTCGCAGGTACCGGCTGGTTCAAGGTATTCGCCACCGCCGGCAGCCAGATGTTCTTCTCGATCTCCTTGGCATCCGGTGCACTGATCGCTTTCGGATCCTATATGAAGAAAGAAGACGACATGGAAAAGAGCGCCATGCTGGTTCCCTTCCTGGACACCATCGCCGCGCTACTGGCTGGACTGGCGGTCATCCCAGCGGTATTCTCCGCAGGCATTGAGCCTTCTGGAGGCCCGGGACTGTTGTTCGTCTCCCTGCAGACAGTGTTCGACTCCATGGGTCCGGTGGGACCGTTCTTCGGATTCATCTTCTACCTGCTGGTGTTCGTGGCGGCCTTCTCCTCCTCCATCGGCATGATGGAAGGTGGTATTTCCGCCATCATGGACTGGCAGATCAAGAAAGGCCAGGGCCCCAACCGTTTCAAGGTCACAGCTTTGATCTCCATCACCACCCTGATCGGTGCTGCGTTGGTCTCTCTCGACCAGCTGGGCGGCAACGCGGGTATGTGGAAGCCCTTCGGGCTGGGAAGCTGGCTGGATGTGTTCGACTTGGGCGCTGAGGGGATCCTGATGCCGCTCGGTGGACTGATCTGCGCCATCCTCTTTGGCTGGGTGCGCAGAGGCTACCTGGATGACGAGATCCAGAAGTCCAGTGATTACAAGACCAAGGGCTTCGTCAATTTCTGCCTGCGCTACATTATCCCGGTCTTTATGGCGCTGATCGTGTTCGTACAGATCTCCACTTTCTTCTTCTCTGATACCGCCTGGTTCCAGGCTTTGATGGGATAATCCAAAGGGACTTACGACCCGCCGCGTACGCGGCGGGTTTTTTTGTGCCGGGGGCTGGCCTCAGGAGGTTCGATGAATCTTCTATCATCAAGCGATCCTGCGGACACAACGGTTTGAAGGCAAGTAAAAAGACGGATGAGTCATCCGTCCGTGTTGAAGCGTCTACTATATCTCCGTCCTTCCTTCCATCGCCTTCAGCAGTGTCACCTCATCTGCGTATTCAAGATCACCTCCCACCGGAAGGCCGTGGGCGATGCGAGTGACCTTGATGCCGGAAGGCTTGAGCAGCCGGGAGATGTACATCGCGGTAGCCTCGCCTTCTATGTTGGGGTTGGTGGCCAGGATCACCTCCTGAATCTCCTCGTGTTGCTGCAGTCTCAAAATCAACTGCTTGAGGTTGATATCCTCCGGGCCGATCCCTTCCATCGGGGAGATCACCCCATTCAAAACATGGTACTGGCCGCTGTACTCCCGGATCCTCTCCATCGCCATCACGTCCTGCGGGCTCTCAACTACACAGATCACATCCTGGCGGCGCCCCGCATCGCTGCAGATCGCGCAGGGGTCAGTGTCTGTCAGGTTTCCGCACACAGAACAGTAACGCATAGCTTTCTTGGCTTCCCGAATCGAGTCAGCCAGGGCCACCGCTTCCCCATCAGAGAGGGACAGCACGTGGAACGCCAGCCGTTGGGCAGTCTTGTTCCCGATACCCGGCAGTTTACCCAGTTCACCTACAAGTCTGGCCAGCGGTTTCGGATACTGTGCCATAATATCCTATCCTCTACAGCCCAGGGATATTCAATCCGCCGGTGAGGCTGTCATAAGCCGCGCTGGACTCCTCGTCCACCTGGCGCATGCCTTCGTTCACTGCCGCGATCACCAGATCCTGCAAAGTCTCCACATCATCCGGATCCACCACGTCCTGGTCGATCGTCAGAGAAAGCAGTTCCTTCTTGCCACTGACAACGGCTTCCACAACACCGCCGCCCGCGCTGGCCTTGAACTCCTTCTCCTCCAGTTCCGCCTGCATCTGCTCCATCTGCCGCTGCATAGCCTGCACCTGCTGCATCTGCGCCATCTGGCCCTTACGGCCTCCGCCTCCGCCGCCTGTCTTCGGCCGCTTGCCTGCTCTCATTCCTCTGCCCATTGTTCTCCTCCTTGCTCTTACTTCTTCCTATATGTCGCTCTGTCCTCTGCTGCACAAAGCATTCTATACCTGTTCTCCTAGTCCCGGATCTTCACCTCTGTGCCCAGCACTGCTGAGGCCTGTCTGGCGATCTCCGTCGCATCCGGCTTGCCCCCGGAGGGGCCATCCCCCTGGACCTTGATCACCATGTGCATCTCCCTCCCCAACTGCCGGCTCATGAGGTCTGAGATGAGGTCTTCGTCCATCATCAGGACCCCCTTCGCCATCTTGCTGGGGGCGATAACCTTGAACTGGCGCTCCCCCACAGCGGCCAGCATTGCTCGTCGCATGCTGTTGGTGGTGGCTGCCAGAGGTTCTGCCTGCTCAAAGATATCGTTCCAGAGCTGGTCCAGCTCCTCCTGGGAATAAAAAGCCTCCGGCACTTCCTCTGTCTCTTCTGCCGCGGCGGCGTTGGGCGCTGTCATCGGCGCCTTCTTCTCTGGTTCAGAAGGTGCACTGACCGGAACTGCCGGCGTAGGTGCGGCAACAGAGTTCACCTGCCTCGATGGTGCCCCATCTCTATCCGTGCCTGCATAGGGGCTTTGCTTCGGCACCGCGTCAGCCCGCATGGTCGCCATGGCTTCCTCCATGGCCGCGGAATCGAATTCTGGCTCCTCGATCTGGATGGCTGGTATTCCGCCCTCCGTCGTCGCCGGTGCCGGTTTCTGCTCTGCTGCCGGCTTTGTGGAAGCGGTGGGCGTCGCCGGTCTGCTCGTGGGCGTCGCCGGCCTGTTCGCCGGAGCTGCCGGTCTGGCGCCGTACTCCAATCCCCCTGCAATGGTGACGATAGCCACCTCCATGAGGATCCTCGCCTGGGTAGAATAGCGGGCATCATTGATGGTTTTCGCCAACGTCACGATGCTGCTGTTCAACTCTGCCAGTTCGATCTTGGCACTCTGTTCCTTCAACAATTCTATGTTCTCCGAAGACATGTTCAGCATATCTCCGGGATTTTTCACAAACTTCGCGATCAACAGGGCGCGGTAGTGGGCCATCCAGTCCTTCATCATCTGTCGGACGTCCTTCCCTTCCTCCATAGCGCCTTCCAGAAGCAAAAGCGCCTGGGATATGTTGCGGGTCAGCACCTTCTCCGTCAACTCGATGTAGAACTCCTCCGAGACCGTCCCCAGAAACTCCAGGATCTTGTCCCGGTCCAAACGTGCCTCCCCGGAGGACATGCACTGTTCCAGGATACTCAGGGAGTCACGCACCGATCCGTCTGCGTTCCTTGCCAGAAGTGCCAACGCCCCCTCCGTGATCTCAACGCCGTGCTCCTGGCAGATCCGGGCCATGTTGGCCTTGATCTCAGCAGCGGACACCCGCCGAAAATCCAGTCGCATACACCGGGACAGTACCGTCTGCGGCAACTTCTCCGGGTTGGTGGTGGCCAGTATGAACATCACATGTGCCGGCGGTTCCTCCAGTGTTTTCAGGAGTGCGTTGAACGCCCCGGTAGACAGCATGTGGACCTCGTCGATGATATAGACCTTCCGCCGTCCTGCACTGGGAGGATAATTGACACTCTCCCGCAGCTCCCGGATGTTCTCCACACCGTTGTTGGATGCCGCATCGATCTCAATCACATCGATGAAATTCCCCTCCGCGATCGCGCGGCAACTGGGACACTCCCCACAGGGGCGCTCACCTTCTCCAGTGCAGTTCACCGCCTTGGCCAGGATCCTGGCCGTGGTGGTCTTGCCAGTGCCCCGGGTTCCACAGAACAGATAGGCATGGCTCACCGTGTCCGTGGCGATCTGGTGCCTCAGGATCCGAACGATCTGCTCCTGTCCCAGGATCTCGTCGAACACCTCCGGTCTGTTCTCCCTGTACAAAGCCCTGTATTGCTTCATTCTGTCTCTCCACGCTCCATCGCGGGCGACGGATCGCACCGCAGTCTGGTTCTAATAAAATATCTGCCCTTTAACAGCTCCGCATGACGTTGGAGAAGGCTTATCTGCGGCACATAAGAACTTCCGCTTATTGCTGCTTCCTTCCGGACCTGACAAGGTTCACGGCATCCTATTGCGCAGGACCCAAACCATGTCAGGCGAAGCTATTAAAGGGCAGAGCCCCGTTCAATATTTAATTATATTGCTTTTGGTCTGGAATGTCAAGACTCTCCGGCCACCTTCCGCACGTTGATACTGACATTGACGATGTTAAAAGCGGTCATGGCTTCCACTACCTCCGCCAATCGCCGCTGGAACCCTTCGGCAGCCTTCCACAGCCTGCACCCCTCCCGCAGATCCACTGTGACATACATCTGCAGTGCCTCAGGCTTGGTGTTCACATAGACACGGGATACCTCCGAGATATCCGGGCTCTCTTTGGCGACACAGTGGGCGATATCCGCCACCGCCTTGTCAGAGATGATGAAATCCCCCATGTAGCTGAAGGTAGGCCGGACCACGGTCCGCTCCGACTGGGCACTTCCCCGCAGGTTGTCCTTGATGATCTTCAGCGGCGAGATAAAGTAGCCGGCGAAGGCGCGTTTCACCTGGAAGGTCGGTACCGGGATCACGTGCTTCCCCTGCCCGATCCTCTGCTTCCGCGCCACGGTACGCTCCTCTTCCGAGGTGATGTCCTCGATGTGGATGCGCTCATCGATGGGACCGAGCTCCAGGCGTGCGGCGATCCGGTCTGCCATCTGGTCCGACGTGCCCAGGATCAGAATAGAGGAGGGCTTTGTGCGGGCGATAGCGGCCATCACCTGCGCCTGATGCTCCGGCTTGTTGAACAAAGCCGTCTTGATGGCGCCCACCATGGTCTTCTGGCGCTTGGCGGAGACCCCCGCTTCCACCCGATGCCCGCAGATAAAAAGCCCATCGTCGATGATGCTTTGGATGTTTTTTTCCTTGCAGAGGTTCATGGCCTGAAAGCTTTTGCCGGTCCCGCTCTTTCCTGTCAGAGAGTAAACTTTCATCTTTACTTGCTACGTCCTTTCTGGTATAATAAAGCCGGAATTCAGTTAAGATCAATCTTATAAGGAGGAATACAATGGCTTACAAAATCACAGACGACTGCATTAGCTGTGGAGCTTGTGCACCTGAGTGCCCGGTAGAGGCGATCTCCGAAGGCGATGACAAGTATGTAATCGACGCAGATACCTGCATCGACTGCGGTGCTTGCGCAGAGTCTTGTCCTGTTGATGCGCCGGTAGAGGCATAGTGACATAGGACTGGTAGAAACAACCGCTTCGCTTACGCGAAGCGGTTTTGCTTTTGGGGACTATCCCTTTTTGCGCTTGTCGTTCATATGATACGCCAGGGAATGCAGGCTGTCGGACAGATGCACGTCCTCCAGCGCCACGTGTGAGGGGACCTCGATGTCCGCGGTGGCAAAGTTCCAGATGCCTCTCACCCCCGCAAAACAAAGCCTGTCTGCCACCCCCTGCGCGTTGTCCTTGTTGACACAGATGACGCCGATGTCGATGTTCTCCTTCTCCACATATTGGACCATATCTTCCTCGTCGAGGATGGGGACGCCGTCCAGATCGCGGCCGATGAGCGCCGGATCCACCTCGAACATAGCACAAATCTTGAACCCCTGCTTGTGGAAGTGAGTGTAGCGCCCGATGGCCTGGCCCAGGTTGCCGGCACCGACGATGACCATCTTGTAGACCTGATCCAGCCCCAGGATGGCGCTGATCTCCTTCAGCAATCCCTCTACGCTGTACCCGTATCCCTGCTGTCCAAACCCGCCGAAGTTGTTCAGATCCTGCCGGATCTGGGAAGCGGTATAGCCAATGAGTTCGCTGAACTCCTTGGAAGAGATCTTCTCTACGCCCTTCTTATTCAGTTCGATCAGGTACCTGCGATAACGCGGGAGCCGCTTGATGACGGCGTTGGATATCTTGGTATTCTTGGCCATGCTCCTCTCCTTCTCTTACAACAAGACCCGCCGGTGAGGCGGGTCTGTCCTGTTATTCGATGTTATCGTCTACAAAGCCTACGAGATCGCTCACCACCTGGAAATTCTCTGCTTCCTCATCTGGGATCTCGATGTCGAACTCCTCCTCGATCGCCATGATGATCTCTACAGCATCCAGAGAATCTGCTTCCAGATCCTTCATCAGGTTGGTATCCATAGTAACCATGGAAGGCTCAACGTTGAGCTGCTCCACGATAATATCTCTGATCTTTTCAAAAGACATAACTAACCTCCTCGCTTGTTCTAATATCAAATACATTATAGTTGAGAAGTCTTCCGATTGCAAGGGGAAATTGCTATGTGGTATACTTGTTTCAAGAAGGAGGATCACTATGGATCAGAAGGAAGTCAAGATAATCGAAGTAAAGGAAAGTATCTTTGCGGACAACGACCAGGAGGCAGACAGACTGCGAGAGGAACTGAAGAGCCGGGGGATCTTCCTGCTCAACCTCATGTCTTCTCCGGGATCCGGCAAGACCACGACCCTGACCCGGACCATTGAGATGCTGAAGGAGGAATACAGGATCGGCGTCATGGAGGCGGACATCGACTCCGATGTGGACGCCAGGGCCATCGCCGAGACCGGGGCCCGGTCCATCCAGATCCACACCGGTGGCATGTGCCATCTGGACGCAGGCATGACCGCCCAGGGACTGGAGGCTCTGGAAACAGGCGATGTAGATCTGGCCATTCTGGAGAACGTAGGGAACCTGGTATGCCCGGCGGAGTTTGACACGGGGGCATCCAAAAACGCCATGATTCTCTCCGTTCCGGAGGGAGATGACAAGCCCCTGAAATACCCCCTCATGTTCTCCATCTGCGATGTGGTGCTCGTCAACAAGATCGATGTCCTGCCTTATTTCGATTTTGACCTGGATACCTGCCGGAAAAACATCGCCCTGCGCAACCCAAAGGCAGAGGTCATCCCCATCTGCGCCAAGACCGGCGAGGGGATGGATTCCTGGGCAGACTGGCTACGCCGGGAGATCAGAGAGTGGAAGGCATGAAACGCCATACAGAGCGGGAGGGAGCTGCGGCTCCCTCCCGTTGTTATTATTTGATCTTTACTTTCTTGGTTGCCCACTTCCCGTAAACGTTCTTACCATCTACCTTTGTGATGGTCCGGACACGGAAGGTGTATTTCTTGCCTTTTTTCAGTTTCTTGCTCTTGACCTTGGTCTTGGTAGTGGACTTGGTCAGATCTGCCCATTTCTTGCCCTTCTGCTTGTACTGGATCTGGTAAGCAGTAACGCCGGAGACCGCCTTGAACTTCACGGTCGCCTTCCTGGACTTCGACTTGACCTTCAGTTTCTTGACTTTCAGCTGTTTCGCTATTTTTTTCAGCGTCTTGTTCGACTTGGTGGCTTCTTCCTTTGCCGCCTTAAGCTGCTTCTTCAGCTCCTTGATCTCTTTCGCGCTCTTGTCCTTCGACTGTTTAAGTTCCTTCTGGAGGGCGTTGATCTTATCATTCGCCTTGTCCAGCTTGCCCTGTGCCACAGTCAGCAGATATTCCGCGGGAACCTTATAATCCGGCATCACGTTCTTCTCCGCCATGGTGACCTTCAGCGGCTTGCTGAAATCTCCGGCAGCCACATAGGCTCGAAGCTCCTCAACGACAGAGTCGGTCACTTTCATGTACTGCTCCGCCTGCTCCTTCCCAATATCGGTAGCGGCTTTCTTGGCCAGTGCGGGATCGTACTCATAGATCGTGAGCATATCCTTGTCGACCTTGGCCTGCTGCTCGATCAGGCTTGCCTGGTATTTCACAAAATATTCCTTGATGCCGTCTCCAACGTGATTGGCTCTGTTCTTGTCACACAGATCGTTGATCACGTTCGCGTTCCAGTTGACCGAATTGGGCACGTAGGAAACACTGTCCACCTTGTAGGCATCGTGGACATCGGTGATCATCGCGCCGTAATACGGCAGGAAAATACCGAACTCCGCATCTGCCGGTGTGACCCATTCGATCGTCGTCATCTCCAGAGGGAATCCCTTTCTGGTCTCGAAAACATGGCACTCTGTATGGCGGTTGTTTCCAATGCTGGAAAGCCTTGGGTTCACATTCCCGTCGTACTTTGTACCCTCTCCCCGGTATCCCAGGAAGCGTATCGTCTCCAGCGCTGTCAGTTTCCGGTTCGGGGTCATCATGGTCGGAAGCGGGTTGTCTGCGTTGACCTGATTCAGATCGATCTTCTCGGCCTGCTCTGGATCCATGTAGTAGGCTCCCTGCCAGTATCTGGTGTTCTGAAAACTCCTGCTGTAAGTCGATGCGACATGGATCTTTCCGCTCTTTCCCTTCTTCAGGAACCCCTTCTCCTCAGGAAGGCTGACCAGCTCCTTGGAAGCGACCACATTCTCGGTATCTGTGACATCCACCTCGCCGATCAGCATGATGTTCGGATTGAACCCGACCTGATCGCTGGGAAGTCTGGTGGCCACATACTGATGCCCGGCTACGCAGTCAAACCCCCAGGTTTCTTTTCCATCTCCGATCAGGATGAAATAGCACTCTCCGCTCCCCTTCTCGTCGATTATCCTTGCCAGCAGATCTACCGCCTCCTTGGCGGACGCAGCATTGGCCATGAGCACAGACGGAATGGAGACCTCCGCGATGCCATTGCTGACCAGAGGATCTGCGGCCTTTGCGCTGTTGTTATAACTCGTTGTCACGGTCGCCGTGATGTAGACGCCCTTCTCATTCACGCATCCTGCCGCATAAGGCTCTCCCTGCGGGTTTCCATCGTTATCGAAAACGGTTTCATCCGGGTTGATCTTCGGACTTTCCTTGATATAGGTATATGCATAGGTCTTGCTCGGATACCGCCACTGAAATCCGTTGCAGTCGACGAACATGTCGCCGGCTTTGTGCTCTGTGGCAGGAGCGACCCCCAGCATCTTGTTATAGTTGTTCGTGTAATCTTCGCTACGCCCTACATAGACATTCCCGTTCTCACTGACGTCCGATCCGACGTAAATACTGGTACATGCAAACGCAGAGGCACTCATCGTCAGGATCAGCGTGAATGACAGGAACACCGTGCTTATCATTCTCTTCAATCTCATATCTTTTCCCCTTTTTGACACTAATACAATACCTCTTCTGGAGCCCCCTCCCATCAGGCTCGTCACAATAGATGTACAATTCGTTCATCTTTTATTATACTATAGGACGGCCGCCGCGTCAAATCGCCTGGGAAACGGCAGTTCCTTATCCCCTGTCGGAACTCCTCCGCGGCTACTCCTCCAGCTCCATCCACTCCTCGTAGACGTGCTCCAGTTCTTCCTTGGTGGCCTTCACTTCCTCATCCAGTTCATTCAGCCGCTTGGGGTCTGCCAGCACCTCAGGCTGGCACATCTCCTGCTGAAGATCCTCGATCTCCTCCTCCAGAGAGGCGATCTCCTCCTCAAGCTGCGCTTTCTTCCTTGCCAGACGCTTCTCTTCGGTCTGCTTTTTCTTTTTCAGCGCGCGCTCCTCCGCGGCGGACAAAGCCTTCCCGGTCTCGTCCGTCCCTGCCAGTCCGGCGGATGTCTGTGCCCGGCGGATGTCTGCCACCAGGGCCTCCTCTCCGGATGGTTTCCCGGCCGAAGCTGTGCTGCCATCATGGGGAGCAGGGGCGCCGGCAGCGGGCTTTGTGCCAGACAACTCAGCCGCGTAGCGCTTGGCCGAGGATATCTGGGCTTTCTTTTCCTCGTAGTAATCGTAGCCGCCCACATACTCCGTGATCCCGCTTCGTTCCAACTCAAAGATCCTGGTGGCAACCCGGTTCAAGAAGTATCGGTCATGGGAGACGGCGATCACCGTGCCCGGATACTCGGCCAGAGCCTCCTCAAACACCTCCTTGGAATCGATATCCAGGTGGTTGGTGGGCTCGTCAAGCACCAGCACGTTGGCGCCGGACATCATGAGTTTCAAGAGAGCCAACCGAGCCTTCTCTCCGCCGGAGAGATCTCCTACCTGCAGGAACACCTGCTCTCCGGTGAACAGGAATCGACCCAAGATAGCACGGATCTCACTGTCCTTGTAGAGTCGGAAGGTGTCGTGGACCTCTTCCATGACGGTCTTGCTATTATCCAACATGGCCTGCCGCTGATCGTAGTAGCCGAACTCTAGGTTGTGGCCGTGGCGGATGAACCCGGTGTCGGCCCGAAGATCCCCCATCATCATTCGGAGCAGCGTGGTCTTCCCCACTCCGTTGGGACCTACGATACAGATGCGTTCCCCTCGCTTGATGTCGAAGTGTACCCCCGCAAACAGTTCCTTCCGACTCGCTCCAAACCCGAAGGATTTGGACAGGTCCTCTGCCAGGAGCACGTCGCTGCCGCTCTGGTAGTTCTGTTTGAACTGGATGCGAATCTTTCCCAGCTCCGCCTCCGGCTTGTCCAACCGGTCGATCTGGGCCAGTCGCTTCTCCCGGGATGCCGCCCTCTTGGCCAGATGCTCCGTCCCACGCTCCTTGAAGCGGCGGATCATGTCCTCCTGCCGGCGGATCTCCTCTCTTTGCTTGTTGTAGGCGCGAAGGTCTGCTTCTCGCTGGGCTCGTTTTTTCTCAGCAAAGGCAGTGTAGTTGCCGTTATAGGTCTTCAGCCGGCGATGCTCCAGATCGAATATCCGCGTCGCCATCTGATCCAGAAAGTACCGATCGTGAGACACCATAACCAGGGTCCCTTTGTAGTTTTTCAGGAACTGTTCCAGCCACTTCAGCATACCGATGTCCAGATGGTTGGTAGGCTCATCCAGGAGCAGCATGTCCGGGTGCTCCATGAGCAGGCAGGCCAGGGCGAGCCGGGTGCGCTCCCCGCCGGACAATGTAGAGATCTTCTTGTCATAGTACTCCGGCCCAAAGGCCATACTGGTGAGAATGCCGTTCATCTCGCTCTTGTAGGTGAAACCGCCCTCGTCCCGGTACCGGTCCTGCAGCACGCCCAGACGCTCCAGGGCACGGGTGTAGTCCGCCGATGCGGCCTTCTCTGACGGGCCCGCCGTTACGCCGGCCGTGCCCTCCGCCAGTGCGGCCACCTCATCGGACAGCCTCCGGATCTCGTCCTCCATCTCATGGAAGTGTCCATAGATCCGCTCCACCTCTGAAGCCAGTGTGCTGTCCTCCCGGAAGTCATCCTTCTGACGAAGATACCCCACGGTCAGGTCTCTGGACACGAAAAACTCCCCGCCATCCGCCGTATCGTTTCCGGTGAGGATGTTCAGCAGGGTGGTCTTGCCGGCGCCATTGGCCCCTACGATCCCAATGCGATCCCCCTCGTTGATATGGAAGGAGACTCTGTCCAGGATCACATCTGTGCCGTAAGATTTGGTTAATTCTGTTGCTGATAATACGATCATAGTCTTTCTTTCAAATGGAAAGCGCCCGGGAGATTCCGGAGTCCAGAGGAGTGCAGGTCGGCTGGACTCCGGGGCCCCCGCGCAGCGGGGGCGCCGGGCGCGCTTTACTTACAATGGTAAATTCGCATAGGCGTCCAGATGGAGGTCATCGGCGCCTTCCTGTTGGTATTTGTAGTATGCTGCGGAAGCGATCATTGCCCCGTTGTCGGTGCAGAGGATGGGCGCAGGCGTGTACAACGCGATGCCGCGCGAGAGGCAGGCTTCGTCCAGGGCGGTGCGGAGCGCGCTATTGGCGCCCACCCCGCCTGCCACCACTAGCCGGTCTGCTCCGGTGCGTTCAGCAGCCAGCATGGCTTTGTGCACCAGCACGTCGATGATGGACTGCTGGAACCCGGCGCAGATGTCGGGAATGTTCAGCTCTCTGCCCGCCATTTTCTCCCGGTTGATGTAGTTCAGTGCCTGGGTCTTCAGGCCGCTGAAGCTGAAATCCAGGCTGCCCTCCTCCAGCATGACCCGCTTGAAGTGCACGGCCTCGGGATCTCCTTCCCGGGCGGTGCGATCCACCTTGGGTCCGCCGGGATAGCCCAGGCCGATGACGCGGGCGACTTTGTCGTACGCTTCCCCCACTGCATCGTCCCGGGTGCCGCCCAGCACTTCGCAGCGGTTGTAGTCGGTAACCTGAACCAGATTGGTGTGCCCGCCGGACACGATCAGTGCCAGGAAGGGTGGTTCCAGGTCGGGATACTGCAGGTAGTTGGCGCTCACATGGCCGTGCATGTGGTTGACGCCCACCAGCGGGATCCCTGTGGCAAAGGAGAGCGCCTTGGCGGTAGCTACCCCGATGACCACGGCGCCGATGAGGCCCGGCCCGTTGGTGACACCGATGAGGTCGACGTCCCGGAGGGACAGGTCGCCGGCCTCCGCCAGTGCCTGCTCCAGTACCTCGTTGATGTTCTCCAGGTGGTGCCGCGAAGCGATCTCCGGCACCACGCCGCCAAATTTCGTATGTATATCGATCTGCGAAGAGATGACGTTGGACAGGATCTCCCGCCCGTCCGCCACCACGGCGATGGCCGTCTCGTCGCAGCTGGATTCTATGCCTAATGTAATGAACTTTCCGTCTTTCATTGCTGTGTCCTTCTTCTGTTGTCGCCTGCTGTTGATCCGGAGGTCTGGATGCGTCGGAATTGGTGCGTAGAGTTGGCAGATGGATATGGTATGTGGCGGTGGCGGGTATGGCTTATGGATATTTGCCGGAGTTTTTGGCGGAAATATCCACAACACTTTCAATATACACGATTATTCACTCTGCCGACAAAGCAATCCTTTCCAGATAATAGAAATCCACTCCACTGCCCCGCAGCGCCTCCGCCGCCTTGGGCGGTTATGACTCCTCCTCGTGCACGCTGGGGTCACCCAAGCGCCACATGATCAGCGCGTCCTCCCCGTTCTCGTAATAATGCGGTCGCTCGCCGGTCTTCTGGAAGCCGAACTTCTCGTAGAGACTGATGGCTGCCTGGTTGCCGCGAGCCACTTCCAACGTGTGGCTCAGGACACCTTTGGCTTCTGTAACACGAATCATGGTATGGATCAGGATCGTGGCGATATGCATGCGGTGGAACTCCGGCAGCACGGCCACATTGTTGATATGCCCTTCCTCCTGGATGATCCACACGTCGATATAGCCGGCGATCTTTCCATCGATCTCCGCACAAAGCAGCATCGCCAGAGGGTTCGAATCCAGATCATGGGCCAACGACTCTCTGCTCCAGGGAGTGTCGAAACAGGCCTTCTCGATTGTGACCAGCCCCTCCAGATCCCCGATATTCGCTTTTCTGATGATCAGTTCTCCTGCCATATCCCCTCCTGCACTCTATCTGCTGCGGAATTTCGCCATCTTAGCGGCCCGGAGTTTTGCCAGGGTGCCGTCCTTCAGCTTCTGTTCCGCTTCTGTCTCCCGCATGTAACGGGGAAGAAGTTCCCTGAAGGTGGTGGTGCCGGGCTCGAGTTCCCCAGGCGCGGCGGCTGCCTCCGCCGCGTGCAGCACCTCTGCGATCGCTGCACGCACCGTCAATGCCGCCGATGGATATCGTTCCGTCTCCGGGGCCAGCGTCATGCCTTCCAGCTGCTCCCGGTAGGCGTCTACGCCATCCCCATAGAAGACCACACCCGGAAGATCCGCTGTCTTCTCCAGTACATCGGTAAGCATATACGGACCTGGCGGCAACACGTCCACCACCACCGGAACTTTGACGACTGCATCGTACTCCAGCGTTCTCTCCTGCTCCTCATACCGATACACCGCCCCGTACACCTGACCGCGGCGGGCGTTGAAGATCACCGCCAACGGATGCCTTGTCCGCATGGCCACCTGCCGAAACTGGTCCAGCGCGCCGACAGGTACGCAGGGCACGCCCAGAGCCTGTGCAATGGCTCTGGCACTGGTGACTCCGATGCGGATCCCTGTGTAGGACCCAGGCCCCACCGAGCAGGCCACCAGCTGGATGTCCGATGGGACCGCTCCTGCCTCCTCCAGCAGATCAGAGGCCATCGCCATAAGATTCCGCAGATGTCCCATGGGTTCTTCTGTGGTTTTCTGAGCGATCGGACGATCATCGTCCAGATCGTATAGCGCCACCGACCCCACCGGGCCGGTCGTCTCTATCCCTAAAATGTACATTGGTATATCCGTTCTCCTTCTGCCTCTCCGTAGTCGATGAAGATGCACTTGGTCTCGTCTGGCAGGATCTCCGCGATCCGGTCAGCCCATTCGATAACACAGATGCCCCCAGCATCGAAATACTCGTCCGCACCGGTCTCCATCAGTTCCTGCCCGTCCGACAGCCGGTACACATCAAAATGAAACAGCGGCAGCCGCCCCGTGCGGTATTCCTTCACCAGGGTGAAGGTAGGGCTGGTCACCGGCTCTGTAATGCCCAGACCGCTGGCGATGGCCCGGGTCAGGGTCGTCTTCCCGGTTCCCAGGTCCCCGATCAGCGCCAGAATATCGCCGGGCTGAAGGCTTTGTGCAAGAGATCGGCCAAAGTTCACCGCCTCTGACTCATCGCGAATCATCACCCTACGCATCTAGTGGCTCCCTGGCGTACCCTGCGCCTTGTGGATCAACTTGGAAATGCGCTTGTAGATGAAGAAGGTGATGATGGAGTTGATGCCTGCCTTGCTCAGGTTGAAGGGCAGGATCGCAGGCAGGATCATGGCTGCTACGGCTTCCTTCTGCATGCCGTAGAACAACGGATCCATGAT